>CAZBRH010000024.1:0-5060 GCA_964494245.1 uncultured Planctomycetota bacterium | reverse complement strand
CATCATGCTCCGCGACAGCGCCTACATCCAGCAACACGATGCCGACTACATCAATCGCAAGCGTGCGAAAAACGGCGAGCGTCCCGTCCCGCCGCTCTACACCGTCGCCGACGCGACAAAGGTGCTTCGCCACTTCGTCTCCGTTGGCTACCATCGCCGCTTCGCTCCGCTGCCCGACGTGACGGCGACGTTTTTCGATGCTGGCCACATCCTCGGGAGCGCTCTCGTCCGCCTCCACATCCACCGGAACGGCAAGCCGTTCCGGCTTGGATATGCCGTAGACCTCGGCCGCGCCGATATGCCCATCCTCCGCGACCCCGAGCCGGTCACGGGCAACGGAGAGAAGCTCGACGCGCTCATCATCGAGACGACCTACGGCGGCCGCCGCCACGACCCGCCCGAGGACATGGAAGCCGAACTCTCTGACCTCGTCACCCGTGTCGTCCACCGCGGCGGCAAGCTCATCATCCCTGCCTTCAGCGTTGGCCGGACGCAAAACATCATTTTCTACCTGCACAAGCTCTTTGCCGAGAACCGCATTCCGAGCGTCCCCGTTTTCGTCGACAGCCCGCTTTCGGTCAATGCGACGGACATTTTCCGAATGCACCCGGAATGCTACGGGGAGGAGACCGCCGCCTTCCTCGAAGAAGAGGGGTCGGTCTTCACGCACAAGTCCATCCGCTACATCGCGTCCGTCGCCGAGTCGAAGAAGCTGAACCGGCGGCGGACGCCGGCGATCATCATCAGCGCGTCGGGGATGTGCGAGGCGGGCCGCATCCTGCACCACCTGCGCCACTCCGTTTCAAGCCGGAAGAACGCCGTCGCGATTGTTGGGTTCATGGCCGAGCACACGCTCGGGCGGCGGCTGGTCGAGCGCCAGAAGCAGATCAAGATTTTCGGCGAAATGGTCCCCGTGCGGTGCGAGATTGCAACGTTGAACGGCTTTTCCGCTCACGCCGACCACGACGGCGTGCTCGCCTACGCCGAGTCCGTCGCGTCGCCGGCGACGCAGATTCTCCTCGTGCATGGCGAGCCGAATGCTCTCGCCGCTTTGCGGTCCGCCTTCAACGAGCGCGGCTTCACCAACCTCATCACCGCTGCGCCGGGGATGGAAATCGAGCTCGGGAGCGAAGAGGCGTCAGGGGCCGTTCCTGACAGAACCTGAGACCTTTTCAGGTTCGGGTTCGCGGACGATTTGCAGGTAGGCGTAAACGGCGAGTAGGACGGCGGCATCGTCGCGCAGCTCGCCCGACTTGGCCTTGTCGGCAAGGGCGTCGATGACGGCGACGGCGGCCTCGGCCATTGGGGAGCTCCATCCGTCGGCTATCCGATGGGCGAGCCGATGGATGCTGCGGAGGCAAGCGGCGAGGTTGCCCTCACGATAGAGGCGGGTGATGCGTTTGACGGCGGCGCGCGCCCGGGCCGGAGCCATATGGAGTTTCGCAGATTCGGCGGCCTCGGCCAGAAGCCGTTCCAGCCCCTTCCCGCGCCGGTCGCGTTCGTGGTCGAGAGCCCCGTAGAACTCGCGTTCTTCGTGAACAGGGTCGTGGAGCACAGTCCGAACCGCGGGATGGAGGTCGCTGCCGTCGGGGCTGGGGATGAGCTTCCTGATCTGTTCAGCGTGTCCGATACGGTCCTCGGGCGAAGAGGGGTAATCGAGAAAAACAGCGTCGGGAAAATGCGGAACGCGTTGGTCCGAAGCAACCGTTCGATGCGGGGCAAGGCGGCCTCGGCTTTCGCCTCGGGGACTCTGGGCAGGAAGACCTTGACGGAGAGGAAGCGCAGCAAGGCGAAGATGCCGAGAAGCACGTGAAGCCCGGTCATCTGTGTTCCGAGGAAATCGACCGGCCCCCAACGCGGGTTGAACTGCATGTAGATGGCGCGACCGCAGAAGGTGCTCAAGCCCATCACCAGCGCCAGGACAACCGTTACCTGCGCGAAATAGACCGACCGGTGCTTCTCCGGTGCGACGTTCATGTTCATCGTGTTCACCGAAAGCATCCAGCCGGAGATGGCCGCGCCGTGCCAGCCCTTCGCCAATGCCATGACGCACAGCACGAGGACAAGGTTGCCTTTGGGGAGAAACCACCAATAAATCAGCCCGGTCGCGCTCATCGTCAGGGAAATCGATGCGACGGTGCGGTATCCGAGGCGGTCGCCGATTCTCCGCCACAAACCCACGGCAAGAACGGACGCGAGACTGTTGATGGAAAAAAGGACGGTAACCCAAAATGTGCTCAGGCCGAGCTCCTCGATCATATACATGAATGCGAAGGGTCCGACGATCCCTGCGCCGAAGGTGTTAACGATGCGGAACACCATCAGGTTCCGGAACGCCGCGTGCTTCCACGGGGCGACAAGGAGCGTCTGGAAGCGGACGTGTTCCTCCGGCGGCGGCATTGGCCGATCGGGCACGAACGCATGGACGAGAAGGTCTAGCTCGCCCAAGACAAAGGCGAAGCCAAAGACGATGAGGTATCCCCAGGGCTTTTCGGGAGAGAAGCGGGGCCACGCGAGCAGCGCTCCCGCCGCGATGAAGAAGGCGCTGTCGAACAGCGTCTCCAGGGCCATCCGCATCGACCAGAAGCGCCCGCGATGCTCGCTCGGCACAATGTCGGCCACCCAGGAAAGCCAAGCGCTCGCGCCGAGCGCCGTGATGCTCGCATGAGCGATGAGCGCCGCCGCAAGGTAGTAGAGCCGCAACGTCGTGTCCTCGGGCCGCGTGACGAAGGGGACAATCATGATGGCCGGAACGGCGAGCCGGGCGACGGCGAAGCACGTCAAGCTCAGGGCCTTCCGGTGTCCCATATGCTCCGCCAAGTAGGCGGACGCAAAATGGAACACGCTCGCAACGGGCAGAATAGAGGCGACGAGCGCCCAGTCTTCCTTTGCAATCCCGAGGCATTTCGTGACGAAATAAAGCAGGATTTCTCCGAGCGCGAGGCGCCAATAGATCGTGCCCATCACGCCCGCCGCGTTCACCAGAATAATGTCCTTCTTGACCCGCTGGGTCATTGCCGCTCGTCCCCCTTGGGTTCCCGGAGCATCTGCACACAGGCGTACACGGCAAGCAGGACGGCCTCTTCGCGCAGCGCCCCGCGCACGTCGGCGCTGTCGGCCAGGGCATCAATAACGGCCAGTGCCGAATTGGCCAGGTCCGAGCAGTGGCTCTCGGCCACCCGGTGCGCAAGGTGTTGTGCTGTCCGAACACATCCCGCGAGGTCGCCCTCGTTGTAGAGTCGGAGAATGCGGGCGGTGGCCGCTTTGGCCCACGCTGGCCGCAGGCGCGTCGCCGCCAGCCCGGCGATCTCGTCCGTCATCCGCTCCATGCCCTTGCCGCGTGTGACCCGCTCCCGGCCGATGATCCCGTAAAGTTCCTCTTCCTCGCGCACGCGGTCCTTGAGCACGGTTCGGACGGCGGCCGCGAGCTCGACTTGTTGGTGAGCCGGAACGAGGCGGGTCATGTAGTCGATGTGCTTCGCGCGGGTTTCTTCGGAGATGGGGCGTTCGAGCGGCAGGAGAACCGAGAAAACGCGGATGGGATTTGTCCGAAACAGGCGGCTGATCTGCGGCAAGACCGCTTCGGCCCGGGCGTCGGGTACCCGTCGGAGCACCAACTGCGCCGCAGCGAGGCGGATGATGCCGAAGAGGCCGACGAGGATGTGCGCTCCCGTGAGCCGCGTTCCCAGAAAGTAAACCCCCGCTGGCGGATCCGTGCTCAGAAACACCCAGCGCCCGCAGAAGATGCCGACGGCGGCTGCCGCGGAAATAAGGGTGCTGACCTGGGCGAAATACATCGAACGGTGCTTTTCGGGAGCGGTGTTCATCGTCAGCGTCATCTCGGCAAGCAGCGTCCCTGCGTTCAGAGCACCGAAATAGACGCGAGCGAGAACAAGCATCGTGAAGAAAAACGCAAAGTTATTCTGCGGAAGGAACCACCAGTAGAGAATCCCAACCCCGCTCAAGGTGCAGGTGATGAGATACACCGTGCGGTAGCCGACGCGGTCGCCGACGACGCGCCACATCGGGAACGCGAGGGCTTGGGCGACCATGAACACCGCAGCGAGAATCCCCGTCTGCGTCGGCCCCAGCCCCAGGTCGTCCACGAGGTACATGAACACGAGCGGGAAGCAGATGCCGTCCGCAAAGGCCAGCAGCGACCGCATCAGGATGAGGTTGCGGAACCCACGGTGGCGCCACGGCGCGGCCAGGAGCCGCGTGAGCCGGATGCGCTCCTCGGGCACGACCATCGGGCGGTCTGGCACGCCGGAGTGAATCACGAGGTCGAGTTCGCCGATGAGGAACGCGAAGCCGAACGTGACCACGTAGCCCCAGGGGGTTTCGCGCCCGAAGGCATCGAGCAACCGCCCGGCCCCGAGGAACCCGACGACGCCCGCCGTCGTCGTCAGGGCGAACCGGACGGAGTAGAACCGCCCGCGCTGCTCTTCGGGAACGATGTCGGCCACCCACGAGAGCCACGAGCTGACGCCGAGCGCGTCGATGCCCGCTTGAGCGATGAGAGCCGTCGCCAAATAGTAGAGTCGGAAGCGTATTTCCGTTTCCCCAGTGATGAAGGGCAGGAGCGTAATGGCCGGCGTGGCCAGCCGCGCCACGGCGAAACACGTCAAGCTCAAGACCTTTCGCCGCCGTAGGCGCTCCGTCAGATAGGCCGAAACGAGGTGCAGCGCGCTCGTGATGGGGATGAACGACGCGGCGAGCGCCCAAGTCTCCTTCGGAATCTTCAGGCACTGCGTAATGAAGAAAAGGAGAATCTCGCCGGACACAAGGCAGCCGTAGAGCGACCCCATAATGCCGGCGATGTTGACGAGCCGGATGTCCCGCTTGAGCGTAGTATCCATCGGGGGCACGCCGCATGGGCGAGCCCTATGAAGGCCTTTTGCGAACGATGCTACCCACCAGAAAACCAGACGCTGCGGGAGGTGTCAAGTTTTTTCGCTCCTGCGCCTGTGGTTCAGATAGTCTCCCGTTCCTCGGTGGCTGCCGGAGGCCGTCCTTTGATATCGTAAAGGACGGGCGTTCCTCCGGTCCTGCTAGAATGG
>CAZBRH010000023.1:23112-28320 GCA_964494245.1 uncultured Planctomycetota bacterium | reverse complement strand
AGGAAGCCGCGAAGCGATGAGGAAAGCCGTCCTGTCCATTCTTCTATTGCTTCGCTAATTGGAATGTTTGGGTGAAGGAACGGCTCGGACGAGAAAAGCATCGTGGCATCTGCCGACTTGACCGCATGGTCGATGAGATGGGCTGCCGAAGTGTTTCTGGGGGACGGACTCGCAAGGACGGGTTCGGCGAGGACGGCGACGGCGAGGATGCCTTCGCCGCGAGCGACGGCTAGGGCGTCCGGCGCGAATGTCTCTTCACGGCCAGCTAGCGTTCCGACAAGAACAAAGAGATGGGAGCCGCCGAGCGCTTCGGCGAGGGCGTTGCGCCAATCGCCGCTCTCGCGGGCTCGAAGCAGGGCGTTGGATTCTGCGACGGGGCGTGTCGGGGAGCTGGTGATGTAGAGCTTTCGAACGGTTTCGGGCAGGTGGTCGAGGCGATGAACAAAGGACGCTCCATCGCGGCCCACCCCCGCCAAAATGATGCGCGTGCAAGCTGGTCCCGGTTGCTGCGTTGCCGTGCTTTGGGACAAGGCCGGTCTCCTTTTCGTGCTTTTAGAAGATGCCCGTTATCAGGTCCAAGAGTCGTCGCGGTGCGCTGGGCGTATCGACCGCGCGGGCTGCTTCGGCGCGAGTCCGCATTCCGACAAGCAACAGGCCGACCGCAGTGGCCATTTCTGGGCCAGCACCAGTGAGCAAGGAGTCGGGGCTGCTGATAGGGCGGCCGATGCGGACGGAGCAGCCCAGCACCGACGATGCCAGTTCGCAGATGCCGGGCAGGCGGCTCGTCCCGCCGGTCAACACGACTCGGGTGGTGGCGGGGCGGACACCAGCTCGGACCAGTTCGCGGCGAGCGATGTCAAGGATTTCGTGGACACGGGGTTCGACAATCGCGCGGAGGCGTCGGGGGTCGATGGAGTAGAGGACCTCATTGGCGGCGCGGCGGAAAGCGATGGGCTGGTTCGACGGCGGAGGGCCGACAGAGGCGTGCCGTTCCTTGAGGCGCTCCGCGTCGGCCATGCCGAAGTCCATTCCGATTGCGATGTCGCTCGAAATGTGGTCTCCGCCCACGGGGATAACGGAGGAAAAGACCGGGGCGCCATCGCGATAGAGGATGATGCCTGTGGTGCCAGCGCCGATATCCATCAGGGCGACGCCGAGATGCTTTTCGTCGTCGCTCAGAACGGCTTCTGCGGCGGCGTATGGGGCGAAGACGAATTCCTCGACGTCGATCCTAGAGGTTTTCAGGCAGGCGGCCAGGTTTTCTGTGGTTGTGCGGGAGTCCGTGATGACGTGCACCTCGGCTTCGAGACGGGCGCCGTGCATGCCTTCGGGGTCGCGCACGTGGCGCACGTCGTCCACCGCAAACGAGCGTGTGATGCAGCCGATGGAAACGACATCGCCGCGCAGCGGGACCCGCCGTGCGTCGGCGAGGACGCTTTGGATGTCGCGTGCGGTAATGGTGCGCTCCTCGCGGGTGATTGCAACGCAGGCGCGGTTGTTCACGAAGTTGACATGGCGGCTGCCTGCGGCGAGGAACAACGAGCGGACCTCAACGCTTGCTTGTTGTTCCGCTGTCTGGATTGCGCGATTTGCGGCGTAGCTTGCGGTGGGCAGGTCGATTACGTCGCCCCGCCGCACACCGCGGGAGGGTTCAGCACCGCGACCGACGATCTGGATGCGATGGTCGTTCAGCTCTGCGATCAGGCAGCGTGCCTGCGACGAGCCGATGTCCAGCGCAACGAGGAATTCGCTAGCCGCTATCTCCATTCGGTTCGAGTCTCCTGCTGACCACGACGCGACCGGCGAAGCGGATATCGATGCGCCGGTGGCTCGTGGGGTTTCCTTCTTCCCTGAGGTATCGTTCGAGTTTCAGGATTTTCTCGCGGACGGGCAGCTCGCCGGGCTGGTCGGTCCGTGGCGGCCTGCCCCAGTCGATGGAGCAGTTGTTGTCGGCGAGGACGACAATTTCGCTGCGCGACCGGTCGAGCCGTCCGCCGTAGTTTGCCACGTCCAGACCAACGATGTGAATGGCTTTGCGGATGACGTCGCTGGACTGGAGCAGGCGGAGGACTTCGATGGCGTCGGCGACGGAAGGTTCTTCCCAGCGGTTGCCGGGGCGGGCGGGACGTGCGGCTCCGACGCCGAAGATACGGGGGATGTTGAGTCCGGGTGGAGGCCACTTGGCGTAGACCTTGGGAAGCTGCACGCCTTCTTCGTCCACAAGGTAGAATGCGAAGCCGGGGCTGACAGGGTAAACCACCGCAGCGGCGGGCCACCGCGGCCGAATGCGGGCGCAAATCTGGTTGGGGAATCGTTTTTCGACAGAGAGGACTTCCTTTACCCACGGACAGCGCCGGTATGCCGCCGCGACCTGCTCCAGGACGGCTGGATCGAAGATGCTCATCCCGTCGGCGAAGGCAACAGAGGCATTGATCTGCTTTTCGAAGTCTTTTTCCCACCAGGCCGGTGCCGGTTCTGGCAAGGTGAGCCGCGGCGCAACGATCTGGTATCTCGGTGAGGCGGCGACGCGATACCGCGCCCAGCTCATGCCCAAGCCGCAAATGGCGACAAATGCGACTATGGGGAGGAACCAGACGAGAAAGGGGCGTTGCAACGGGCGCAGCGCCTTGACGCACCTCGCGACAAAGCCGGGCCCCGAGGACTTTATCCTTACTGCCTGACGCCGGCGGCCCATGAGCAGACCTCCTGTTCGACGTGTCGTTGTCGCTTCGCGCGCCGAAGGGCGTAGCGGGCGATGGTCTCGCACAGTTCCCCGAATTCGATTCCGGCGGCGCGAGCTGCATCTGGCACAAGACTTGTCGCTGTCATTCCGGGGATAGTGTTGATCTCGAGGACATAGGGGATGTTGAACTCGTCCAGTATCAGATCAACACGGGATATATCGCGGCAGCCGAGTGCGAGGTGAGCGGCGAAAGCCGTGCTTCGGACGGCGGCGTCAACGTTTTCGGGCAGGCCGGGATTGATGACGTGCTCGGTGACGCCTTTGGTATACTTGGCATACTGGTCGAAGAAAAGTCCGGGATAGCGGAGTTCGATAATTGGGAGCGTGCGGGTGCCGAGGATGCCAACTGTGAGTTCCCGCCCTCGAATTCTCCGCTCAATCACGGCGCGGCGGTCGAGTTCGAAGCAGGCAGCGAGGGCTTGGAACGCTTCTGGGACGCAGCGGGCAAGGGCGACACCGATGGATGAGCCGCCGTTTGCCGGCTTGATGACCTGCGGAAAGCCCATCCGAACGACGGAGCGCCGAGCGATTTCGTTCGGGTCGTCTGCTTCCAGCACCACGTATTCGGGTGTTGGGATGCCCTTTTCAAGAAAGGCGCGTTTTGCGGCGATCTTGTCCATCGCCAGTCGGCTGGCCTCGACGCCCGAGCCGGTGTAGGGGATGCCGCGGGCTTCAAGGAGGAGTTGAATTTGGCCGTCCTCGCCGAACTCGCCGTGCATTGCGAGGAAGGCGAGGTCGCAGCGGACTCCGTCGAGCTCCTCGAGTGTTCGTCCGCGAATGTCAATGAGGCGGACGGTGTGGCCACGAGCATCGAGCGCGGCGGCAACGGCTTCGCCTGTTTGAAGCGAGACCTCGCGCTCCGGCGAATCGCCTCCGCAGAGGACAGCGATTTTCCACTTCGGTTTTCTCATCAGTTCCATACCTCGATCTCGAGTTTGAGGTCGATTCCAAAGGTCTTGCGGACGCGCCGCCGGATATCGCGGATCAACGTGTGGACGTCCTTTGCGGTCGCCCCGCCTTCGTTGATGATGAAGTTCGCATGCTTCGGTGAGACGATGGCTCCGCCGACTCGCCGTCCCTTCATCTCTGCCAAGTCGATGAGTTTGCCAGCGGCCAGTTGCGACGCCGCCCCGTCGCCGGTTCCGTTGGGGTTGCGGAAGACACACCCCGCGCTCCATGCCGCCAGCGGCTGCGTCCGCGCTTTTTCGCACAGGATACGCTTGCGTGCCTCGGCGATCTCCGCTCGGCTCTTTTCGATGAGCTGCAGCGTCGCTTCCACCACGATCTCGCCGCGAAGGCGCATCTGCCGGTAGCCGGGGTTCAGCGTTGCGGCCGGGCGCTCGTGCAGCAGGCCATACCGGTCTACAGTGGCCACGGACCGAAGGGCGGATGCGATACAGCCGTGTTTTCCACCGGCATTCATCGCAATCGCCCCGCCTACGGTGCCCGGTATACCAACGAGCGCTTCCAGTCCGCTCAGACCCCAGCGCTCGACTTGGCGGATGAGGGCGGGCAGGGGAACGCCAGCTTCGCACGTGACGTGCGGGCCGGACCGGACGACGCGCCGCAGCTTCGATAGCCGAAGGACTGCGCCCGAGACTCCTTGGTCGGTGGCCAAGACGTTACTGCCGCCGCCGAGGACGCGCACGCGGACTCGCTCGTTCGCGCAGCGGCCCAGCAGGGCGACGAGTTCTTCGATACTTTGCGGCTCGATGAAATACTCGGCTGGGCCGCCAATGTGAAACGATGTGGCCGTCGAGAGCGGCACTGCCGAGCACACCGCGTGTTCAAAACCCTCGAACGGCGATGCCATAACTGCCCTCATCCTCAGTGCGCGGCCGCTTGGCCACTCTTCGGAGCATCCTGATTCGCGTGGGCGCGACGGATACGTTCGAGCACCGCATCGGCTGCCTGCCAGACGTCACCAGCGCCCATCGTGAGGATCATATCGTCGGCTTCTGCTTCGGCCGCGAGCCGCTGGGCGGCAGACCGAAGATCAGGAACAAGTTCGCATGGAACGCGGCCTTGCTTCCGGACGGCTCGGAGGACCAGTTCCGACGAGACCCCGTCAATGGGGTCTTCGCACGCGGCGTAGATCGGAGCAATGAGCAGAAGGTCGATCTTGTCGAAAGCCGTCCCGAAAGCTTCGTGTAGGAGTTGTGTTCGCGTGTAGCGGTGGGGCTGAAAGAGGACGATGAGTCGCCGTGCCGTCATGGTGCGGGCGGCTTCGAGCGTTGCTTGTATCTCGGTCGGGTGGTGGGCGTAGTCGTCGTACACGGCGACACCGGCCGCGATGCCACGGCATTCGAGCCGGCGGCCGACGTGCGATGTGTCGGCGAGCGCTTCGAGCACGCGGCTCATTGACAGCCGCAGTTCGCCAGCCAGCGCGAGCGCAGCTAGCGAGTTCCGCACGTTGTGCATTCCGGGCAGCGAGAGGACGATGTCTTTTTCGGCGCCGGACGGGA
>CAZBRH010000023.1:10229-23091 GCA_964494245.1 uncultured Planctomycetota bacterium | reverse complement strand
GTAGACGGCCTTGCCCCCGTAGAGGCGGACGTTCTCGGCGGCAACGTCGCCTTGGCCGATACCGTAGGTGATTGTCCGTCCGCCGAGTTGGCCGAGGATTTCGCGAACGTTCGGACAGTCGATGCACGCGATCACGGGGCCGTCGTCTGTGGTGCGACGCGCGGCAAAGTCGATGAAGCCGCGTTTGAGGGCCGATATATCCGACCAGTGGTCCATATGGTCGTTGTCGATGTTGGTGATGACGGATACGTCGGCGTAAGATGAAGAAAGGAGCCGTCACTTTCGTCGGCTTCGGCGACAAAGATGCGGCTTTCGCCGACACGCCAGTTGCCGCCGAGGTCGCGGATATTGCCACCTACGGCAACAGTCGGGTCCGCGCCACAGCGGATCAGGATGTTGGCGATGATCCATGTTGTCGTCGTCTTACCGTGTGTGCCGGCGACGGCGATCGTGTCGTAGCCGCGCTGGAGCCACGCAAGCATTCGGGCACGCGACATGAGCCGCTGCCCAGCCGCCCGGATCTCCGGGGCATCAAGCGGCACGGCACTGGAACGGACGACAATGTTGGCGCCCTCGACGTGTGCGGCCGAATGCCCAACCTTGCATGGGATGCCTGCCGCCCGCAGTTCCGCGAGCGCCGGACTATCGGCTTGGTCGCACCCGCTGACGGCGGCGCCGCGCGCGTGGGCAATCCGCGCCAACGCACTCATCCCGATTCCGCCGATGCCAACGAAGTGAACCCGCAGGTCTTCCCAGTCAATTTGTGGAAAGCCGTCGGCCATGTGCATCTCCTAACGAGTGTTGTAAGCGGTCTTGTTCTCGGTTTCGCCACAGATTTTCCGCAGGACGCCGATGATACGTTGGGCAGGGTCACTCCCGCCGGCGGCCGCCGCCCGGGCTCGCATCTTCTCCACGACTTCTGGCCGAGAAAGCAATTGGCGAACCTCGCGGACGACTCTTTCGGCGGTGAGTTCTGCCGGGTCGATGACGGCAGCCCACCCTTGGGCGGCAGCGGCGCGAGCGTTGGCCCTCTGGTGGTCGCCCTGTGCATAGGGGTAGGGGACGAGGACGGCGGGGACATGCGCCGCCGTGAGTTCGGCAATGGACGTAGCCCCGGCGCGCGAGAGGGCGAAGTCCGCCGCAGCGTAGGCCAAGTGCATGTTTTCGCAGAAATCCACGACGTGTGCCGGGAGGCCGGCCGCCTTGTATGCGTGGAACAGGATCGGGGCATCGCGCTCTCCGGCGATGTGGATGATCTGGAGATCGCCGCCGAACTTTCCGGCGGCCTGCATCATGGCTTGGTTGATCGCGTGGGCACCTTGGCTACCACCCATCACGAGCAGTGTTGGCATGTCGGGATCGAGGCCGAACTCCTCGCGCCTTGTCCTGCGACGGTCGATCGAGCGCGCGGCGGCGATTTCGGCCCGGACGGGGCTGCCAGTGAAGGCCGCGCGGTCGCCAAGGGCGCTGGCGGCCTGCTCCCATTGGCAGAAAATGTGGACTGCGCGGTGAGCTAGCCAGCGATTTGCTCGGCCCGGGACGACGTTTTGTTCCAGTAGAAGCAACGGGTGGTGCTTCAGGATGGCCGCAATGGCCGTCCCGAAAGATGCCCCACCGCCGAGGCCGATTACGACATCTGGTTGGAACGACGCGAGGACGCGTCGCGCGCGAAGGCATGCGCGGGCGATCTCTAGTGCTGCGGCCGCCCGGCCCGGCCGCCGCTCTGCCACCTTTACCAAGCGGAAGCCGCGCCGCACGATCATGCGCTCCTCTACGTCGTTCGCCACACTGGCGAACAAGATCTGTGCCCCCGGCTCCTCGCGGACGATCCGTTCGGCCAGAGCAATGCCGGGTGCGATGTGCCCACCCGTAACGCCCCCTGCGAAGAGCACGTTCAAGCCAGCACTTCCCCCCTTGTTGCGCCGCGGATGCGCACGGTGTCATCCCGGAAGGAATGACGCGACACGTTCAACAGGATGCCAACGCCGATGGAGAGGGCCAGGGCCGAAGAGCCGCCCAAGCTGACAAACGGCAGCGATATGCCTTTGGTAGGAACCGATGATGTGGCCACGCCGACATTGATGAGCATTTGAAGTCCGATCAGCACAGTGACGCCGACCGCAAGCAGCGCTCCGAGCATGTCCATCGCCGTTCGGGAGATGCTGAGTCCGGCGTAGACCAGCGCGATATATACGAAGAGCAGGAGGACGCATCCCACAAAGCCGTGTTCCTGGCCGAATGTGGCGAAGATGAAATCTGTTTCGGCCTCTGGAAGAAAGCCGAGCTTTTGGAGTCCGCGGCCGGTGCCAACGCCGGTGAGTCCGCCGGATCCAAGTGCGATCAACGACTGGACGACGTGGTAGCCGGCGCCCTGAGGGTCGCTCCACGGATCGAGGAAGACAATAAGGCGGCGCCAGCGGTATTCTCGCATTCGGAGCAGGAAAAAGAGGACGGGAGCGGCAGCCGACGTGAGCAGCAGGACGTGTATCCATCGGATACCGGCCACTATGAGCATCGTCACTCCCACCGTGAGGATGAGCACGGCGGTCCCGAAATCCGGTTGAAGAACAATCAGGCCGAATGTCGCCCCCAACACGACGAGAGGAGGAAGCAAACCGCGCTGGAATTTGTCGAGGGACTCTTTTTTTCGGCTTGCGAAGTGAGCGATGTAGAGGATGATGGCGATCTTGGCGAACTCAGCAACTTGGACGTTGACCGGTCCGACAGAGAACCACCGGCGGGCGCCGTTGCGAGGCGTCCCGAGGGCAAGGAGCGCGAGCAGCCCGCAGAACGTCAGGAGCAGGAGGAGGTGGCTGCGGCGGGCGAGAGAATGGTAGTCAATGTTGGCAAATACGACCATCGCGGCGAAAGAAATCAACGCCCACGTTGCCTGGCGGCGGAAGAAGGCATTCTCTAGCGGATTCGCGCCACACGAAACCGCGGTGCTGCTGTGAACGGCCACGAGGCCGACAAGGATCAGCGTTGCAACGCACGCTATGATGACTTCCCGGTTTCGCACGCTCCACCCGCCGACAACTTCAAGATAACCGTCTTTTGAGCCGCTGGACGAGTTCCGAGTGAATCTGACAAACCCGCGACTCCGTGAGCCGGAGCACCTGCGCGATCTCACGCAGTTTGAGCCGCTCATAGTAATATAAGGTCACCACGGCGCGCTCGTTTTGTGTGAGCATGTCGCGGACCAATTCCACCATTTCCTTTTTCTGAAGGTGGCGCGCCGGATCGGCCTCGCGCCGGTCTTCAAGAAGCGTAATCGGAGCGTCGATATTTCCGCCATCGTTGTCGTAAGAGGGAGCCGGCGCGTCGAGCGACAGCATCGCGCGGCTCCTGTCCTTGAAGAGCCGCCGAATCTCGTGCTCCGACATCCCCATTTCTCCGGCGATTTCATCCGCGCTCGGGGAGCGTCCAAAGCGACCTTCGAGGCGACGGATGGTCCGGTCGAGCTTGTTGAGCTTCGCTCGCGTCGCCCGGGGAGTCCAGTCCCAGGAACGCAGTTCATCCAGCATTGCGCCGCGCACGCGCGGGGCGCAGAAGGTGACGAACCGAAACCCCTGTGAGGGGTCGAAGTTCTCGAAGCTATCGATGAGGCCGAGCGTGCCGGCGCTTTCGAGCTCTTGCAGATTGACCGGCTGGGCGAGGGATGCGGCGATTTTTCGGGCCTCGCGGCGGACAATGTGCATATACGCTTCGACGAGTTGATTGCGAATCTCGACGTCCTTCGTGGCTGCATATTGCTCCCACAGCTTGTCGAGAAAGGCAGTAGGCGGCCGTTTGCGCCCCCGCCGCGCTTCGGCCTTCGGGTCTTTGACCGATGTCCGGGAATCCATCCGACTTACCTCCGTGAACATGTTCACCCCACCATCCGCCCGGCGACAGGGCGTTCCCGCAGCACCTCGGGACACGCCGCGCCGGCGGCGGGTTCATTTTCTTGGTCTAATGGTTGAATCAGGCGGTTTTCAGGGCCAGTCTCTTCGGCCAGGTTGCATGGCGTGGCGGAGAGCTCCTTCTCAACCAACGTAATCACCTCTTCGAGACGAGCGGCCCGCGACGCCTTGAAGAGGACGATGTCATGTTCGCCGATGATTTCCCGCAGTGCGGCCGCCAATTCCTCCTTCGATTCTGCGAGATGGAGGGCGTGTGCGTCCATTCCGTGCTCCGCGGCCGACCGCAGGAGGTCGGCTGTCTGAGGCCCAATGCCGAGCAGATAATCGAACCGGTAGCCAGCGATGGTCTTGCCCAGTCCGCGGTGCAGTTCAGCCGAATTCGGGCCGAGCTCGTGCATGTCTCCGACGACGAGTATTTTTCGGCCGGAAGAGGGCATGTCGCGGAGCGTGCGCGCGGCGGCCTCCATCGAAACGGGATTCGCATTGTAGGCGTCGTTGATGAGAGTGACATTTCCGATGCGGCGGACTTCCGTCCGCATCGCGGGAAGTCGAAACGTGCCGAGACGCTCTGCGATTCTCTCCCAGTCAATACGGAGTCTTCTGGCGACGGCGATGGCCGCCAACGCATTCCGTGCGTTATGTTCCCCTGGCACAGGGAGGTCGATCGTCGGCCCGCCGACAATCTTGAAGCGGACGCGGCCGTCCTCCGGGCGCAGGTGGCACGTTCTTACGTCTGCCCTGTTCTGGACGCCGAAGGAGAAGAGGTTTCCTCCGATGCTTGCGGCAATGCGGCGGGACCAGAAGTCGTCGGCATTGTAGAACGCGCCGGCGCGCCGCGCAGTGTGGTGGAGGAGAGCGGCTTTCTCGCGGGCGACGCCCTCGATGCTTCCAAGTCCATCGAGATGGGTCGCCGATATGTTTGTCAAAAGCCCAATGTCCGGGTCGGCGATCTCGCAAAGCCGTCCGATCTCGCCAGGCGAGTTCGTTCCCATCTCGACGACTGCATACACGTCTCCCGGCTGCATTTCAAACAAGGTCAGTGGGACACCGATTGCGTTGTTCTGATTGCCGAGGGTGCGGATGGATGGTGCGACGCCGTTTAGGATGTGGTGAAGCATATCCTTGGTTGTCGTCTTTCCATTGCTGCCAGTGATGCCGATGACCGTCGTCGGGCATTGCTTCCGGTGCCAGCGCGCGAGGTCGCCGAGGGCTCGCGTCGTATCCTTGACGAGCACGAGCGGGAGCTGGGGGACAGAGTGTGCGGCATCCTTGTTGTGGATGACGGCAGCGACGGCCCCGCGCTGCTCGGCCTCGGCCAGGAACGCATGGCCGTCGTGAACGTCGCCGACAAGAGCGAAATACAATGCCCCGGGCTTGAGCGTTCGCGTGTCGGTGGATACCCCGCTGATGCGGAGTTCCGGGTCTTCGCGGAGAATCCGGCCTTCGGTGGCCATCGCCACGGTCTGCAAGCTTGGCAGGTTCATCCGACGACCTCCGATGTGACGGGGATTTCGCGGGCGGCGGCCAATTCAGCTATCGCGCTGCGCAGCACTTCCCGGTCGTCAAATGGGATCTTGATGTTGCCGAGAATCTGGTATGTCTCGTGTCCTTTTCCGGCGACGAGCAGGACGTCGTCCGGGTGTGCCATCTTCACCGCCTTGCGGATGGCTCCTTCGCGGTCCGGGATGACGTAGCGGGGCCGTCTTCCAGACATGCCTTGCTCGATTTCGCTGATGATGCTTATGGTGTTCTCGCTGCGAGAGTTATCCGCGGTCAGGAAGATGATGTCGCAGTATTTCTCGGCTGTGGCGCCCATCGCGGGCCGCTTGCTCCGGTCGCGGTCCCCGCCGCAGCCGAAAACAATGAGCAGACGATTGTGAGGCAGCGCGGCAATGGTCTTGAGCACGGAATCGAGCGCTCCTTCGTTATGTGCGTAATCGACAATGGGGAAAAAGTCGGGCGCGGGGATGCGCTCCAGCCGTCCCGGGACGGGCTCCGGCCGCTCAAGGCCGGCGACGATGGTGTCGAGGTCGATACCTGACGCGGCCGCCGCGGCCGCCGCGGCCAAATCGTTCATGACGTTGAACTCGCCGACCAAGGGAGATCGAACCACGTCTTCCCCGTCTGGCAGCGTCAGGCGATATGTGGTCCCAGTCATGTTCATTTCGACGATTTCGGCTCTGACGTCCGTGCGGTTGTGGATTCCGAACCAGAGCTTCGTGCACGCCGAGGGAGCACGGTCGCCCATAAACTGTCCGAGGGGATCGTCCGCGTTGAGCACTGCGGCGCCGTGGGGCGGAAGCATCTCGAAGAGTCGCGCCTTTGCGTCGCGGTAGTTTTCGAACGTCTTGTGGTAGTCGAGGTGTTCTCGCCCGGAAAGGCAGGTGAAAACCGCGACGCTGAAGCGCACATCGGAGACGCGGTGCATGTCGAGCGCGTGCGACGATACCTCGATGACGGCGTGGGTCAGGCCTTCTGTGACCATTTGAGCGAAGAGGTCTTGGATAGCGAGCGCATCGGGCGTGGTGTTCGGTGCAGGAAGAGTGCGGGCGCCGATCTTGTAGGCAATGGTGCCGAGGAGGCCCGTGCGGTGTCCAGCAGCTTCGTGGATGCCCCGCGTGCGGAACGACGTGGTGGTCTTGCCGTTCGTTCCGGTGATTCCGGTAATATGCAGACGTGTCGTGGGATTGCCATAGAACCGTGCGGCGAGTCTTCCTAACCGCTGGCGAATGTCGGGTAGAACGAAATGGACTACCCCGTTTGGCGTGGGGAGAGCGTGTTCGGTGACGATGGCGGCGGCGCCAGCGCGGATGGCGTCCGCGACGAACTCGTGGCCGTCGGTCTGCGAGCCGCGCATCGCAATGAACATGCAGCCGCGGGTCGCCTTCCGCGAGTCGTTCACAATCGCCGTGATTTCCTTGTTGGCCGCGTGGCCGTAGCGTGCGCGTTCGGCCCTCGTGTCGCAGAGCACGGGCAGCAAGTTTCGGAGGTTCAAGGCGTTTCCTCCCTAACTCTCTCCGGGGTTCGGGTGTCTGCGCGGCTGACGATGATGCTCGTCCCGCGGGGGCCTTCGGGCGGTGCGAGATCCAGTGTGGCTAGTGTATCGTCGATGATGCGCCCGACGGGTGGGGCGGCGACTTGGGCGCCGTAGTAGGAGCCGTGCGGTTCGTCCACCATGACGAGCACGCAGATGCGCGGAGCGTCCACGGGTGCGAAGCCGACAAACGACGATACAAACTTCTCGCGCGAGTAGCCGCCCGATGCGTCCCGCTTCTGGGCGGTTCCCGTCTTGCCGCCTATGGGATACCGGGAAGAACGCAGGACCTTGCCCGTGCCACGCTCTACGACTTGGGCCAGCATCTGCCGGATCGTTGCCGATGTGGCCGGGCTGATGACGCGGGCGATCCGCCGCGGGCTGCGCGGCCGCGCCGGCTCGCCCGTGTTCGGATCATGGATGGCCCTGACAATGTGTGGCTCCATAAGTTCTCCGCCGTTGATGAGCGCGCAGAACGCAGTAATCAGCTGGAGCGGCGTGCCAGCGATCTCTTGTCCCATCGGCACCGAAGTCGTTGTCCAATAACTCCATCGGGACCCGGGCGTCACGATCCCGGGCTCTTCGGCAGGCAGGCTGATGCCGTATTTCTTCCCGAAATGAAAGCGATCAACCCAATGGCGGAGGCGTTCATCACCTAGCAGGAGCCCGAGCTTCGCCGCGCCGATATTGCTCGAATAGACAATGACGTCGGTGAGCGGAATTGTCCCGTGCGGATGGGTGTCGTGCAGCACACGACCGCGGAACCGCCAGACTCCGTTCTCGCAATGCACCTGCGTCTCTGGTGTGGCAAGCCCGAGCTCGATCACCGAGGCGGCAACGAAGGGCTTGAACGTGCTTCCGTATTCATAGACGCTCTGGACCGGGTGGTTGCGGGAGCGCAGGTTGAGTTCGTCAGGGGAGAGCATCCCTCGCGCCGTGAGATCGAGTCCGGGAGCGGAGCCCATGGCCATGATGGCCCCCGTGGATGGCACCATTACGATTGCGGAAGCCGAGACGGGAGACGATTGGGCGCATATCCGTGCAAGCTCGCGGTCAACGATCTCCTGAACGCGCGCATCGATGGTGAGATGGAGGTCGCAACCGTGCTTCGGTGGGACGAGCGGGTCGGCGGAGTACGTAATGCGCCGGCCGCGTCCATCGCGATCCAGCCGCGTAAGGCCGGGCGCTCCGCGGAGACGGCGCTCGAAGGCCATTTCAAGCCCGTTGATTCCGTGACCTTCGTTGCCGACGAACCCGAGCCATTGCCCGATTTCGAGCCCCTTGGTCGATTCCTCGGCGCGCCGTTGTTCCTGCTCGACGCAAACGCCGCGGAGGCCAAGCGCCTCAATGCGTTGCGCAACCTCGTCTGGCACCGGACGTCGCAGCCAGACGAACCTTGTGTTCCGCATGAGAATTCGGCGGAGTTCGTCTTGCGGCAGGTCGAGAATCGGGGCGACCTGACGCGCGGTCTCGTCGATGCGCCTTATCGCTGCAACACGAAGGCGCGCCAAAAGCGATTCTTCCGAAACCTTGAGAAACCGAGATAGTTCGCGTGTCGCACCAATGACGCTCTTCAACGTGGGATCATTGACCGCGTCCAAGACGTCCGGTCTTTGCGCCAGGAACGTCTGGAACGTCTTGGGCGGCACGCCGAGGACTTCCGGCAGCCAACGGCGCGCCTTTGCGGGCACCGCCACGAGCCCCGGATCGGCGAAGACAGATGGCGTGCTGACACTGATGGCGAGCGGACGACCGGTGCAGTCAAAGATTGTTCCACGCTTCGCCGGAAGCGTGACCGTCGTTTCGGACTGCCTCCGCGCAAGTTCAACAAGGCGCTCGTGGCTTGCTATTTGGATGCCATAAAGGCGGCCGACGAGCAGGGCGACACACACAAGGAACAAGGGGAACAGCAATTTGGTTCTCAGGTGGCTGGGCCGCGCGCCTCGCACTGCCTTGCCTCCCGCACTCAAAGCGGCCCGAAGCCGCCCGGAAATCAACCGCTACACAATGCCCTTCCTCTCGACCGCACGCAGCTTTGCACTCCGCGCACGCGGATTTGCCAGAACCTCCTCGGCGCCCGGCAACAACGGATGCTTTGTCAGGATGTGCCAGAAGCCGTCCTGCTCCTGGCTCCGGAACACCATCTTAGCGATGCGGTCTTCCTTTGACTGGAAGCTGATGACAACGGCCCGTCCGCCCGGCTCGACGAGGAGCGGGAGCTGTCGGAGCGCGGTCTCGAGGTTGCTCATCTCGCCGTTTGTCCAAATCCGAAGCGCCAGCAGCGTCCTTGTTGCCGGATGCAGGCGTGAGCGTTGTGGTCCAGTCACTCGCTCGACGAGGTCGAGGAGTTGTCCGACTGTTCGAACGGGGTGGGCCTGGCGCTCGCGGCAGATTGCGCGGGCGATGCGGCGCGAATGCCGCTCGTCGGCGAACCGCCAGAGCACATCGGCCAATTCCTGCTCCGACGCACGCGCGATTAGGTCAGCCGCCGTCGGCCCCGTCGTTGGATCCGCCCTCATGTCCAGCGGCGCCTCGCGTTCTCGGAACGAAAATCCCCGTCCCGGAGCATCGAGCTGTATGGAAGAGAGACCAAGATCAAAAAGGACCCCGTGCACTGTGCTGATGCCTTCCCGGGTCAGGATCGCCGCCGCGTCCGCGAAGTTTGCGTGGACGAGTGTCACTCGGTCGCCGAATCGCTCGAGCCGCCGTGCTGCGGCGGCCAACGCCTGCGGGTCACGGTCGAGACCAATCAGCTTCCCATCAGGTTGAGAAAGAGCGAGAATCCGTTCTGCGTGTCCGCCAGCGCCGACCGTGCAATCGAGGTAGCACCTGCCGGTCGTGGGGCGGAGAATGTCGCAAACCTCTTTGAGCAGGACCGGGCGGTGGAGTTCATCAGACACTGCACGCTATGCCTTCCCGGACTTGCCAAAATATTCCTCGACGCGCGGCGCCAACTGTCGCTGTGCTTCCTTGTCCACTTCTTCCCAGCGCGCCTGATCCCAAATCTCGATGCGGTCGTTCACCCCGACGATGACGACCTGCCGACCAATGCCAAGCTGCTGGAGGAGCCGGGCAGGGATGAGCAAGCGGCCCTGCTTGTCGCACTGCGCGAATTCGGCCTTGGGAAAGATGGCTCGTTCGATCATCCGCCCCGCAGCAGTTTGGCGATTGCTCGAGTCGGCGGCGGCGGCGCTCGTCTGCTCAAATCGGGCTGCGGTCTGGATCACAATGCAATCGTCGAAGCCGCGCGTGATGTAGTATCCGGATTCGCCGTCGCGCCCTGCGGCAGCCCGCATCTTGGCGGGGATAATGACTCGGTTCTTGTCGTCGATTGTGGAGGGGTGTTCTCCGGAGAAGAGCGGCACGTGTTCCCCCTCCCGACCAGGGCCGGCGAAAAAAAAGTTGACCGGCCGCGTTGGCAGACTAGAATGCATTAGACCGAAGTTGGCGATGGAAGGGTGTCGAGTAAAGGCCGGCGCGTTTTCGGGGGCTGCCTGTCACCCAGACAGACGTTATGCTCCTTTGGAAAACCCGCCAGTCTGCCCAGACATCAGTCTGAGAACTACTCCGGTGCCCCTCTGGACACCAACTTCGACCAGAATCTACCACAATACACCACCACTTGTCAAGGGAAAAATAAGCAGTGAATTTTACATAAATACTGCTTTTACATTAGGTTGCAGATACAGGAGGCCCGACCTACTACATGTAGTGGCCTTCGTGATCATCTTTTTGCAAGATTTTTTCGTGAAAAAAGGAGGGTGCGGATGCGAACCGATGCCTCTTAGGTGAGTTTCTCGTGGGTTGCTCCCTGTGGATTGCCTCCTATTCGCTCTTCACAAATGCGTTCACAAGGAATATTGCAGGGCGTTATCGGGTGTTGTGGTGTGGAGTGGTGAGCACACGCGGCGGCGGCCTTAGCGGCTCCGATGCTCGAAAAGCTGTCGCGCGTCCCCAAGGATTGCCCGCATTGCGGCCGCCAGGGTCCCCTTCATCGCGATCCCCGCGGCCCGTGCGTGGCCGCCTCCGCCGTATTTCCGGGCGAGTTGATCCACCGCTGGACCGCGCTTCGAGCGAAGGTTGACCTTGATTTTCCCGTCGCTCTCCCGGAAGAAGATAATGAGCCGCACGCCCCGCAGGACGCGTGGCAAATCGACGAGCCCTTCCGTGTCTTCCTCGTTGGTTCGCGTAGCGCGCAGCATCCTCTTCGTTGCGTAGAAATAGGCAATTTGTCCGTCGCACTCGCTCCGAAGCGTGCCGAGCACCCGCTTCATCAGCGCCATTCGCTGCCATCCGAGAGTCTCGTAAATCGCCTCATAAACGCGCTCGGGACACGCGCCTTGCTCGATGAGCTCGGCAGCGAGCCGCAGCGCTCGCGGTGTCGTGTTTGCAAACCGAAACCAGCCGGTGTCTGTTGCCGTCGCGACAAATAGGCATGTCGCAACCGTTGGCGTCAAGGGAATCCGAAGCGTCTTCGCGAGGTCGTGAATGAGTTCGCCCGTCGAGGCAACCGAGGTGTCAATGATATTGACGTCCGCGAAGCGGTCGTTCGTTTTGTGGTGGTCAATGCACACCGTCGGCATGCCCGACCGGTTGATCTCCTCGCCGACGTGCCCGAGTCGTTCGAGCGAGCCGACATCGACAACAAACGCCGAGTCGCACGTCGCGATGCGCCGAGCCATCCGAGGCGTGTAAACTTTCGCAGAACCGCGCGGATCGAGGAACCGATATGCCTTCGGGACGGGATGGTCGTTTACGACAAGCACCTTCTTGCCCAGCTTCCGCAAAATCTGCGCCAGCGCCAACTCCGCCCCCAGGGCGTCGCCGTCTGGGAAAATGTGCGTCGCAACGACGAACGCCCGGTTTACCCGGATGATGGCCTTTGTGCTTTCCCAGCGGTCAGGCATTACTTGTTTCCCTTGCCCAGCGCCCTCGCGTATTTTGCCGCGGCCTCTTCGTAAAGGTCGCCGCCAACCGTGTCGTTGAGAACGAATGTCGGCAGATTTCGAAATTCGATTCGCCGAATTGCCTCGGGGCCGAGTTCTGGAAAGGCGATGATATCGCAAGCGACAACTGACTGCGCGATGAGCGCTGCGACGCCGCCGACAACGCCCAGATACACTGCGCCGAGCTCTCGCATGGCCTCTCGGACTTCGCTTGACCGCCGTCCCTTGCCAATGGTCGCCCGGAGGCCCGCCCGCAGCAGTACGGGGGTGTAGGGGTCCATCCGGCCGCTCGTCGTCGGTCCGGCGGAACCGATAACCCTGCCCGGCCGAGCTGGTGAGGGCCCGGCGTAATAGATTGCCTGTCCCACGGGGTTGAACGGCAGAGCGCTGCCGCTCTCAATCAACTCGACAAGGCGCTTGTGTGCCGCATCGCGGGCGCAATAGACGACGCCCGAAAGGAGGACGCAATCGCCCACGCGCAGACGCGCAACCTCCGCGGCGGCGAGTGGCGTCGTGAGGCGAACCGGCCCGTGCTTGCTCACAGCTCGATCCTCCGCCAGCGATGTGCGTGGCACTGGAGCACGACGGCGACGGGGAGACTGGCGATGTGGCACGGCGCTGCCGCAGCGTGGACGGCGAGAGCTGTGGTATCACCGCCCAATCCGCCGGGACCTATGCCGAGCCGATTGATCTGGTCGAGCGTCTTCGCTTCGATTTCGGCGAGCCGCGGCTCCGGCGATGGCAGGTGCAGCGGGCGCGCCAGCGCCTTCTTTGCTAACCTTGCCGCGTGCTCAAGGTCGCCGCCAATCCCAATGCCAACCGTTATTGGCGGGCAAGCGTTCACGGCCCCGGCGCGGGCCGTTTCGACTGCGTAATCTACAATCCCCGAAGCTCCAGCGGCGGGAGAAAGGACGGCTGCTCGGCTCATGTTTTCTGAACCGCCACCTTTGGCGAGAATATCTATCACGAGGCGATCGCCC
>CAZBRH010000023.1:5585-10219 GCA_964494245.1 uncultured Planctomycetota bacterium | reverse complement strand
GTGGACCACGGCGGGCGTGCCGTCGCCCGTGTTCTCGCGGGTGAATGGGTCGCAAACAGTCCGGCGCAAGTAGCCCCGGCTTGTGGCCTTGCGGATGCCTTCGGTGAGGGCGGGGCAGAGGCCGCCCTCGACGCGCGCGTCCTCGCCTAGTTCGGCAAAGAGGACCGCGAGACCGGTGTCCTGACAGATGGGAAATATGCCTTCCCGTGCGATCTCTGCGTTCTTGATGATCTGTTCGAGGGCGTTGCGGCCAAGCGGTGAGGATTCCGCTTCGAGCGCTTGCTTGAGCGCCTGTAGCATGTCCTCACCGAGGACGTAGTTCATGTCGGAAAACGCGGCGGCGACGCCGTTGATGACCTCGGCCGCAGGGATTGTCCGCATTATAGCGTCCCTTCGGGTGCTGGGTCTGGCGACACGGCCTGCGCTCACGTGCGGCGCATCGCCGCAATAATGGCGTCGGCCATCTCGGACGAGCCGACGGCGGTCGGGTCGTCCCGGTCGGCCTTAAGGTCGTAAGTCACGGACTTGCCTTCGCGGATGACGGCGGCGACGGCGGCTTCCAGTCGGTCGGCGGCGTCGCGCTCGCCCAGATGCCGCAGCATCAAGACGGCCGAAAGAATCAACGCCGTCGGATTGACCTTGTTCAGCCCCTTGTATTTCGGTGCGCTGCCGTGAGTCGCCTCGAACAGGGCGATTTCGTCGCCAAGATTCCCACCGGGAGCGACGCCCAGCCCGCCCACCAGCCCCGCGCACAGGTCCGACACGATGTCGCCATAAAGGTTGGGCAACACGAGCACGTCGTAAAGTTCGGGCTTCTGGACAAGCTGCATGCACATGTTGTCCACGATGCGGTCGTCGAACTCGATGTCGGGATACTGTGCGGCCACCTGGCGCGAAACTTCGAGCCAGAGACCGTCCGTATGCTTCATGATATTCGCCTTGTGGACGGAGGTGACTTTTTGCCGCCCGTTCGCCCGCGCATACTCAAACGCGGCTCGGACGATTCGTTCCGCTCCGCTCACCGAGATCGGCTTGATGCTGATGCCGGAATCGTCCCGGATCTTCTTTCCGCTCAGCCGCCCAATGCTCTGGATAAGCTCGCGTGCGCCGTCTGTTCCCTTTGCAAACTCGATTCCGGCGTAGAGGTCTTCTGTGTTCTCGCGGACGATGATGAGGTCGATGTTGTCGTAGCGCGAGCGGACACCCGGATACGATTTGCAGGGCCGCAGGCAGGCATAGAGGTCAAGTTGCTGGCGCAACGATACGTTGACACTGCGGAAGCCGGTTCCTACCGGCGTCGTAACGGGCGCCTTGATCGCGGTTTTCGTGCGGCGGATGGATTCGATAACACGATCGGGCAGCGGAGTTCCCTCACGCTCGAAAACCTCCATGCCGGCCTGCTGAATGTCCCACTCGATATCGACGCCGGTCGCCTCGACGCATTTCCGCACGAGAGCCGCAATCTCCGGGCCGATCCCGTCGCCGTCGATAAAGGTTACCTTGTGTCGCACTCCGGCCTCCTTACGAAGTCGCTTTCTTTTTCACGTCGAGTCGTGATTATATCGGGGACGGCCGAGGGTGCAAGAGACGGGGCACCGTTGTTCGAAGTTGTATGTTTCCAAGAACATTCGCGCGCACGATTGACTTAGTGCGGCGTGTAGGTATAATTATCCATTCTGCCTGGGATGCGGCGCGTTGCCGCGCGGTGTGGAGGACCGTTTGGGAGGCCATTGCAAGCGGGTTCGACTGGTTGGGCTTTGGGCGCGAGGTATCCTGAGATGACACTTCGGAAGACTGACATTGAACACTTCAAGCAGGTTTTGCTCGCGAGGCGGAACGCGATCGTTGGCGATGCCAATCATCTGGAAGACGAGGCGGTGCGCAAGTCCAAGGACGATGCGGCCACGCTCGATATATCTAACTTTGCCGACCTGGGCACGGATAACTATGAGCAGGAGTTCGACTTGAGCGTCCTTGAACGCCAGGGGCGGACGCTCCAAGAGATCGACGAGGCCCTCGAGCGGATCGAAAACGGAACCTTCGGCATCTGCGACATGTGTGGGAAACCCATCCCCAAAGGGCGGCTCGAGGCCATGCCACATGCCAGGTCCTGCGTCTCATGCCTGACGAAACGGGAAAAAGCCTGCGGGTAAGCGCGCTACCGGTCTATTTCTGGCTGACGGCGGTCCTGGCCGCCGCGGCCGACCTGCTCAGCAAGCAGCTCATCTTCAGGTATCTTGCCAGTGTCGAGCGGAGGCCGACCTCTCTGGTGCCCGGCTTTGTGCGGATTGTGCACAGCGAAAACCGTGGCGGCGTCTTCGGGCTTGGTCAGGGGAGCGGCGCCTGGCTCCTCTTCGGCCTTGCCGCCAGCGCGGTTGTCATTTGGTTCGCGCACCGCAAGGACTTCCGTGACGCCATCGTCCAGGTCGCGCTTGGCCTTGTCCTGGGTGGCGCCCTCGGCAATCTATTCGATCGCGTGTTCATCGGCTACGTGCGCGACTTTATCGACGTCTATGTCGGCGAGTGGCATTGGCCGGCATTCAACGTTGCCGACTCTGGGATCTGCGTTGGTGCGTTCTACATCGCTATTCACGCGTTCTTCCGGATGCCGAAGGACGGGAAACCGAGAAAGAGGCGCTGAAACAAGGTGGAATACTACACGAACATCCTGAACGTCATCGGCAATACGCCTCTCCTTGAGTTGACCCACATCTCAAACGGGACAGTTTTTGCGAAGGCCGAGTTCCTCAATCCCGGCGGCAGCATCAAGGACCGCGTCGCGAAATACCTGATCGACCAAGCCGAGAAGGCCGGAGCGCTACGTCCGGGGATGACCATTGCCGAGGCCACTTCCGGGAATACGGGTATTGGCGTCACGCTTGTCGGCGTGCACAAGGGCTACCGCGTCGTCATCGTCATGCCCGAAGACATGAGCGAGGAACGGAAGAAGATTATCCGCGCGCTCGGCGCCGAACTCATTTTGACCCCTGCGAAGAAGAGCATCACCGGGGCGTGCGAACGCCTCCAGGCGATGGCCGCAGGCGATCCGAGCATCTGGATCGTCGGCCAGTTCGAGAACCCCAAGAACCCCGAAGCCCACTACCTGACCACCGCGCCGGAAATCTGGCGGCAGATGGAGGGAAACGTCGCGGCCTTTGTCGCCGGCGTCGGCAGCGGCGGCACGATTGGCGGCGTCGGCCGGTTCCTCAAGGAGCGCGACCCCAGCATCCACATCGTCGCTGTTGAGCCAGCCAACTCCGCCGCGCTGCTCGGACACGAGCCAGGACTGCACCAAATACAGGGCATCGGCGACGGCTTCGTTCCACCTGTGCTTGATACGTCACTCATCGACGAGGTCATCACCGTGACGGATGAAGACGCCATCGAAACGACGCGACGCATCGCTCGGCTTGAAGGAGCGCTCGTCGGCACATCGTCCGGGGCAAACGTTTGGGCTGCCCTTTGCGTCTCCCAGCGCCTTGGCCCCGGCAAGAACGTCGTCACCGTCTTGGCCGACCGTGCGGAGCGCTATTTCAGCACCAGTCTTATCTGAAACGCCCGCGGTCGGCGGCTTGACGCTCAGGAGCAAGGAGGTGATAATGAGATCGGGAAAAGTTATCTGCGCCATCTTCATAGGTCTTGTTGTAGCGGAGACGGCGATGGGAGCGGATGAGCTGAAGCGGATCGAGCTCCCGAAGCCTGAGACGGACGGCGGCAAGCCGCTGATGCAGGCGCTCAAGGCGAGGCAATCGCTCCGCTCGTTCAGCCCCCGCGAGCTGCCTCTTCAGGTCCTTTCCAACCTTCTTTGGGCGGCGGGCGGCGTCAACCGCGCCGACTCCGGCAAGCTCACCGCCCCGACATCCTCGAACTGGCAGGAGATCAGCATCTACGTCGCCCGGGCCGACGGGCTCTACCTGTACGACGCGAAGGCGCACGCGCTCGAACCGGTCGTCGCCGAAGACCTCCGGGCGATGAGCGGCACGCAGGCCTTCGTCAAGGACGCCCCGATCAACCTCATCTTCGTCGCCGACTACGCCAAGATGGGCAAGGCGGCCGACGAACTCAAGGACTTCTGCGCCGCGTCCGACACCGGCTTCGTCAGCCAGAACGTCTACCTCTTCTGCGCGTCCGAAGGGCTCGCCACGGTCGTGCGTGGACTGATAAAGAGGGACCCTCTCGCCGCCGCGATGAAACTGCGGCCCGACCAGAAAATCACGCTCGCTCAGAGCGTCGGCTACCCATCGGTGCCGTGAGATTGCGTCCGATCCATGCCATCTTGCTCTGTCTCTGCTCACGGCCCTAGGCGACCTCCTGGGTCGTGCACTTCGGCAAACTCCGTCGGGTCGTGGTGGAACGCTGCTTTCAGCGGCCGCGAGGTGGCCAAGGGCCAAGGCGGCATAGCGACGCCGCACCCCCAAAAGCCCACTAAGGCGGACACGCCAGCCGGAGACCCTCGCAGCGGCGACCGGCGCCAGCTCACAGACCGAGCGTGCGGGGCCTCGCAGCGTCCCGTCTATGGCGGATGCTCCTATGCGGTGAGCGAGCGGATTTCGTGCTGGACGGCGCGGATTTCGCTTTCGGATGTGAGGACGCCGATCTCGAGGTTGTAGTGGCGGGACTCGCCCGGCTCAATG
>CAZBRH010000023.1:5289-5575 GCA_964494245.1 uncultured Planctomycetota bacterium | reverse complement strand
CGGAGCCGGCCGGCCCGGCGCTCCTCGGCGCGGCCCTGGACGGTGTTCGTCGCCGGCTCCATCCCGACGACGTAGTCGCGCTCGCCCATCATCTTCCACTCGATGAGCCAGGGGAGCTGGCGGCGGCTGAAGCGGACGTAAAGGCCGAGCGCGGCGTCGCCCTTCTTCATGTTTGCGACGGCGGCGAGCGTCCGTCCCTCGCGGTCGGCGGCGAGGCGGTGGAAATAAACGCGCTCCTCGTAGCCGGCGGTCGGCTGGATGAAGCGGTTATGGCGGTTGAGCTCCT
>CAZBRH010000023.1:4172-5271 GCA_964494245.1 uncultured Planctomycetota bacterium | reverse complement strand
AGCGTTCGTTGCGTGGGATGACCTCGCGGCTCGGCGCGAGGAATCGGGAGCCGGCGTCGACGACGGGGAAGCCGGGGTTGATGTGGTAGAGCATGAGGTGGGGCCAGGTTCGCGGGCCGTCGTTCGTCACGATGTCGTCAATGAAGAAGCGGTCTTCGCCCAGGACGGCGCTGATGCGGCGGCGGAGGTGGAGGTTTTCGCCGAAGAGGCGGGCCTCGCGGACGCTGCCCTCGATGAACATCACGTAGTCGTTGCCGTCCCAGTAGCCGCCCTTGGCGAGGTCGAACGCCTGGAGATTGGAGACGCGGCCGTGGAGGCCGAGCTCTTCGCCTTCGTCCTCGCACGGGTTGCCGATGTTGGCGAGGCCGCAGGTAACGAGGAGGCCGCCGTAGAAGCTGCGAATCCACTGGAGACCGCGCGGATCGTAGGCGTGCGGGTGGACCTCGGCGGTGGGCGAGCGCCAGGCGAGCGGCCTGCCGCACCACTCGGCGGCGGAGATGTCGAGTCCGCGGTCGGGCAGGACGGTGAAGCAGAAGCCGGAGCCGGTGCGGAAGTCGGCGGCGGCGACGCCCTTCTGCGGGCCTTCGGCGAATTCGACCATGCGGACGCCGGCGAGTTGCGAGATGTCGCCGGTCCGCGCGAGTAGTTCCGTCTTCGAGTAATTTCGTCCAAAGAGCTTCGCCATGTCGTTTGCTCCTTTCGTAGATGAGGCCCCGGGGATGATATCCTGCCAGCATCGCAGTGTCAAAAACCTTTGGTCACTGGCGCGGGCGGCGCTATAATGAGGGCGGAAAACCGTAGCGAACGCTGCGATTTGTCCCATTGGCCAGTCCAGCGTCGTATAACCTGTAGGAGGGAATTAGTGGCGACGCTCCATCGCGCAGTGTGTTTTGGGCTGTTCGGCGCAGGTTCGCTGGCGCTACTCTTGGGGTTCACGCCGCAGGCGGCGCTTGCCTGCGACACGAGCCAGTTCGAGCTCGCGGAACAGGAAGGACTGCCCCGGTACACGTTCGTGCTGTTCTTCGAGGCGGGGGTGAATGAGAGCGAGGCAGCGCTTGCCACGATGAAAAAACTCTCCAGCAAGTGGGTCAAGCGGGCG
>CAZBRH010000023.1:1923-4162 GCA_964494245.1 uncultured Planctomycetota bacterium | reverse complement strand
AATATCGACTTCGAGGCGGTGGACGTCAAGACGGAGCGTGGGGCGCGGATCGCGAAATACTGGCAGGTCAAGACGTTCCCCGCGGCGTTCATCATCGCGCCGACCGGCTGGAGCTTGGCGGCGTTCGAGGGAGCGCTGGACGAGGCGAAGATCGAAGCAATGCTGTCGTCGCCGGGCAAAGCGGCCTTGAAGGACGCTCTTGCCGCGAAGAAGGCGGTGTATCTTGTGCTCGGCTCGGCTAAGATGAAGGGATACGAAGAGGCAATGAAGGCCGCGCGGGAAGCGGCGAAGTCTGTCAAGGAAGCCATGAAGATCGATGTGGGCACGGTTGTCGTAGACCCAGCCGACCCGCGCGAGGCGAAACTCCTTCAGAACCTCGGCCTCGATGAGCCCCCGAAAGAAGCGACCGTCTACGTCACGTTCGGCAAGTGCCGAGCCGTCCTGCAGGAAGTCGAAGCCGAGGACCTCCAGGAGCGGCTGGCGTTCACCATCCAGTTGTTGGCTACCGCGGACCAGTGTTCGCTTGGCCAGGAAATCCGCGGCGAACCGCTCCTGCTCGGCAAGTAATGGGATCTCGATAAGGCGACCCGCACATGCGAATCAGCCACATCGCCATCAAGAACCTCTGGCATCGGAAGCTAAGCACCCTCATTATTTTGCTCGGCATCACGCTCTGTGTTGCGCTTGTCGTCGCACTGCAGCGGGTCTCACAGGGTGCCATCGACGAGATACGGAAGGCGATGCTCGAAATGCGGCAGAACCTCGTTGTCCTGCCGCCTGGCGTCTCGCTGGACCAGTACTGGGCGGCGGATTTTGGTGACAATACGCTGCCGGAGGACGATTTCCGAGCGTTGGCCAATTACTGTATGCACGAGCACAAACCGAAACTCCTCGCGCGGCACTTTCTCGGAAGTCTGCAGCGCGAGATTCGAATCGACGGTAAATCCGTCATCTTGAGCGGCATCACTGTTGAGATCGACGTCGAGGCGCCAAAATCCGTGACTGCGGGCGCCCAGCGGCCTCTCGCTCCCGGCGAGGCCGAACTCGGCTCCCGTGCCGCAGCACGCCTCGGACTGGGCAAAGGCGGCACCCTGAAGATCAACGCCCCGCTGGAGGTCAAGACGTTTACGGTCGTCCGCGTCCGAAAGGAAACGGGCACAGTGGACGACTATAAGGTGTTTGTCGACCTCGGTGTGGCACAGGAAATCCTCGGTGTCGGGAAGGTAGTCAACGTAATAGAAGCCGTTAGTTGCGAATGTTCGCCCCAATTCCTGCCCGTCCTAGCGAAGCGAATCGAGGACAAGATCTTCGGTTCCGATAAGGGGAAGCCGCGGGGAAGGGTCTATCACTTCATGGCGATTGTCGAGGCGCGGCGTGCGGCGCGCGAGGCCGTGATGGAGAACGCGAACCTCATGAGCGCCATCGCCGTGGGCTTCGGCGCGCTCGTGGTCGCAGCGTATTCGGTCTGGAGCGCGCGCGACGGCCGGCGCGAGACCGGTCTCCTGCTCGCGATTGCGATGCGGCCGCGGCAGGTCGCATGGCTTTGCGTCATCAAGATGCTATTTCTCGGTGTGGTCGGCGGCGCCGTCGGCTGCTGGCTCGGCTACACCGTGGTGACGCTTGTCGAGTCTGGGGGCTTCAATCCGAACCATCCGGCCCTCCGGCACTACGTCCTCAGCGTGCCGATGTGGCAGCTCTACGGCCTCGCGGTCGTGGGAGCCGCGCTGCTGGCTGTGGTGCCCGCGCTGGTCGGCGCTGCCGTCGCACTGCGGACGGACCCCGCGAACACCCTACGGGAGATATGATCTCATGCTTGACCTCCAGAACGTTTCGAAGGTTTACGGACGTGGGCACCGCGCGATCACAGCACTCGATGGCGTTGACCTGCACATCGCGCGAGGCGAATTCGTTGCGATTGTCGGACCGAGCGGTAGCGGGAAGACCTCGCTGCTGCTTACGATGGGCGGTCTCCTGACGCCGTCCTCTGGCAAGGTGTTGATCGATGGTGCCTCCTTCTACGACGTTGGCGGTCCCGCGCGGACGGCCATGCGGCTCAAATACTGCGGGTTCATGTTCCAGACGTTCCACCTTATCCCGTACCTGACCGCGGTCGAAAATGTCATGCTCCCGCTTATCACGACGGGGATGAGCGCCAAGAGTCAGCGGGACATGGCCATCGAATGCCTCCGGCGGGTCGGTCTCGAAGAGCGGCTCCACCAGCGGGCAAACAAGCTTAGCG
>CAZBRH010000023.1:0-1912 GCA_964494245.1 uncultured Planctomycetota bacterium | reverse complement strand
CCCTCGCCCGTGCCCTCGTCAACCGCCCGGCTCTCATTCTCGCGGATGAGCCGACGGCTAATCTGGATGAAGAGACTGCCGACCTCGTCGTCGATTTCCTGAAGACCTTCCGAAGCGAGGGTGTTGCCATCGTCCTCGTCACCCACGATGCGGAACTGGGCAAAATGGCCGATCGCGTCATTCCGCTTCGTCGCGGCAAGATTGTTCACGCCTCCGGAGGGTAATTGCTGCATGCGCTTTGTGCACCTGACATGGAAGGAACTTTGGCACCGGAAGGTTGGCACGCTCCTTATCCTTGCTGCCATCGCGCTCTGTTCCGGTCTGATTGTCGCAATCCAGGGGCGGTCAATCGTCGCCGTCGAGAAAAACGATCGGGACATGCGCGGCATGGGGCGCAACCTCGTTATCCTTCCCAAAGGCCTTGGGCTTGACGCCTACCAGAAGGGCGAGTTTGGTGACGCAACGATCCCGCAGACCGAACTGGGCACCGTCTCGAAGCGAGGGGCCGGCGAAGAAGCTCCGCTGCCCATCCGCCATTTCATCGGAAGTTTGCGGCGCAAAGTCGAGATCGATGGCAAGAAAGTCATTCTCTGCGGCCTGACAGCCGAGATTGATCCTGTCCCCCCAGGGGGCAAAAAAGAACCGCTGGAGCGCCGGCTCGAAGCGGCTGAAGCCGAACTCGGATTCCGCGCTGCCGAGCTTCTGGGCTTTGGAGACCTCAGTGAGACTAAGACTTTGCTCATCCCGAGCTTCGCTCCGGACAGAGCCGAGGGCGCCCCGCCCCAGTTCGGCCCGGCCGGACCGAGACCATCTAGTTCCACCTCGCAAGGTCTAGCTGGTCCGCGTCGTGTGAGCGTCGTCCGCATCCGCCCCGAAACGGGGACAATTCACGACTACATGGTTTTCGTGGATATTGATGTCGCGCAGGAGCGGCTCGGTGTCGGAAAGGTTATCAACTGCATTGAAGCGATGATGGTCACAAATGACCGTGCGCGGTTCGCGGAGATCGCCGCCCAGATCGAACAGCGGCTCGCCGGAACCGTAGAGGCCTATCCACTTATCGGTATCGCCACGGGTGCCGCGAGGGCGCGCGAAAGAATCGGGCGCGACGCTGGCCTCCTTAGCGGACTCGCCGCACTTTTTGGAGTTCTCATTGTCGGTGGCTACGCCGCACTCAATGCTTGGGAACGGCAAAAGGAAATGGGCGTGCTGCTGGCCATCGCCGCGCGGCCGCGACACGTTGCTTGGGTTTTCCTTCAGAAGATGTTCATCCTGGGACTGGTGGGCGGTGGTATCGGCTGCGCGGGGGGAATAGCGCTAGCCCTTCATCGCGCGCCAGCCGAACTAGTTCCGGTCATTGAGGCCGTCCGACCAGACCTCTGGGGTATGTGCGCTCTGGCGCTCGGCCTGACGATTGCTCTGACCGTGCTGCCCGGCCTTGTCGGCGTCGCCATCGCCGCCCGTGTCGATCCTGCCGAGACCCTCCGCGGGCTGTAGTCCGCCGGGACTGCCCAGCCAGATTTTTCTTGCGCCGAACCGGCCGGAAATGCGCTAGAATACGCGATGTCAGAACGGAGCCGCCGGGCTCCGTGTCTCCGGCCAACGCCCTGGCCCGTAGGGGGCGGAGCTAGGGGTTCGATTCAGGTCCCCCTGTGGAGAGGTCACCCGTGAAGCGTTATGCATGGGTGGTGTGCGCGATCGGGGCGTTCTTTCTGTTTGCGCTGCCGGCGTTCGCGCGTCAGCAAGGCGGTGCAGAGCGCGAGAAGCCCAAGCCGCCGGTGCTTCGTGGCGAGTATGCCATGATGGCCGAGGTCCTCTCCCGCCGTTTAAGCGATGAGGGTGTGCGTCCGTTGCCCGACTTGGTAATCCTCGATGGCGGGAAGGGGCAGCTTTCTGCTGCGCTCGCTGTGTT
>CAZBRH010000022.1:24285-29668 GCA_964494245.1 uncultured Planctomycetota bacterium | reverse complement strand
ATCGCCTTGCGGACGATGGCCGCCGCGGCCGGGGAGATGCGGGGGTTCACTGCGCGCGGGTCGGGGACGGGGTCGCTCAGGTGCTTGGCCATCACTTCGGCGGCGGTGCCGCCGACATATGGGGGCGAACCGGTGAGGAGGTGGAAGAGCGTGGCGCCGAGGGAATAGAGGTCGGTGCGGCCGTCGAGGTCGGCTTCGCCCCGCACCTGTTCGGGCGAGATGTAGTTGGGCGTGCCGAGTGCGACGCCGGTCTTCGTCAAGCTCGCCTCGCCGCGTTCCACTTCGCGGGCGAGGCCGAGGTCGGCGAGCTTCGGCGTGCCGTCGCTGCCGACACGGAGGTTTTCCGGCTTGATGTCGCGGTGGATGATGTTCGCGGTGGTGTGTGCGTAGTCGAGCGCCAGGGCGATCTGGCGGGCGATGCGAAGCGCGGTCGCTTCGGGCAGCGGCCCGCGCTGGTCAAGCACCTGCCGGAGGTTCTCCCCGTCCACATACTCCATTGCGAAATAGTAATAACCGTCCGCGTGGCCGACGTCGATGGCTTGAACGATGTTGACGTGGCTGAGTTGGGCGGCGGCGCGCGCCTCGCGGAGGAAGCGCTCCACGTATTCGCGGTTCTTCGCGAGCCGCGGCGTCAGCACCTTGAGAGCAACAAGACGGTCGACGGAAAGCTGCCGGGCGAGAAAGACCGCCCCCATCGCGCCCTGGCCGAGCTTCTTCTCGATGCGGTAGCCGCCGAGCATCTGGCCGCGAACGTCCTGCACAGGGGCCTTCTGCGTGCCGTCCCCCATCACCGCCCCTCCTTCGAATCCCGCGTCGCGGCGGGTCGCTGGGTCGCAAAGCCCTGCGCGGACCCCACAGATGCCATATTATACTCCAGGATCGCCCCCGCGGCGGACATTCTTTCTTCGCCGCAGCAGCCGAAAAAGCATACCGGGCGCGAGGAGAGCAACCATCGTGAGCGCCGTCGGCACAAAGGACGCCGCCGTTCCCGCCCCTTGCACGCGGCGGCACCAGCCCGCAAAAGGCCACGCCAACTCTGGCTTGGAGCGTTCGCCGCGAAGCCGCTTCAGCGCCACCTCGGCAGCGCCGAAATCCGGGGCCTTTTCGAGGGCCATCTTCAACGCCTCCTCGGCGAGCACCTTCTCGCCCCGCGCTTCGTAGGTCAGGCCGAGCCCGTAGTAGAAGTGCGCATAGTCCGGGTCGCGGCGGATTGCATCCTCGAAGACCTCGATCGCGCGGGCGTCCTTGCCATGATAGTGGAGCGCGAGGCCGAGATTGTAACGCGCTTCCCGGTTCTCGGGCGCGGCTCCGAGCACGGCTTCGAGGTGCTCGATGGCGGCGGCGTATTTCTGGCGTGTAGCGAGGACAAGCGCCAGTTCGAATCGCGCGGCCGTGTGCGAGGGGTCGGCAGCGACGGCGGCCTCGAGCTCCTGCTGTGCGGCGCGGTGCTGCCCGGCGTCCGTCAGCAGCTTCGCCAAAACGATGCGCGGGCCGGGGTCTCGCGGGGCGCGCTCGATGGCGCGGCGGTATTCCTGCTCGGCCTTCGCCTCTTCGCCGATGGAACGGTAGTAGGAACCGAGGTTGACGAGGGGCTGGTGATACAGCGGCTCGATTTCGACGGCCTTGTTGAAATGGCGGACGGCGCCTTCTGCGTGGCCCGCGGCCAGGAGCGCGACGGCGAAGTCGTTGCGCAGAGCCGGGTCGCGCGGCGCCAACGCGAGCGCGCGCGAGTATTCCGAGATGGCGTCCGCGGAGCGGTCCATGCGGCGGAACGCGCGCCCAAGCTCGGCGTGCGTGGCGGGGTCGTCCGCGTCCAGTTGCAGGGCCGCGAACAGGAGCTTCGTCGCCGCTTCGGCGTCGCCTTGTTCGGCGATGACGCGGCCGAGTTCGATGCGCGGCAGCGGCCATGCGGGTGCCAGTTCGACGGCCTTTGACAGGACGGCCCGCTTGGCAATCAGCGCGTCGGGCGGCCCACCGTCCGGCAAGCCGAGCGCCCGCTCCATCTCGGCGAGCGCCGCTTCCGGCGGCAAAGGCAGCGGAGCCGCTCGACCAACAGGCGCAGAGCCGGTGAGCAACTTGACCGTTTCGACCGCGGCCTTCTCCAGCGCGGCCATTCGTCCGGCGGTGTCGGCTGCGGGGAAGTCGAGCCGTGTGCGCGACGGAGTCCCCTCTTTCGGCGTAAGGAGAATGTCCAGTTGGATTTGGCCGGGCTTCGAGGCGACGGTCACAATCGCGTCGGCCCCTTTGCCGTCCGGCCGCCAGCGGGAAACATCGACAAGTCGGTCATGGGCGAGCCGCAAGACCCGGCTGCGAAACAGGTGCTCGACACATCGCGGGAAGCAGGCGGCGTCGGCGGGCTCGTGGCGGAAGACGACCCTGAGGAAATCGGGGCGCGCTGCCGCATCTTGGGCAGCGACAGCAACGCCAAGAAGACAGAGCAGGGCCGCTGCAAGCGGCAAGGTTCCGACCGAATGCGAGACGTTCACTTCTTCGGTGCGACGGCGAAGACTTGGCCGTCGGCGGACACGAGGTAAACGACCTCGTTCGCCATGTGGGCAACGGCCGTGGCGAACGGGGCGATGGATTCGGACCACAGAACCTGCCCCGTGGCGGCGTCCGCCCTGCAGACCGTTCCATCCGACCGAAGCACGAAGAGGTGTTGGCCAACAAGGGCGACAGGCCGGACGCCCTCGGGGATGCGCCAGCGTTCCTTTCCGGTGGCGGCGGTCAGCGCATAGAGGCCCGCATCGTGGGCGCTGTAAAGGAGGACGTTCCCGCCGTCGAAGAGCCAGGGGCCTTCGAGGACGCGGCCGCCGCAGCCGTGGCGCCAAACGACGCTCCCGTCCGCTTCTTTCAAAGCGACCATCTCGAAGTTCTCCGTCCCGATGAAGATGAGTTCCGGGGTTCCAAGAAGGTCGCCGACGGGCCGGCCGCCGAGCGATGTATCGCCGGCGCTGAGGCGTTCGGAGACGTGGTAGCGGCTGCACGTCCCGTCGTCGGCAGCGGCAAACGCATAGCCGTCCTTCGAATACGGTGCGGCAAACACGCGATCGCGGGCCTTGAACCTCCAGCGGGGGTATCGCTCGTCGCCAAACTGGAACCCGCAGACGCTCCCGTCCCAGCAGCCGAACACGAACTCCGTCGCATCGCAGAAAGGCCGCGACGAGGATTGAATATCGGTCTCGAACCGCCATTTGTCCTTGCCGACGGCCTTTTCAATGACGTGCACGGTGTCGGCGGCGCTGATGACCACATAGTCGGCGTTGAACCCCGGTGGCCCGTCGGGCCTTCCGCTCAGGCCAGCGACCCAACGGGTCAGCCCCGTCTTGAGTTCAATGGAATACATCCGGTTCCGCTTCGTCACGACGTAGAGGTGGTCGCCGTTGACGTCCGTGTAGCGGACGCCGGAGCCGTCGAGGGCGAGCTTCCAAAGCAGGCGCAGCCCGCGGTGTTCGAGAGTTTTTTCGCTAAGGAATTCGGACTGGATTTCGGGAGGCGGAGCGGGTTGGAGCGAGACGTGTTCCTTTTCGGAGGCGCCGGGTGGCAGAGCGGGCCGGGCGACCGGCTTGCCGTCTTCCCCAAAGAGGACCGGCTCCGGCGGCTTCTGCGCCTGCTCATACGAGCGAATCAAGCGATCCCGGAAATCTTCGTAGTCCTTCTGCGCGCGATCCGCGGAGTCGGTGATGCCCGCCCCGACCTTGTTGAGAACGTCGTCGATCTCAGCGGTCTTCTGCTCGAACTGGCGGTCGAGTTCGGCGCCGATGCCGTCGAACGCTTCTTGCGTCAGGCAGCCGGCCGCGGCGAGACAGAAGCCGGCCAACACGAACAACCGACTTGCAGCATGGGTCTGAATCATTGGACGGTTCCTCCGTCGCGCTTACGTGTCCGGATGCAGCGGGAACTGGTCGCACAGGTCGGCGACTTCCCGCCGGATCCGCTTCCTCCGCTGGACGTCGTCGGGATTTGAAAGCACCTCATCCATCCAGCGGGCGATCAGTTTCATTTCCGGCTCGTTCATCCCACGGGTCGTCGTCGCGGGGGTGCCGATGCGTATTCCGCTCGTGCGCACGACCGGCTCGGGGTCAAACGGGATCTGGTTCTTGTTGACTATTATACCGGCCTCTTCCAGCAAAGCACTCGCTTTCTTGCCGTGAATTCCGCGGCTGCGGAGGTCCACAAGGAAGAGGTGGTTATCGCTGCCGCCAGACACAATGCGGTAGCCGGCGGCTCGCATTTCGCGGAGGAGGACCTGGCAGTTGGCGAGGATGCGTTCCTGATAACGCCGGAAGCCGGGGGCCATTGCCTGCTTCAGTGCGACGGCCTTTCCGGCGATGGTGTGCATGAGGGGGCCGCCCTGGATGCCGGGGAAGACGGTGGCGTCGATCCGGTTCGCGTGCTGCGCGCTGCAAAGAATGATGCCGCCGCGCGGGCCGCGCATCGTCTTGTGCGTCGTCAATGTCACAAAATCCGCATGGGGGACGGGATTCGGATGCAGCCCGACGGCGACGAGGCCGGCGATGTGGGCGATGTCCACAAGGACGAACGCCCCCACCTCGTCGGCGACCGCCTTGAACGCCGCGAAGTCGATGGTTCGCGGATAGGCGCTGGCGCCGACAATGAGGAGCTTCGGCCGGTGCTTCAGGGCCTTCTCGCGCACCTCGGCCATATCGATCTGTTCGGTCTCCCGGCTGACGCCGTAGTTCGCAACGTTGTAGAACATGCCGCTGAAGTTGCGGCGAGCGCCGTGGCTCAGGTGCCCGCCTGCATCCAGCGACATCGAAAGGATCGAGTCCCCCGGCTTGAGGACGGCGAAGATGACGGCCATGTTCGCCTGCGTGCCGGAGTGGGGCTGAACGTTTGCGTGCTCCGCGCCGAAAATCTTCTTCGCCCGGTCGCACGCAAGGCGCTCGACGGCGTCCATGTATTCGCACCCGCCGTAATACCTCGCCCCCGGATAGCCCTCGGCATACTTGTTTGTCATCACGGAACCGGAGGCGCAGAGGACGGCAGCGCTGACGAAGTTTTCGGCAGCGATGAGTTCGATGTGGCTGCGCTGTCGGTCGATCTCGCCGATGATCGCCGCGTAAATCTCGGGGTCTGCCCGCCGCAGCGCGTCAAGCGATGTCATTTCTTCATCTTCTCCTTCAAGTAGGCCTCGATAAAGCCGTCAAGGTCGCCGTCCAGCACGTCCTCCGTCTTCGAGGTCTCGTAGCCCGTGCGGTGGTCTTTGACCATCTGATACGGCTGAAGGACATAGGAGCGTATCTGGTTGCCCCATGCGATTTCCCCCTTCTCGCCGTAGAGCTTCTGAAGCTCAGCTTCGCGCTTCTGTTCTTCGATCCGATAGAGCCGAGCTTTCAGGAGCTTCATCGCGGTGGCGCGG
>CAZBRH010000022.1:20404-24230 GCA_964494245.1 uncultured Planctomycetota bacterium | reverse complement strand
GTGATCCGCACCGCCGAATCCGTCTTGTTCACGTGCTGCCCGCCTGCCCCGCCAGACCGATAGGTGTCGATCCGCAGGTCCTCCTCGCGGATTTGGATGTCGAAATCGCCTTCAAGTTCCGGAACGACATCGACGGAAGCGAACGACGTGTGCCGTCGGGCGCTCGCATCGAACGGCGAGATGCGGACGAGCCGGTGGACGCCGATCTCGGACTTGAGCCACCCGTAGGCGTAGGGGCCGACCACGTTCAGCGTCGCGTGCCGGATACCCGCCGACTCGCCAGCGAGGTCATCGAGCAACCGAGATTCGAAGCCGTGGCGCTCGACCCAGCGCTGATACATCCGAAGCAACATCATCGCCCAGTCGCACGACTCCGTCCCCCCTGCTCCGGCGTGGATGCTCAGAAAGGCGTTCTTGTCGTCGTGCTCCCCACTGAACATGACTTGGAATCGGAGCCGCGCCAGTCCGGCTTCGATTTGCGCGAGGTCGCGGCGAACGTCTTCCAGCGCCGCCGGGTCGCTCTCCTCCGTTGCGAGCTGGTAGAGCAGAGCCGTGTCTTCGAGGAGGCGTTCGAGCTCGCGGACCGGTTCGACGCCGGCCTTGAGGCGCTTCATTTCGCGCATGCGCGCCTGTGCCGCGTCGGGGGACGACCAGAACCCCGGGCGTTGCATCTCCTCTTCGATCGTGGCGATTGCCGCCTCGGTCGAGGAGACGTCAAAGAGAGTCCCTGAGGTTAGTCAGGGACTCCTTGAGGTCGGCCAGTTTTCGTTTGATTTCTTCATCCATGACCGAGCATCCTACGGAAAGAATGCCGCCGCGTCAACACATCGGATGGACGAGCGCAATGGCCCCCGCCAAAAGCATCCCGCCGTCCACCACAAGCGCACACCGCCACTCCGACGCCGCGACCGAGCTTCCAAACACGAGCAAGTAGCCGAGAACATATGCCGAGCAGAGGAGCATCCAATGGCCCGGCCCCACCACGGCGCCCGCCGACGCTCCCGCAGCGAGGCCAATCGCAAGCGCGGCGGTCAGCACCCCGAGCACGCCCCGCGCTCGCGCTCCCCCGAGCAGCGCCGGAAGCGTCTCCCGCCCGAGCAGCCGGTCGGCCGTCACATCACTGAAATCGAACATGACCGACCGCACAACCGCAAGGCCGAAGACAAATGCCGCAACCACAGCCACGCCGCTCGCATGGGCGCCCTGCGCCGCCACGACCGGCACGAAGACCGTCACCGCCGTCCAACCAGCAGCAGAGACCACGTCCTTTGAAGCGGGCACACGCCGCAGGAACACAAATGCACGACGCACAATGGAAGGGCCGTCTTGCGCCGGCCCGAGCAGCACGCCATACGCCGCCGCCAAGACGTAGGAAAGCCCGAGCAATATCACCGCGAACAGGCCGAACCGGGCAAGCACAGCAATGGACACAAGAAAGAGCAGCAGGGAGGAGGCGCCCATCCAGATCGGATGCGCCTGACAGAACGCCCCGCGGCGCGTCATCCCGCCGCCTGCGCGAACATCGGCTCGGCGGGCCAGCGTGTAGGCCGAGAAGATATAGCCGAACGCCGCGACCATCAGCGCCGCACGTTCCCACTTGCTCGCCAGCTCGACGCCGAGGAGACGGGTGACCGCATAGGTCAACGCCGCGGCAGCCGCGCCGACATACACATTGCCGTCGATGACGAAGCTGCCGACGGCCTCGGCAGCGCGCGCCGCCAGCGGCCGTGACGGGCCGGCGCGGCGCAACTTTTGGATGACGGCGCTCGTGATCCAGCCGGGCGTGGATGCGCCGGCGGTGACGCCGACGGTCTTGTAGCGGCCAAGCTCCGCAAGGTCGAGCTCGTCGGCCGTCTCGACGTGAAACGTCGGCGTGCCGGTTGACCGGGCGACCTCGGCCAGGCGACGGGTGTTCGCACTGTGGCGCCCGCCGACAACAATCATCGCATCCACCGCGCGAGCCAACACGCGGGCCTCTTCCTGCCGCCGCGACGTGGCGTCGCAGATGGATTCCACCACCTCGATATCCGGTTTGCGGGCCTTGAGCGCGGCGACGATTTCGCGGAAGAGCGCCTCGTTGAACGTTGTCTGAGCGACGACGAGCACCTTGCCCTCAAGCGGCGCAGTCTGAGCTTCTTCGATGCTTGCGATGATGGAGCAGGGGCCGGTGGCGTGGGCGGCAAGGGCGATGACCTCGTCGTGGTCGCGGTCGCCGACGATAACGACGGAGTAGCCCTCGGCGGAACGGCGGGCGACGGAGCGCTGGCCTTTGAGCACGTGGGGGCAGGTGCCGTCCTCGACTTCGAGGCCAGCGGCGCGAAGGCGGTCGGCGACATGCGGCGGCAGGCCGTGTGTCCGCAGGAGGACGGTTCCCGCGTGGACGCCCTCGAAGTCGGTTTTGGCCCGGATGCCGCGGGCTTCGAGCATCTCGATGACCTGGCGGTTATGGATAAGCGGACCGTGGGTGTAGATGGGGCCGGGGCGGTTTCGGGCGATGGAAAGCGCCTTGTCCATCGCGCGCTTGACGCCCATGCAGAAGCCGGCGGTCTTGGCCAGGATGACGCGCAAGCCGGTTTCGCCTCAAGGAGAAGCGGGGCCGGCGGGGATTATACCGAGCGCCCGCGGGCGGGGCAATCAGAAGTCCTTGTAGCTCGGTAGGAATCGGAAGTAGACTTCGAGCGCGAGGCAGGCCATCGCGGTCGTATAAACCCTGCCGCCGCGGTTCCCGTATTGGCAGGTCTTTTCGGGCCAACTGCCCTTTTCGGGACCGTCCTTTTCCTGCTTCGCGCGGAGGGGCTCGTTGAACGCGGCGTTCCAGCTTTTCCAGTAGTTGCCGCCCATGTTGAACATCGAGAGGCAGAGGTAATAGACGTGGTAGAGGTTGCTGGCGGCCTGGCCGACCTTCACGTGGGCGTCATTGGCCGTGATGAATTCTGCTTGCCGGACGCAGTCGGGCGACTTCGGCCCGTGTCCCATGAAGAGCCGCGCCGTCAGGGAGGCGGCGGTCATGGTGGGCTTCGCGTTATCCTGGACTTCCTGGTCGGTCCGGATGCGATAGGGCGTTCCGCCCTCGGACGTCATGTTGATCTTGAGCCAGCGCTCGGTCTTTTCGCGGGCGCTTTCCGGGACGTCGAGGCCGGCCACATAGGCGGCTTTCATCGCCTGAATCTGAAAGCCGGTGACGGACGTGTCGTTGCCAGCGCCCGTGTAGCCGAAGGACCCGTAGCTCGGCTGATGGCGGAGGATAAAGTCGATGCCGGCTTGGGCGGCTTCCTTCAGCTTCGGAATGCGAATATCCATCGCATAGGCCTCGCAGAGCGCCATCGTGCAGATGCCCTGCGTGTAGAACTGCTCGCCGAACGAGCCGTCCTTGCTCTTGTTGCTCTTGTCGGTGTCGCGAGTCTGGACTTTTATCAGGTACTCAATCGCCTTCCTGACAACCGGGGCGAACTCGGTGGGGCTTTTGTCCGTGCAGCCGTATCCAAGGAAAGCGAGCAACGCAAGCCCCGAATCGGCGTTGATGGCGGCGCGGTTGACGTAGTTGGGGTCGTCCCAGCCGCCGGTTTCCTTGTTCTGCACCTTCGCCAACCAGCGAAGGGCCGCCTCGATATCCTTGTCCGTCCCTTTCGGCATGCCGAAGAGAGCCGCCGCCCGCCGCTTCCCCGCCTCCGTCCGGTTCCCCAAAACTCCCCGGAAGCCGCCCGTCCCCGGCGATGTCCCGATGACGGCCATCTTCTTCGTCAGTTCCATAGGGAACGGGTCGGCGGCCTGCGGCGCGTCGGAATCCGCGTTCTCCGTCACATCCACGTCCAACGTAATGTCATCC
>CAZBRH010000022.1:16795-20304 GCA_964494245.1 uncultured Planctomycetota bacterium | reverse complement strand
CGGCAAACGACGGCGCCCGCCGCAACTGCTCCTTCGCCCATTCGCTTGGCGTCAATTGTTCCATTGCATGCTCTCTGTGGACAAGAAGTCGGCATCAAAAGCCCGCGTGCCCTGGCGCGCACACGCCCACAGTTTCACTAACGAAAGATTAGCGCAAAGGTTCGGAGAGCGCCAAAGAAAAAAGCGCTCGTCAGAAGTCCTTGTAGCTCGGCAGGAAGCGGAAATAGACTTCGAGAGCGAGGCAGGCCATCGCGGTCGTATAAACCCGGCCGCCGTGGTTGCCGTAGCGGCAGGTCGCCTCGGGCCAGCTTCCTTTTTCCGGGCCGTCCTTCTCCTGCTTGGCGCGAAGGGGTTGGTTGAAGGCCTCGTTCCACCTCTTCCAATAATCACCGCCCATGTTGAACATCGAAAGGCAGAGGTAGTAGACGTGGTAGAGGTTGCTGGCGGCCTGGCCGGCTTGGATGTGAGCATCTTTGGCCGTGATGAACTCGGCCTGCCGGACGCAGTCGGGTGCGTTCCGCTTGTGCCCCATGAAGAGCCGAGCGGTCAGGGATGCGGCGGTCATGGTCGGCGTCCCGTCGTTCTGAACGCTTTGTTCCGGCCTGATTTGATAGGGCGTGGCGCCGCGGGAATCCATGTTGATGCTGAGCCAGCGCTCGAACTTCTGTTTGGCGCTTTCGGGAATGTCGAGCCCGGCGACGTAGGCGGCCTTGAGCGCCTGCACCTGGAACCCTGTGACCGAGGTGTCGGTGCCAGGCCCGTTGTAGCCGAAGGACCCGTGCTCCGGCTGCTTGCGGACGATGTAGTCGAAGCCGGCTTGGGCGGCGGCCTTGACCTTCTCGCCGCCGATGCCCATCGCGGACGCCTCGGCGAGCGCCATCGTGCAGATGCCCTGCGTATACATGCGCTCGCGGAACCAGCCGTCCTTGTCGCTCTTGTCGCTTTCGCGGACCTGGGCCTTCAGAAGGAACTCAATGGCTTTCTTGACCACGGGAGCGAACTCAGCGGGGCTTTTGTCCGTGCAGCCGTATCCGAGAAACGCCAGAAGCGCAAGGCCGGAGACCCCGTTGATGTTCGCCCTGTTCACGTATTTCTCGTCGTCCCAGCCGCCGGTTTCCTTGTTTTGCACCTTTGCGAGCCAGCGGAGCGCCGCAAGAATATCCTGATCCGTCCCTTTTGGCATCCCAAAGATCGCCGCTGCCCGCCGCTTCCCCGCTTCCGTCCGATTACCCAAAACTCCCCGAAAGCCGCCCGTCCCCGGCGATGTCCCGATGACGGCCATCTTCTTCGTCAACTCCATCGGAAACGGGTCGGCGGCCTCCGGCGCGTCGGAATCCGCGTTCTCCGTCACATCCACGTCCAACGTAATGTCATCCAGCGGAGCGTCCACGGGCACCACCTCGCGGTCGTCCACGACCGGCGCCGGCTTCATCGGGTCGAGCTCGGGCCGCTTCGGGTCGAGCCGATCCTTGATTTCCTCGATGGGCGGCGGTTCTTCCTTCGCGATTTCGGCCTCGATGGGATTGATCCGGCGCGGCCTGGGTCGCGCCGCCGAGTATTCGATGAACGTGCTCAAGAGCAACAGAAGGGCCACAATCCCCGTCGCCACGGCAAACGACGGCGCCCGCCGCAACTGCTCCTTCGCCCATTCGCTTGGCGTCAACTGTTCCATGGCGTCGCTCCTTCGGCATCGACAAAGCCAATCATGCGCCCACCAATCTCCTCTAACGTTAGTTTAGCGTACAAGTTCGCTGGGTTCACCCAAAAAACGCGCGACATCATCAGTTCGGCTGTTTGAGGAAGAGGTAGTAGAGTTTGCCCTCGCTTTGAGCACGCCCGGCAAGTTCGCCTGCTTCGTCGCCCGTGCCCATGTAGACGTCACATCGGCCTGCCGCGCGGATGGCTCCGCCCGTGTCCTGGTCGAGCGCGAATCCCTGGAACGGGGCATCCACGATCTTCGCGCCCTGCCGCTGCGGCAGTTTCGCCGAGAGGAACGCAAGGCAGCCCGGCGGGAAGATTTTCTTGTCGGTCGCTATCGTCCGCAGCGGGGTGACCGGTTCGTTCAGCGAGCCGCGCGGGCGGCCGTCGGGCACGATGGAAAAGAAGACGAACCGCGGATTCCGCGACGTATATTTTTGCACGTCGGCGGGGTTCCGCTTGAAGTAAGCGATCATCGAGGGCAAACTATCCCACTTGCCTATCTTGCCGTCGTTCACCAGTTCCGCTCGGATGCTCTGGTATTCGTGCCCGTTGTTCGCCGCGTAGCCGACGGTGATCTCCTTGCCGTCGGGCAGACGGACCCGCGCGGAGCCCTGGATGTGAGCGACAAACGCCTCGAACGGGTCGGCCAGCCAAACGAGTTCGTTCCCCTGGTAAAGCCCGATAGACTCGATCGTCCGGCGGGCGGGCATCGGCTTGGCAGGGTTCCCGTCGGGCAACTTCTCCAAGTCTGCGGGCGGTTTGTAGAGCGGGAAGCGGAAGCGTTCATCCTGCTGGAGCGCCCCGTGAAGCACCGGCGTGTAGTAGCCAGTGAAAAGCACCGTGCCCTGATTGTCGCAGCCAGCGGAAACATAGACGTCGAACCGCCGCCGGATTTCCGCATTCATGTGCGCAGGCGAAAGCCCGGACCCGAGCAATTCCTTGAACGCTTCGAGACTGGCCACGGCCTGTTCGTGGGTGATCGAGTTGTTCGGAAAAGCGCGCGTGCTCGACGGCTTCTTCAGGTAGTTCAAACTGTTTTGGATGGATTCGAGCAGCCCCGCGGTATTGGTGCACGCTTGCGTGAAGTCCGGGATTTCCTTCGGGTCCGTCAGTTTTCGCAAGGCCGCTTGCCCCGGCAGCAACCTCGCTTCGTAGTCTTTCTGCTGCGTCCGCGAACATCCAACGCCCCAGACCACGCACGCCGCCAGAAGCGCAATGCCCGCGAATCTCCTCATCTCCACCTCCATCCAAATGACCTCAAGCCGCCAACCCGTGTTCTTGCCCGCAGCCCGCGCAACGTCTCACGGGGCATGCCGAACGCGAGCGATATCTTGTCCATGCGATGGTACCGCGCCCGCGGACTCTGTCAACCAACATTTGGCAGAGCACGGCGCGGCTATTTCAGCAGTTCGCGGATGATGGCGTCGTGGGCGCCGAACTTCTGCGTCTTGAGAAACTCCTGCCACCGGCTGTCGTAGGGTCCGAGGCCGACGTCCTCTGGCGTGATGTCCTCGTGCTCCGGCGGGTCGTCGCAGAAAACGGAACGGATGGCGTCGAGATAGCCGAAGCCGTATTGTCGATGGGGCATGACGTAGTGGCCTTCGCCCCACTCGTTCCAATTGTCGATGAGCGCAAGGCGGCGACCGATGCTCTCGGCGGGGAGCGCGTCCATTATGTCCTTGACCGTGGCGCAGGCGGCGCGGAAGGTTTCGGGGACGAGGCGTCCACCACGGCCGAGTCGCCAGCCGTGCTCCCATCCGGTCCCCCACGGAGCCGAGTTCCAGCCCGATCACGCCGGCGCCGATGAT
>CAZBRH010000022.1:15872-16655 GCA_964494245.1 uncultured Planctomycetota bacterium | reverse complement strand
AGAGCAGCCCGTCGAAGCCGGCCTTGCGGCACAGTTCGCGGGTCGCATTGAGAGCGGCGCGGACCTTGTCGGGCGTTCCGCCGAGCGGCTTGGCCACCGCGTTCTGCCAACTGCCCCACTCGAAGACGAAGACGACCGGCTTGTTGTCCACTTTCAGGTAGCTCGGATGCTTGAAGTAGTTCTCGATCCAGAACGGCACAAGGTTTTGGAGCAGGTCGTCCAGAGAGGACACGCCGCCCGCGTTCGCCACTTCCCACAAGATCGAGAACTTCATCTTGTCGCGGTAGCGGGCGCGAAAGAAGCCCTCGTGGATGGCGTGGGCGAGGTGTAGTTGATCGACCGTCACCGGCTTGCCGACGTTGGCGCGGGTCCGGTACCAGCAATAGACGAAGTGGATATCCCGTGCTCGACCGCCCACTTGATTTCCCAGTCGGTGACCTCCGGGTTGTTCTCGTCATACCAGCCGAGCGCGGGCTTGCGTTCGGGGAACGGCACGATCCGCTGCCAGCCATAGTGCGTGCCCTGCTTCCAGCCGGGGAAGTATACGACCCCGACTAGGTAGGTTGTCTTTGCCGGAACCGGCGGGGGCACATAGTCCGCCTTCGTCGCCTTCATCGCGGGTGCGAAGTGCGCGGTCACGCTCGCGGGCAGGCGGCCGCCGTCCTTGAACGACAGGTCGAGCGCGAACCGCGCCGTGCCGGGTGCGGCGGTCTGCACATGCCACGAGAGCAGTCGGACCTCGTCGGGTCCGAGCGCCGCCTCTTGTTCCGCCGGTCCGAGCAG
>CAZBRH010000022.1:15519-15799 GCA_964494245.1 uncultured Planctomycetota bacterium | reverse complement strand
GCCCGGCCAGCGCGAGGAAGAGCGCTGTCCACGTAGAACGCCCCAACGCCGATCTCCGGCGCGTCCGCCGCCTCGATGGTGACACGTTCGATGTGGACGTTGCCGGGCGCGTCGGTCGGGTCCAGCCGCAGCTTGTCGAGCGCGATCGTGCGCGGGAACCGGAACAGGTAATCGTGCATCTTGCCATCGGGCTGAAGCGGCAGGCGGATGGAATCGGTCTCGTTGAATTCGCCGCCCCAGAAAATCTGGACCGATGTGCCCGCGGTCGCCGCCATCCGGA
>CAZBRH010000022.1:15122-15502 GCA_964494245.1 uncultured Planctomycetota bacterium | reverse complement strand
GGGTCGCCCCCGCCGGGAGGCGCCGCGGCACATTGCCCGGCAGGTTGAACTGCGGGTCGTTATGGGTGACGTTCATCTTGTGACCGCCTTCGGGCTTCCATTCGTAGAGCATGCGGGCTTCGCTCCTTTCTGCGGCGGCTGCCATGCTTCCCGCGAGAAGAAAAATGATGGTTGCAATGCCTTCGACTTTCATCGAAAAACTCCGGACAAAAGCTACAGGATGCCGGAAAGAAGCTGCGCGACCGACTGGCCGAGCCGCCTTGTCCGCGGACGCTCGCGGAACGCCTCGAGTTCAATCTCAACCGAAGATTGCATATCCCGTTCAAACTGCCGGACCAACTCCCGAGCGAAACGCTGGCTGTGCACAAACGCCGATACCT
>CAZBRH010000022.1:14351-15081 GCA_964494245.1 uncultured Planctomycetota bacterium | reverse complement strand
CGATGCTCCCGTAGCGGCCGTCCACCGCGATTGTCTTCGAATGCAGGAAGCCATCGCGGAACTCGAAGATGCGGACGCCCGCTTCGAGCAGTTCTTCGTAGTATGACCGAGCGGCGCTGAGGACAATCCGATGGTCGGTTTTTGAGGGCAGCATGATGCGCACATCGACGCCGCGAAGCCCGGCGCTCGTCAACGCCGCCCGCACCGAAAGGTCGGGCACGAAATACGGCGTTGCGATGAGCACCTGCTTCTGCGCGCCGGCGATCGCCTGAAAATAAAGCTGCTGGATCGTCGGCCACCGGCAATCCGGGCCGGACGAGACAATCTGCACGAGTTCGGTTCCGACGCGTTCCACCTCAGGAAAGAAGCGCGGCTCGGCAATCCGCTCATCCGTCGCAAACAGCCAGTCCGTCAGGAAAATTCGCTGAAGCTCGGCGACGGCCGGCCCCTCGATGCGGGCATGCGAGTCGCGCCATCGGCCGACGCGCGGATTGAGGCCGAGATGCTCATCGCCGATGTTCATTCCCCCGACGAAGCCGACGCGCCCATCGACGACGACAATCTTGCGGTGGTTGCGGAAGTTCACGCGCTCGATGATCCGCGCGAACCGCGGCGGGAGAAACACGCCCACCTCGCCGCCCGCCGCCACGAGCGGCCGGAAGAACCCCGCCCGCGTCGTGCGCAGCGACCCGATGCCGTCGTAGAGCAGCCGCACCTCGACGCCGGCCTT
>CAZBRH010000022.1:3845-14341 GCA_964494245.1 uncultured Planctomycetota bacterium | reverse complement strand
AGCAGGTCCCGAATCTCGGTCCCGATGCCATCGCCACGGAAGATGTAGTATTCGAGGTGGACGTGCGACTCGGCGCGCCGGATCGCCTCCCTCAAAGCCGCATACTTGTCCGCCGGGTCGAAATACGTCTCGACGGAGTTCCCGTCGAACAGCGTGCCGCCCGTGCCCGATTGCTCGCTGTTCGCCGCCAGCGCGATGAGTCCCTGCTGCTCCGGCTTCAGTTCCCGCAGCACGCTTTCGTCGAAGCCATCGAGCCGTTCGTGCACATACATCGACAGCGCCTCGTCCGCCTGCTCGTTCACCTGCGTCCTCGCGCGGAAATGCCGCCGGAACCGCGTCCGCGCCAGCGCGTAGTATGCGAGGATGCCGAGCACGGGCAGGAAGGTGACCGTCATCAGCCACGCGAGCGTCGCTGCGGGCTCGCGCCGTTCGCTGAGGATGGCCAGCGCGATCGACGCCGCCTGCAGGACGATCAGCCACCAGAGCAGCGCATACCAGTTCGCCGCCAGAAAGTCCAACACCCCTTCGAACATGTGCCGTTCCCCATCCGCCGGGCGAGCGGTATGCTATTGCCCGCGGCGACGCGAGTCAAGCCGCGCGGACTTGATTCCCGGGCGGCGCGGCGCCATAATTCGGGCGTCGTGCCGGGCGAAGCCGGCCGCCCCGCTTCCGCACACTGCAAGGAGACACAGGATGGCTAGAGAACAAATGGGGGAAAAAGCGATCTTCTATCCCTGTCCCGTGCTGCTCATCGGCTGCCGCGACCGCGCGGGCAAGCCCAACGTCTTCACCGTCGCCTGGTGCGGCAAACTCAGCGACGAGATGGTCGCCATCACCGTCAACGCCGGCAACTACTCCTACGGCGTGCTCTCCGAACAGTGGGAGTTCACCGTCAACCTGCCGACGTCCGACCTCGTCCTCAAGGTCGATGCCTGCGGCTGCACTTCGGGACGCAACCAGAACAAGTTCGAGCTTCTCGGCCTCACGCCGCTCGACGGCACAAAGGTCCACGCCCCGCTCGTCGCCGAATGCCCTGTCAACCTCGAATGCAAAACGGCTCACGTGCTCACGCTCGGTCCTTACCGCTGCTTCATCGGGCGCGTCCTCGCCGCACACGTCGATGATTCCCTGCTCGACCAAGAAGGAAACCTCGACCCGAAGAAACTCAACCCCGTCGCCTTCCTTGATGCCGTCGGGCGCTACTGGGGCAAGGGCGAAATCGTCGGACGCGAGGGCTTCAGCCGGACGCCGTAGGGCAAGCACCACCGCCCCAGAGCCACAGAAGTCCGCAGGGGACCTCGCGCCGGGGGCGGCTCCGCGAAATGTCTGCTTACCGCCTGCGCGCGCGGCCGCCGGCTTTGCCCCTGTCCTCTCTCCCCTGAAGGAATGCGAGCGCCTCGGCGACGGTGGCGTTTTCGTGCACCATCTTGCCGATGGCGGCGACAATCCGTTCGGGGTGATCATGCTGGAAGACGTTGCGGCCGATCGAGACGCCCTTGCCGCCGGCTTCGAGCGCCCCGGCCACCATCTCCAGAATCTCCCGGTCCGTCTCCATCTTTTCGCCGCCGGCGATGACGACGGGCACCGGGCAGCCGCCTGTGACCTCGCGGAAGCTTTCGGGGCTGCCGGTGTAGACGCACTTGACGATGTCGGCGCCGAGCTCCGCCCCGACGCGCGCGGCGTGCTTGACGTGCTCCACCGCATACTGGTTTTTTATCTTCGGCCCGCGAGTATACATCATCGCAACGAGCGGCATGCCCCAGGCGGCGCAGGCGTCGGAGACCTCGCCGAAATGCCGCAGCATTTCGCCCTCCGTCTCGGCGCCGAGGTTGACGTGGATCGAGACGGCGTCGGCGCCAAGCCGAATCGCCTCCTCGACGGTGCAGACCGGAACCTTGGCGTTCGGGTCGGGGGCCATCGACGTGCTCGCGGTGAGGTGGACGATGAGACCGACGTCCCGGCCACCGCCGCGGTGCCCAGCGGCAACGATCCCCTTGTGCAGCAGGATGGCATTCGCGCCGCCGTCTACGACCATCTGGACAGTCGCCTTCATGTCTTCGAGGCCGGGGATCGGTCCGACGGTCGTGCCGTGGTCCATCGGGATGATGACGGTGCGGCCCGATTCGCGGTTGACGATCCGTTCAAGACGTATCTGCTTGCCGATCACACGAAAACTCCTCTAGTTGATAAGTTATCGGAAACGCAACGTATCATATCCGCCGCCTTCCGCCGGTCAAGCGAATTCACACTTGTTCGGTCCGGTGCGCGCGCCCGACGGCACGCTTTGACAGGGCAGTTTGGAGCACTATAATCCCGCCGATATGACAACCGCCCAAAGGACAATGCAACTGCCCGCGCAGGCCGCTGCCGCCGACTCGCTCCGCTCGCCGCTGCGCTATCCCGGCGGCAAGGCGCGCGTCGCCAAATTCTTTGCGCCCTATTTGCCGGAACACGACGACTACCGCGAAATCTTCGCGGGCGGCGCCGCTCTCTTTTTCTACAAGCCGAAAGCGAGGCGCAACTGGCTCAATGACCTGCACCCCGGACTCTACGCGCTTTGGACAACGCTCCGCGACAACTACGAGGCGTTCGCCGACCTCTGCCGTCGGCAGACGGGCGACCTCCGCGAACTGTTCCGCTACTGGGCCTTCGAGCGCCGCGACCTCATGGCCGCACACGGCCGCGACCATCTTCTCGAACGCGCCGTTCAATACTACTACCTGAACCGCACCGTCTGGGGCGGGCGGGTCGTCTATGACCCTCGGCGAACGTCGCGGCTCTACTTCAGCAATCCGGAGGGTTGGGCGAACCTCGAAAAGAAACTCGCACACCTCGCGCAGGTCTCCGCCAAACTACAGGATACCAAGATCACTTGCGACGGCTACGAGATCTGCCTCGCCGACGCCGGCCCCCGCACGTTCCTCTACGCTGACCCGCCATACTACCGTGAAAGCACGGGGCACCTTACCGACAAACTTTACGACAAGTCCTTCGACATCGGATGCCACCAGCGGCTCGCCGCGGCGCTCCGCGCGACGGCCGCGAAGGTGATGATCTCGTATGACGACTGTCCCGAAGTGCGGGAGCTTTACGACGGCTGGCGGTTCATCCCGCTCGAATGGAAATATTGCGGGCGATACGCCCTCACGAACGAGGCGAAGGCAAACGGACGGAAAGAACGGAAAGTCACCGGGCGTGAGCTGCTCATTCTGAACTACGACATTCCATGACCGCGCCGAAGCGGGTGCCCGCAAACTGGCTAAGCCACGGTGCGAGAGAACGTTCCGACGAGGTTGCTTTGCCCTGTTGCCCCTGATATCATCGACTCGCGCGCCAGCCCGGAGACGAAGATGTGCGCGACGGCCAGCACCGGGATCTAAGCGGCAACGCGCGGCTCGCGCGTGCGGCGGCAGAGTTCGACACGGAAGAGGATGAATGCATGAACGACCTCGAACGCTTTCATGCCCTCTGCGCTGGGGAAAGGCCCGACTATGTGCCGATCTTCGGCTTCCCCGGCGCTCCCGGCATGAGCCGCGGCTGCATGAACAAGACCCACGACCGACTCATCGAGACCGGCATGCCGCCGCACGTCGGCGGACGGCATCGGCTCGGCAAAGGGGCGGCCGACGTCGAAAGTTGGAAGCGCTACTGGGGCACGACCGACCCCATCGTGGTCGAAATCAGTCTCGCCCGCGGTGCGCCGGGCTTCCGAACGACCACCCGCATCGAGGGAGAATACGAAATCATCGAGTCGGAGTCCGGCGCCGTCACCCGCCAAGTCATCGATAACGACATCACTTACAGCATGCCGGAGTTCATCGAATACCCCGTGCGCGATTGGGACTCGTGGGCGTTCTACAAGGAGCGAACCACTCCGACTCGGGTGCTGTCCATCGCCGAAGTGGAAGAGGAGTGCCGCCGGTTCGACCGCCGCGACCGGCCGCTTGTTGTCGGCATCGGGGGCGCCTACGGGCTTGTTCGCGGCCTGATGGGGCCGGAGCGGGCGAGCTTGATGTTTTACGATGACCCCTCTCTGGTGCACGAGATTATGGCGTGGCAGCTCGGCCGCTTCCGCCGCTTTTCCGTGCCGCTCATCGAGCGGCTCCGGCCGGAAATCGTCCAGATGGGTGAAGACCTCTGCTATAATCACGGCATGCTCCTGAGCCCGCGGCAATTCCACGAGTTCTGCGGCCCCTACTACCGCGAGGTGTGCGACTGCGCCCGCGCCAACGGAGCCGTCCTTGTCGCCGTGGACACCGATGGCAACGCGATGGAGTTCGCGGACGTCGCGGCGTCCTATGGCGTCAATGCGATCTTTCCGTTCGAGGTGAAGGCCGGAAACGACCTCTTCGTGCTGCGCGAGCGGCACCCGAAGATGGTGTTCTTTGGATGGCTCGAAAAGGAATGCGCCAACGAGGGCAACGAGCACATGATCGAGCCGGAAATCATGGGCAAGGTTCCGCCGCTTCTCGAAAAGGGGCGCTATTTCCCGAACGGCGACCACGGCATCCAACCGCTCGTCACGTTCCCGAACCTGTGTCGGTTCATGACATTGCTGCACGAGGTGTGCGGCAATCCCGAAGGAGAGTTTCCGCGGATGCGGTAGCAAGGGCGGTCTTTTTTTGCTAAGGAGGTGCCTATGGGCTTCAGTATCGGTCTTGTGGGCTTGGGCGGCTTCGGCAGCGTATTTGCAAAGCTCTTCAAGAGCCACCCGGCGGTGAACCGTGTGGCGCTGTGCGACCGGGTGCCCGAACGCATAGAGCAGTTTGCGGAGCTGGAATCGTTTCAGGACAAGTTTCGGCCGTCCGACGCCTACGAATCGCTCGACGACTTGCTGAAGAGCGACATCGACGCCGTGGTCATCATCACGCAGCACTGGCTCCATGCGCCGCAAGCCGTCCAAGCGCTCGAAGCAGGCAAGCACGTCTACGCCGCCGTGCCGCTCCTCTGCGTTCCCGACGGCGACGAGATTTTGGACTGGTGCGACCGACTCGTGAGGACCGTCGAGCGGACGGGGCTGCACTTCATGTATGGCGAAACTACATACTACCGACCGGAGGCGATGTATTGCCGCCGCCGCGCAGCGGCTGGCGACTTCGGCCACTTCGTCTACGCCGAGGGCGAATACTTCCACGACGTCGACCACGGCCTGCGCCAGGTCCGCGCCAACCGCCTCGGCTCCGTTGCCGGCCAGGAATACCTGCAAGAGATGATGAAGCGCTATGGCCGACTGGCCAACAGCGCTCCGATGCACTACCCGACGCACTCGACGGCCGGCCCGATCTGCGTGATGAAGGCGCACGCCGTCAAGGTGGCCTGCTGGGGACAGCATTCCCGCGTCCATCTCGACTACCACGCTCCAGACGACATGGCCAACGAAACTGCGCTTTTCCTGATGAGCAATGGCGCCACAATGCGCATCTCCGAATACCGCGAGATCGGCTTCACCGGGCGCGAGACCTTTCGTGTGTATGGGACGCACGGGTCGTTCGAACACCGCAAGTGGTATGATAAGAAGAGCTGCACGGACGTGCCCATCGAGGAAATGCGCGACCCGCTGCCCGACGAAGTCCTTCTGGCGTTCAGCGGCCAGCCCCACCTCGGCCGAGAGCTGAGCGAACAGGAGCGCCGCGATTTCCTCGGCGGGCACGGCGGCTCCCACGCCTACCTCGTCCACGAGTTCTGCGACGCCATCGCCAACAACCGCACGCCCGCCATCAACGCCTGGGAAGCCGTCCGCTACACCGCCGCCGGCGTCATGGCTCACAAGTCTGCGTTGAGGGACGGCGAACTGCTCGACGTGCCCGACTGGGGCGATGCGCCGGTCTGACGGCCGCGTTCACGCTTCTGCGGCGAAGAACTCGTGAAGGTTCGGATACCCTGCCGCGCGCCAGCGGTCGAGGAAGCGTCGCCCCTGCTCCACCTCCCAGAGCATCGCATCCTGCTCCGCCCGGTCAGGCCGATCCGGTTCCCAGATCGGCACAATCTGGGCAGCGAGCGGGTCATCCGGTCGGCTGACGAGCGGGAGTGCGGCAGCCGCGCCAACCGCGTAGCGCCGCGCCACGATCCCCTGAGAGCGGGCGAGCCGCATTGTCCCGATGAGGCGATCGTTCCAGCCGAGCTTGCGGCGCGGGTCGCGCCCCACGCGGGCTATCGTGTCCATCAAAAACGGATTCATCATTCGCGCCAGCAGGTCGTCGGCGTATTCGCGGTAGCCCTCCGGGGTGAAGAGCGGATCCATCCCGTTGTGTTTCCTGACGAGCGCTGCGCCGGATTCTTCGAGGAACGCAGCCCGCAGGAACGGCAGCATGCCCGGGATGTTGCGTAGTTCGGCGATATGCGCCACGCCAAGCAGTCGGCCGAGATAGGCGGCGAGCGCATGCGTCGCATTGTGCCCGAAAAGCTTCGCCTCCTCGAACGGCAGCAGGTTCTCCTTTTCGACAAAGACGCCAATGCCGCGCTCGAATGGCGGGTCGAATCGGACTTTCGAGATGAGAATGCGGTGGAACGCCTCAACGAGGAACGCGCGACTGCTCTCCGGCGTGATGGTCGCCAGCCCGCTCCGCGCCGGGTCCGGGGCGAAGCCGCTCATCTTGCCGATGACGGTGTTGAGGAACCGGACATTGGCCCGCAGGCCATCGCGCGCGCTCGGCGGCGTAACCTTCAGGACAAGCTCCTCGAGTTTTTCCGCCGCGGCATTGTCGTTCTCGGCGGCATAGACAACGGCTCGGGGCCCGCCGCCAGCGGCCTTGCGTGCAAGGCCTGCTGCAAGCGTGCGGTGAAGAGCGCTCGGCCCGCCCACGCTGTAAAACTCGACGCTCGGAATCGCCGTGCCTATCTCCTCGGCCTCGGCAATCGCCGCCGCCAGCGCCTCGCGGTCCCCTGCAACCGTCAGATTGTAGATTTCGACCGGACCGACGCGAGCCGTCTCGACGCGGTCGGCGGGCGCAATGTTGAGCGAATAGATGCCGCCCGCACGCCGAATCTCGGCAACGATGTCCGGCACAATCTCGGCGACGACGAGGCGCCGAAAGCGGCCGGACTGAAACGCCTCATAAAGGAACAGTCCCGCCTGAATTGCGCCGAAGCCGAACCCGACGTATGTCCGCGTTCCGGTCAAACCCACGGCCTATCCGCCCAGATATTTCTTTTCGTCCTCGGGCGTCCACCGCTCGACCGCGAGCACACGCTCCGTTCGCCGGTGCGGATAGACGACCGCCTTGCCGTCGAGCTCCTGATCGCGCACCATCCTGAGCAGTTCCGGCGCGTGTTCGAGGTCGCCAATGCGCGTGATGTGAGCCGCCGTCTCCACGCCCCCCTTCGCCATCAGTTCCAACGCACGTTTCACGTCCCAGGGCGACCCGCCGCTGGAGCCGGTGATGTTAATCTCCCGATAGTGCACAATGCCGGCGTCCACGCCGACCACGTCTTCGCCCTTCTTGAGGCCGCCGAAGACGTTGAGCACCGCCCCCCGTCCGCAGAGCTTCTGGGCGCTCTCAATGGCGGACTTCGACCCCACGGCGACAATCACATCGTCCGCCCCACGCCGCTCCGTCAACGAGTCCACGAGCGCCGCCGGGTCCCGCTCCATCGGATTTACGGTATGGAGAGCGATTTTCCGTCTGCGGGCACGCTCCGCAAAAAGCGTTCGCACCTTTTCCAGCCGCACCGGAACGAGGTCGATGCTCACGATGGCGCGGGGCCCGTAGGTCATCGCCACATCGACGTGCATCCGCCCCATCGCGCCCGCCCCGATGATGACGGTCACCCCGCCCCGCTTCAGTCCCCGCACGACGGACCGCGGCGCCAGCGGCGCCTTCTGCACAAGATGCATATGGTGTTCCTGTGCGGAAATGCAACACGAAATCGGCTCGCTGATGGCCGCGTGCGCGTGGGCGATCGATGGATCCGGCAGCGGAATGACACACCCCGCAAGGATCGCCTCCTCCGTAATCAGCATATACTCCGCCAAATGCCCGGGCAGCGTGTAGCCGACAGCGACCTTCGTGACGCCGCTCCCGCCGCCGGCATACCGCTCCAGATTCCGGAGCGGCGGATGGTCTACCGCCGGTTGAAGCACGCACCGCTGCCCGACACGGTAGCTATCCGCGAGCTCAACGCCGACCTGCACGATGGTGACGGAACCCTCGTCGCCGAGGATTAGAGGAAACTGCTCCGGGTTCCAGCCGTAGAGCAAGCTATGCTTCGCCCCCTGGTCGACGAGCTTGAGCAGCGACGTGCAAATGCCCGCAGCGTCCACCCGCGCCAGCAACTGGCGCGGCCCCGGCGCTGGCACGGGCACCCTCCGCACCGAAAGATGCTCGAACCCCTGACCGGCCAGAACCAGCGCTCGCATGTCGGCGGGCAACGGGGTTTTCTCGCTCATTCGAATCCTGTCCTTCTCATCGAAACCTGAAGCACTCAATTTTTCATGTTAGCATCGAGTCGCCGCACGTGCAAGCGAGCGCTGCGCCGTGCCGCTGAAGATAGTCGCGGGATCGTCTGAATCACAGCCGCAGAGGAAGCCCGATTGACCCCGCGCGTCGCCGTATCTATACTTCGGCCATGCCGGAGGTTCAGGAAGAAATCGCCCGTTGCCCTGCGCATCCGCTGGTTCCGTGTGCGGATTTCGCGGCAGCGATCGCACTCGCGGCGGCGGTTGTGATTGTTCCTCTGGTGTTCGGCTCTACGACGCCTTATGGGCTGGACATCAAGTATCTTTTCGCGGGCGGCGCCGCGATGATTGCGGGGGCCGCGATGCTCGTCCGAGCCGCAGCAGGCGGGCGGCTGCCGCCGAAGTCGCGCGCCGTGGTCGGGGCGCTCGAGCTCTTCTTCGGCGCCGTTGTGGTTTCGGCAATTGCGTCGAGGCATCGAGCAGTTGCAGTGCGCGAGATGTGGTGGTTCGCCGCGCACGTTTTCGTGTTCACGGCCGCCGCGGCGGCCTTTCGAAGGCCCGCATGGGCGTGGGCGTTTGTGGCGGCCGTCCTCGTGGCGGCGGCGATCGTTGGCGGCGTCACGTGCCTTCAGGCGGCAGGGCTCGACCCCCTCGCGGCATCATGGGAAAAGGAGGGACAAGGCCGGATTGACCTGATGCGGTCGCGGGCGCTCGGCACGATGGGACTCGAAACAGTCCTCGGCGGCTATGCGGCGACATGCTCGGTTCTGGCGTTGGGTGTGGCGCAGTTGACGCGAAGGCGAGCCGTCCGCGCTGCCGCCGGGGTTGTCGCCATTCTCGGTCTTGAACGCCATTCTTGCCGCCGCTGCAATGATTCTGAGCGGAACGCGGACGGCGTGGTTCGCGTTCGTCGTTGGGATGATTCTGCTCGCATCGGGCTTCGACCTGTCGCGGCTCTTGCGGCCGCAGAATCGCACAGCGGCGATGATGTTGGCGGCGCTCGCCGCGCTTCTCGTCCTCGGCGCCGTCCGGTTCGGCCCGATGGTCGCGGCCCGCGTTGGTGCGCTCGGAGAACATCTGCCGACCCGCACGACCATCTGGCGCTCCGCTCTCGCAATGGCCTACGATAGCCCCGTCTTGGGCAAAGGCCCCGGCACGTTCCGCATCCATTTCCCCCAATTCCGGCCTGCCGACTACTTCCGCCACGACGTCAAGCCGATTACGCTCTGGGCGCATTCTGAATACCTCGAAATCTTCGCCGAGACGGGCATCGTCGGCATGACGGCGTTTGCCATCTTCCTCGGCCTCTTTTTTCTCGGCAGCGTGCGGGAGCTGAGGCAGCCGGGCGGGGCGTCCTCCCCGCTCTTTCTTCCTGCGTTTGCCGCGACGGTCACAATCCTCGTTCACGCTATAGCAAACGTCGATATCCGGTATCCGACATGCCGGCTGATGATGTGGGTGATGATGGGGTTTGCGGTTTCGCAGTGGCGCGACAGGGAACCAGAGCAGGCACGCCCCGTCGGGCTTTGGGCGTGGCTCGGCGTCATCGCTCTTGTTGCGGCGGCTGTGCCGCTTTGGTTTACGCTCGTCTGGCAGCCGTATCAGGCGCGCGTCTGGCTGCGCCGAGCGATGAATCAGCAGCGGTCTCGGCTTCTTGATGCATCCATTGCCAGCGCGCGCCGTTCCCTCGAAATCGACCCCCTTTCGACACCGTCGCGTTATCTGCTCGGCAACTCGCTTTTCTACAAAGGGCAACACAAAGATGCCCTCGAAGTCTTCCGCGCCCTCGACATCGATTCGCCGAACTACGCCGACGTTCCGCTGCGAACGGCGGTGTTGCACGTGGAACTTGGCCAAATGGACGCCGCCCGAGCGGCGCTGGCGGGGGCGCGTCGCCACGGCGTCGCGTGGGGCGAATGGGCGCGATTCGACCAACTGACCGATGAGCAACTGGCCGCGCTCGCGCGCGATTTCGAAAAGGACAAGCGATAGGCAAGCGGCAAATGTGAGCAAGCGGAACATCAGCATCATCCTCGATAGCTTCAAGGGGTCCATCGGGGCGGCGGACCGGTTGGCCCCGCTCAGGTGTTGCGTAGTCCCC
>CAZBRH010000022.1:0-3835 GCA_964494245.1 uncultured Planctomycetota bacterium | reverse complement strand
GGGGGCGGCCGTTGCCCAGCGCCTTGCTGAACGATTTCCCGACGTGCGCTTCGACAATTTTCCGTGCTCGGACGGCGGCGATGGCTTCGCGGAGGCCGTCGGCTGGCACGTCAGCGGTGAGCGGGCAAACTGCACCGTCCACGACCCGCTGCTGCGCCCCCGCACGTCCCGCTACCTCTGGTCTGGGGCCGAGCGGCTTGCGATCATCGAGGCCGCAGAAGCGAATGGCCTCGCGCTGCTCGCAGGCGACGAGCGCGACCCTCTCAAGGCGACGACGTTCGGCGTCGGCGAACTCTTGCTCGACGCCGCGCAGCGTGGCGCGAAGCGCATCGTCGTCGGCGTCGGCGGCAGCGCGACCATCGACGGCGGCAACGCCATGGCCCGCGCCATCGGCGTCGGGTTCCTGCGGCATGGCCGCGTCATCGATTCCGTCCGCATCGCGGATTTAGCGGAGGCCGACGCGCTGGAAATGCCGTCGCCCTACCCGCTCGAGGGCATCGAGGTCGTTGTTGCGTCGGATGTGCGGACGCGGCTGCTTGGCCCGCGGGCGGTGTCGGCGATCTGGATGTTCGGCCCGCAGAAGGGCGGCACGGAAGAATCGCTCGCACGAATCGAGGCGGGGTTATCGCATCTCGACCGCCTTGTCCGGTCGCGGCTCGGAATGGCCTACGGTGCACTCGAGATGGGCGGCGCGGCGGGCGGATTGGCCGCAGGGCTCGCTGTGTTCGCCGGCGCGAAACTCCGCATGGGGATGGAGCTCTTCGACGAATTGACGGGGCTGCGGGCGCAGGTCGCGCGGTCGGCGCTGGTCATTACCGGTGAAGGCCGACTCGACGCCCAATCCGCCGAGGGGAAAGTCGTCAGCTACGTCAGCCGCCTCGCACGCGCGGCGGGCGTCCCGCTGATTGTGCTCTGCGGGTCGGCGGAGGAGCACCGCATCGACACGGACAACGTCGTCGAGCTCGCAGCATCTGGAATGCCCATCGAGGAGTGCATCGCGCGGCCGCTTGCCGCGTTGGACAAGGTGCTGCCTCGGTTGACGGGCGCCGTCGCGGATCTGATCCGCAGCCGTTCCGATGATTGACCGCCGCACCCGAAACGGGTAGCATCATTGCCGTTGCAGCAACGTTCCTCTCGCAGGAGGCATTCGCATGGCTGGTTCCGTCATCGCAGCTCAGCTATACACCGTCCGCGATTTCACCAAGACGCCTGCGGACATCGCGCGGACGCTCCGCAGGGTCCGCGAAATCGGCTACGAGGCCGTTCAGGTCTCGGCCTTTGGGCCGATAGACAAGCGGGAGCTGCGGAAGCTGCTCGACAGCGAAGGGCTGCGTTGCGCCTCCACGCACATCGGCTTCAACGAGATGCGCGACGAGACCGCCCGGGTTGTCGAGGAGCACAAGATTCTCGGCTGCGACTATCCCGCCATCGGCAGCATGCCGCAGAAGTATCGGAATCCCGAGGGCTTCCATCAGTTCGCACGAGAAGCGTCTGAAGTCGCGGCGAAGCTTGCCGAACACGGCCTCACATTCGGCTACCACAACCACAGCTTCGAGCTGGAACGCTACGGCGAAAAGACGGGCCTCCAGTTATTGATGGAGGAATGCGGCCCGTGCGTGACCTTCGAGATCGACACGTATTGGATTCAGCACGGCGGCGGCTGTCCCGCCGCGTGGGTCCGCCGCGCCGCCGGCCGCATCCCGCTCCTGCACCTCAAGGACATGACCATCCTCGACGGGAAGCAGGCGATGGCCGAAGTCGGCGAGGGCAACCTCGACTGGCCGGGCATCCTCGCCGCCGCCCGCGACGCCGGCGTCGTCTGGTTCTTTGTCGAGCAGGACGTCTGCCAGCGCGACCCCTTCGACTCGCTCGCCATCAGCTTGCGGAACCTGAGGAAGATGGGGCTGCAATGAGGGGAAGCGGCCGGCCGCGGCAGCACGTCCGCTCGGGAGAAAGCCGACGGGTGAACGACCTCGTTCAACTTTTTCTCGACTACCTCGCGGTCGAGTGCGGCCTGGCCGAGAACTCGATCCGCGCGTATCGCCGCGACCTCGCGCGGTTCTGTGCGTATCTCGAAATGCGGAAGCGGGCGGGGTTCGACGCCGTCAAGGCGCACGACATCGTCGGCTTCATGACGCACGAAAAGGCGCGGGGGCTTTCGGCGAACTCGATCTCCCGCGCGCTCGCGGCGATCCGCATGCTCTTCCGGTTTCTCGCCAGCGAGGACAAGATTCCGCGGAACGTTGCAACGACGCTTCAGTCGCCGCACCTCTGGCGGCGGCTGCCCGACGTGCTTGACGTCCGCGACGTCGAGGCGCTGCTGGGCGCTCCCGACACCTCGAGGCCGCTGGGCGTCCGCGACCGCGCCATTCTGGAAGTCATGTATGCGACGGGGGCGCGGGTCTCGGAGACGGCGGGGCTGCGGCTGAACGACGTGAACTTCGAAGTCGGCTTCCTCCGCTGTTTCGGCAAGGGGTCCCGCGAGCGGGTTGTTCCCATTGGACAGCGAGCCATTGCAGCGCTCAAGGAATATGTCGCCACCGTGCGGCCGAAGCTCGACCGGCGCGGCAGCGACTTGCTTTTTCTAACCAAGTCCGGCGGGCGGCTGGCGCGTGAGAACATCTGGGCCCGGGTCCGGCGGTATGCTCTTGTCGCCGGCTTGCGCAAGCGCGTCTCGCCGCACACGCTGCGGCATTCCTTCGCCACCCACATGCTCGAAGGCGGCGCCGACCTCCGCGCCGTCCAGGAGATGCTCGGCCACGCGAACATCGCCACGACACAGATTTACACCCACGTGGACACCAGCCGCCTCAAGTGGGTGCACAAGAAATTCCACCCGAGGGCGTAGCGACACCGCCCATTGTTCGACTCTTGTGGAGTGCGGACTTCGGCGATCTCAGTCGAGCCGCGGTAAGGCGCCGCTTCCAAAGGCCGCAGAGCGGCCAACAGAAATGCTTCCCGCTCGCCCCGCGAGGTCTATTGACTCTTGCGCGTGAGAGAAAAGCGGGCGTGAAGCATGTAGAGACCTTTCGTTTCGCTCAGGGTGGCAGAACTCAACGTGAAGCAGCGGCCTATCTCATTCTGGGCGGAGCGAAGAATCTCTGCACACCTCCTATGCCCGCTTCATTATCAAATGCGTGCATCAATAAATCGCAGGTTTTCTTGCTGAGGGGCGCTCCGCGCACGGGCGGGATTCTGGCATATTACGGTCTGACAAGAGCCCGGCCGCCGCTCCTCGGGTAGGAGCCGGAAACGCACGAGACAACCCCCGGACGATCCAGGAACCGACATGGAGGTCATGCGATGAACGCCCGACAACTCGAAGCAGAGTTCAACGAGGTGCTCAAGCCCGAATACGGCCTCGAAGGCGAACAGAACGGGCTGAAGTTCGGCGACCCAAACAGAGAGGTGACCCGTCTGACGCTCTCGTGGACGGCGACGGCGAAGGTGCTCGAAGAGGCGGCGTCGCTCGGCGCCGAAGCCGTCTTCGCCCACGAAATCCCATTCGTCCCCGTTTACAAGGGCGGCGGCTGGTGGCCCCCGGCGAATGAAAGCGAGATGCCTGTGAACCGAATCCGGCGCGAGCTTTACGAAAAGCACGGCTTCGCAATGCTCCAGTATCATTCCCCGCTCGATGGCTGGCCGGTCTGGGGAATGCCGCGCGCCCTGGCCGACGCGCTGGGATTCGATCCGGCCGATGCCGACTGGCCGAACCGCTTTGTCCCGGTCTTTGACCTCGCGCCACAGTCAGTGCGCGCGCTCGCGCTGCGTGTCCGCGAACGGCTCGGGCTGGCGGGCGTCGGGGTGTCCGGCGGTTTGGATCGCGAAGTGCACC
>CAZBRH010000021.1:17071-29908 GCA_964494245.1 uncultured Planctomycetota bacterium | reverse complement strand
AAGCGGCCTCCCGCTCATCTCGGTCGGGAGCTTCTGTCCCTTCGCCAATGTTCCTTAGCGAAGAAGAAACTGCGGCTGTGCTGACTTCCGTCTGTACGCTCGCAGACAACTGCTCCAAGAGGTTCCGCAGACCCTCCGGTTCTGCATGTCTCGCGCCGGCAGGCCCGCCAAGCGCCCGCGTCATCGCCTTCAACATGTCGCACGACCGCCGGGCAAGGTCTGCGCCGACGCCGGAAAGGTTCGCCTTTCCATCGCGAACGCGGGTCAACAAGCTCTCGGCGAGGTGGGATAGCCGCTGGATGCGGTCAAGCCCAAGAAAACCGGCGGCCCCTTTCACCGTGTGGAAGGCGCGAAGAGCCGTGTTTACTTGCTCGGCGTCGCCGGGATTCTTTTCCAGCGCAAGCAGCGCGGCTTCGGCCGCCTCGATGCGGTCCGATGATTCGGCAAGAAATTCCTTGAGCAGGTCGGGGTCGACTTCGCAAGCGGGCGGACCCGCGTCGGCGGCCGTTGCGCTGGGGCGCTGCGCGGGCGCATCGGCGGCTGAAGAGGGCCGCTCTTCCGCAACGGGCGACGGAGCCGCCTCCGCCACGCCAGCGAGCCGCCGAAGCAGCGCGACGGCCTCCGCAAGATTCACCGCGGCATCCTCGACCTCCCCGGCGGCGTCCCGCGTTGCCGCGGCCAAGGCCACGGCAACGGCGTCGAGCACCTCGCGCATCGACGCATCAGGGGCTTCCTGTGCGCGCTCCAAAGCGGGCAGGCCCAACCGAAGCAACTCGGCAGCGGAGGAGCTGAGCGTCGATGATCCGACCACTGCTTCGAGTCGTGCCCGCAACTCCCCGATCTGCTCTCGATCCTCCGGGCCGACGGCGAGAAGTCGCGCCTTGAGGTCTTCGAGTAAAGCGTTCAGCACAGGCCGGTCGCTCACCGCATTCATCGTTCGAACGGGGGCATCTACACAAACCCTATGGACGACAACACACGAAGCGTCCGTCAGTTAGGTAATATCGGCAGGTTAGCAGATGTGGTTAGCCCGTCGGGACCCACTCGCAGCACTCACGGTGCCAAGACCGCGAGAATCGCCATTGCCGTCTTGCCGCCGCATTATATAGGGCGGCCTTCGCCGACCGCCATGAAGACGCAGACTGTCTGAATCGCAGTGTCAACTTTTGCGAAATTTTTCAAATGCCCGTTTCCCCGCCGTCTGGCGACCGATAGCCACTCGCCGGAGCATGAGACAGGCAGAAGTGTGCGGGAAACAGCAGGGCGGGAGATGGAAAGAAACTGCCGTGAGGGGCGATCACTGTCGGACCCGAATAGCGTCTCCGATCTCGGAGGATCGGGGCATTTCTACAATCCGGCGGTTCGCATGACTCGCAATCTCCGTGTGCTGCGAGCTCTCATCGGCGGGCGAAGGATTCGGGCTGGGCATGACGTGTGGAAAAGCTGTGAATAACTTGTGAATTATTGGCGGAAAACGTGTTGGAAATCTGGGGAACCTCGCGGGCAGGTTCAGGCCTTCGGCAAAGCGGGAAGTATGTTTCGGAGCAAGGCGCCGGTGTGGGATTTCTCGACGGCTGCAACCTGCTCCGGCGTGCCCTCGGCAACAACCCACCCGCCCGCTGCGCCGCCCTCCGGGCCGAGGTCGATGAGCCAGTCGGCACACTTGATGACGTCGGGATTGTGCTCGATGATGATGACGGTGTTGCCCCGATCAACGAGTTGTTGCAGCACGCGTAGCAGCTTGCTGATGTCGGCAAAGTGAAGCCCCGTCGTCGGCTCGTCCAGGATATAGACCGTCCGCCCCGTGGCCCGGCGGCCGAGTTCTGCGGAGAGTTTGATGCGCTGCGCTTCGCCGCCGCTCAAGGTCGTGCTCGATTGCCCCAGCCGGATGTAGTCCATCCCGACATCCGAGAGCGTCTCCAAAATTCGCCGCAACCGAGGGAAGTTTTCGAAGAAGCCGACGGCCTCCTCGACGGTCATATCCAGCACTTCGGCGATGTTCCGCCCACGGTAGCGGACCTCGAGCGTTTCGCGGTTATACCGGAGGCCCTTGCACTCCTCGCAGCGAACAAAGAGGTCGGGCAGGAAGTGCATCTCTATCCGCTTGACGCCCTGCCCCTCGCAGGCCTCGCAACGGCCGCCTTTGACGTTGAAGCTGAACCGGCCCGGCTTGTAGCCCCGAATTTTCGCCTCCTTCGTCTGGGCGAAAAGCCATCGGATTTCGTCGAACGCCCCCGTGTAGGTTGCCGGATTCGACCGCGGCGTCCGCCCAATGGGCGATTGGTCGATTTCGATGACCTTGTCGACCAACTCCATTCCTTCGATGCGGTCGTGCGGCCCGCCGCGTGCCCGTGCGCCGTGCAGCTCGTGCGCCAGCGCGCGGTAAAGCGTCTCGATCACGAGAGAACTCTTCCCGGAGCCGGAAACCCCGGTAACGCAGACGAAGAGTCTGAGCGGGAACGAGGCGTCGATGCCCTTGAGGTTGTTGAGTCGCGCGTTGCGGACGGTGAGCGCCCGCGCGGGGTCGGCCAATCGCCGTTTCGGCGGGATGGGAATCGTAAGCGTGCCGGCAAGGTATTGGCCGGTGAGCGAGGCGGGGTTCGCTGCGACCTCTTCGGGCGTGCCTTCGGCGACGATGCGGCCGCCGTGCTCGCCCGCTCCCGGCCCCAAGTCGATGATGTGGTCCGCCGCACGGATGGTCGCCTCGTCGTGCTCGACGACGATGACCGTGTTGCCCAAGCCCTGGAGCCGCCGCAGTGTAGCGAGAAGTTTTTGGTTGTCGCGTTGGTGTAGGCCGATGCTCGGCTCGTCGAGAACGTAGCAGACGCCAACGAGGCCGGAGCCGACCTGGGTGGCGAGGCGGATGCGCTGGGCCTCGCCGCCCGCGAGCGTCCCGCTCGCTCGGTCCAGCGTGAGGTATCCCAGGCCGACGTCGCTCATGAACCGCAGCCGTTCGCGGATTTCCTTGAGCAACTGCCGCGCAATGATGCTCCGCTCGGCATCGAACTGAAGTGAGGAAAAAAACTTCTCGGCTTCTTCGACGGAAAGCGAACAGATGGAACTGATGGAGCGGCCGCCGACGCGGACGGCGAGCGATTCGGGCCGCAGCCGCTCGCCTTTGCAGGCCGTGCACGGCAGCACGCTCATGTATTCCAGTATCCGCTGCTTCACCGTGTCGCTGTCCGTATGTTCGAAGCGGTATTGAAGGACAGGGATGACGCCTTCGAACTCGGCGCCGAAGCGCGCCTCCGTGGCCGGCGTCGAACCATAGAGCAGAATTTTCCGCTTCGCGGCCGGGATGTCCTTCCACGGGACGTTCCGGGAGATGCCGAACTCGGCGGCGGCGCGGCGGAGGCGATGCGCATACCAGACGGGCATGCCCGGCCCCGGTTTCCAGGCGGTGATGGCGCCCTCGGCCAAGCTCCGCCGCGGGTCCGGCACGACGAGTGCCGGGTCGATCTCCAACCGCGTCCCCAACCCGGCGCACACGGGGCACGCGCCGTAGGGGCTGTTGAACGAGAACATCCGCGGCGTCATTTCCGCCAGGTTCGTGCCGCAGTCCGGGCAGGCGTAGAGTTCGCTGTAGAGCGTGTCCGCCCAACCTTCTGGACCGCGCCGCGAGACGATGACCAGCCCCGAGCCGAGCCGAAGCGCCGTTTCGACGGAATCCTGAAGCCGCGAGCCGAGATCGGGCTTGACAACGAGCCGGTCTACGATGATCTCGATGGAGTGCTTCTGCTTCTTGTTGAGCCGAGGCGGCCGGTCGAGGTCTATCGTTTCGCCATCGACGCGCGCCCGGACGTATCCCTCGCGCTTGGCGCGGTCGAAGACCTCGCGGTGTTCACCTTTGCGGCCCCGGACGAGCGGTGCGAGGACGAGGATTTCGGAGCCGGGCTCGAGCGAGCGGATGGCGTCGGTAATCTGTTGCGCGGTCTGCCGCGTAATCGGGCGGCCGCAGACGTGGCAGTGCGGCTCGCCGACGCGGGCGCAGGGGAGCCGCAGGTAGTCGTAAATCTCGGTCGTTGTCGCAACGGTAGAACGCGGGTTGGCGGAGGCCGTTCGCTGTTCGATGGAGATGGTCGGCGGCAGGCCTTCGACAGATTCGACTTCTGGTTTTTCCATCTGTTCGAGGAACTGACGGGCATACGACGACAAGCTTTCGACGTAGCGCCGCTGTCCCTCGGCAAAGAGCGTATCGAAGGCGAGCGAGGATTTGCCGGAGCCGCTGATGCCCGTGATGACGACGAGCCGGTCGCGCGGGATGCGGACGTCGATGTTCTTCAGGTTGTGCTCGCGTGCGCCGCGGATGTAGATGAACTTCTCGGCCACCGGAAGAGCCACCTTATTGCAACGGCGCGCTCCGGCTGTATTCCGCATACACCGCCTGGAAAAGGGCATCGAGCCGTTCGAGGAACACGCCCTGCGCGAGGGCGGGCGAGGCGATGTCCTCCGGCCCCAACTCGGGCGCTTCGCGCTTCGTGAGGACGGCGAGCAAGCACGTCCGCGCCTTTTCGCCGTCCACGATCGGCTCGCTGATTTCGCCCGGCCGGAGCGGATCGAGCCGGGTGAACAGCCGGTATTGCGATTCGAGTTGGGGCAACAGCGATGGCTGGAATCGCGCGGCCTGCTGGTAGTAGGCGTCGAGGAACTGGCGGCTTAGGGGCGGCGTCTCCTCGATGTTCGCGGGGACGCGGCGCTTCGTCTCAATGGTAAACTGCGAGGCGGCCGCGGAGAGCGCGGCCTCCGTCGGCTCGGCAACCGCCGCGGCGACCTTCTCGATCATCTCCTTCGCGCGCGCCAGCGCGGCCGGGCGGGCGGCGTCTGCCCGCACCTTCTCCTTCACCTCATCGAAAGGCGGCACGCTCTTCGGGTGGACCGCCGTGACGCGAACAAGAAGAAGCCCGTCGCGCGAGCGGAGGATGCCGCTGGTCGCGCCGGGTTCGGCGGTTTCAAGGAACGCATCCAGCCCCGGAACGCCGCGGAGTTCCCAAGGGTTTTCGGCGCTGCCGGGCACAACCTCGACAGCCGTCCTGTGCCGGAGGTCTTTGTGTTCGGCGGCGATCTCCTTGAAGGTCTTGGCGCCGTCGGAGCGAACGGCCGCGGCCGCCTTTTCGGCAAGCTCGCGGGCGAGCGCTGTTGCGCGATGCGTCTGCACCATGCGGGTAATCCGGCGGCGAACGTTCTCGTCGGTCAGCGGCTTATAGGCTGGGACGCCGGCCGTCGATGCAGCGTTGTCGCGGAACTGATGCTTGAGTTGCTCATAGGCCGTCTGGAGCTCCGCGTCCGTCGGCTTGACGTCGGGTTCGAGCGACCAGGGTGCCGCAAGCAGGTATTCGATTTCGCAGCGGCGCGGACGCTCATACTTGCCGGGGTTTGCCTCGTAGTATTTCCGTGCATCCTCGTCCGACACTGTGACGAGAGGGATGTAGTCCTCGGCGCGAACGAGCACGTAGTGGACCTTGATAACCCGGTTGGTCTTGACGTCGATGACGCGGGCGAGTTGGGAGCCCTCATTGGTGATCACGACCTCCGTGGCCGCGCCTGCGGGCGTCTGGAAGATGGCCTTGCGGAGCGCGTCGGTCATGTGGAGCACGTCCATCGCCCGTGCTTCGTCCACGTAGCCGCTTGTGGCGACGTCGCATTGGAGCGGCAGGTCGGCAGCGAGGTCTGGGCGGTCGAGCAGTTTGGCAATCGAGGCCGTCTTGTCTTTTTCGAGTTCGGCTCGGACCTTGCGGAGCGCGCTGGCGGCGCGTTCGGCGAACCGCGCTTCGCGCGCCTTGCTGCGCACGAGGTCCAGAATGGCATCGAATTCGGGCAAGGATGCTTCAGTCTTTTCGGTGACGCGGGCGAAGGCCCAGCCGTCCTCGGTTTGCACGGCGTCGGTCAGGGCTCCCTTGTCGGCGGCGCGGATGGCGTCGGCGAGAGAGGCCGCGCGGCCAACGGTCTCGATGGTGTTGTCATCGGGGCCGAGCAACGGGGTGACACCCGAGACGAGTTTCCACTTGGGCGCGAGCTGTGCGGCGACGTCGCGGAGGGGGGCAGTGGTCTCCTTGGCGAGAGCGATGGCAGCTTCGATAGCGGCCCGCGCGCCGCGCGCCTCTGCCTCTTTCAGTGCAAGACGGTTCCGAATGGTGTCGCGCAGCCGCGCATCGAGCGGCTGCCCGCGATACGTTCCCTCTCGGTTTTGGGCGTAGTAGTCTTCGATTTCCCGGTCGGGGATTGTGGCTTCCAGTTGCTCGGCGATGCCGGTGAACGGGGCAAAAATGAACTCGGCTTGCGAGCGGGCGGGAACGCGGAATTCTTCCTTGTGGGCGCCGTAGTAGGCGCGCGCCTCGTCCTCGGTGACGATGACGTCGAGCGGGTCATAGTCCTCGCTGCGGACGGTGACCATCTCGAACTTCCGTTCATCTGTTCGCGACTGGTCGGCAGCGAGAAGCAGGAGGGCGGCGCCATGCTCGCCGACGACCGCGCCGCTCAATGTATTCGGCTGAAGCTGGAAGGCGGCGGCAACAAGGGCAGGGTCGCCGCCGAGCGGGTAGGCGTCATCCGCGTGGAAAAAGTCGGACGTTGTCGTCATCTGGAGCGGAACCGCGCGGTCGAGCTCGATGGGATGGGCAGCCACATAGGAGCGAAACGTCTCGGTCATGCGGCGGGCAAGGTATTCGGTGTAGCGGGACTCGAAGGGCTTCTGCTTCCACTCCTCGATTAGTTGGGCTTTCGCAAGAGCGATTTGTTCGGCGGTGGGAGATGGCTTTTCTTCGCCGCCGGCGGGCGGCTTGCTCTCGCCGGGTTTGTCCGCGCTCTTCTTGAGTTCGTCGTCTCGGAGCTTTTCTGCTCGGGCCTTGATAGCATCCTCTGCGGGCGCGAGTTCAGCGGTGAATTGAGCGGGCTTGAAGCGGATGTATTCGACGTGCGCGTTGTCCGGCACGGCATCGACTTGGGTAACGACGGCCGTGTAGCAGGCGTCGGCATCGGGGCTGGCGGGTTCGGGCGGGATGTGGAGCAAGAGCAGGATTTCGCCGGGGGCGCGCCGAAGCGTTGCGGCCAGGTGGCTTGCGAGGGCGGCAGGCGGGCGTGAGGCGCCTTCCGCATCGCCGCCGGGCCCGTCGATGGCACGCTCGATGCTCAGACCGTTTTCCTTCGCAACGGTTCGGAGCCACTCGCGGGCGATGGCCGCGCGGAGCGTTCGCGCCCTGGCGATTGCGGCGTCCACCGCTCGCTTCCATGCGAAGTCGCGCTCCACTTGCTCCCGCTTCGCTGGGTCTAGGGCGGTGAATTCGATGGACTGCGGCGGCTCATAGCGGACGACACGGAAGAAGAAGAGCTTGTCGCCGCTTTCGTAAGTCGGGCTGGCGGGGCGGATCGGCACCCGTTGCGTCCCCTGTCGGTCGATGGGAACAGTCCGCGGTCGCATCGTCCGGTCAAACGCCTTGTCGAGAAAGCCGGGTGCTCGGACGAGCTCGGGGACGTGGATTTCAGCTTCGTGTCGTGCGAAGAGCGGAGAGAGGCGATAGGTGAGGCCGGCCTGGCGCGCAGGGCGTTCGAGCGGGAGCCATTCCCCGGTCTTGCGCTGGCTGCGGGTGTCGCGGAGTTCGCGCAGTGCGGCTTCGGCGGCATCGCGCCCGCGTGCGGTGTCGGCGAGCACGTATTCGAGTTGCACTCGTTCCGGCTGGTAATAGCCGAAGTCTGGTCGGCTCGGATGGTCAAGCCGCTCAGGGCCTTTGCGGAGGTTGTAGAAGTCGAGCAGGGCCTTTTTGTCGGGCGGTTCGGTGCTATGGAATGGGCTGACGTGGTATTCGGCGGCAAGCGCTTGGAGTTGTTCGCGGTGGCGGAGGATAAGCTGTCGCCGAGCGTCGCTGGATAGAGGTGCGACGCCGTCGCCGCCGCAGTAGAGTTGGAGAAACTTTTGAATTTTGAGGTGCTCTTCGAATGCGAGGCGAACGGCGGAGACGTCCATGCGCCGCATCGCTTTGACGACGGCGGCGTGGTCGGGGTAGCGCTGAAGCATGACGCACTGTTCGTGGCGCCAGCCCCAGTCTTCGGGAATCAGCGTGCCGTCGGGGGTGAAGCCGGCGCGGGTTTCGATGATGCGGACGATGAAGTATTTGTCGTCGGCACGGAAGACGCGGCTGGGTTGGCCGATGGGGGTGCGGGTGTCCGAAAGGAACTGGAGCAGGTCTTCGGGCAGTGCGGGTTCGGCCTCGCGGCGGCCGGGGCGGACGCGGCTCTCGGTCAGCGGCGAGAGTCCGACGGCAATCGGGCGCTCGCGGGCGTCGGGTTCTGAGAAGAATCGGGATTCGTCGTATTCGAGGCCAAGCTGGGCGGCGACATCGGCCAGCGCGGTCTCCCACGCAGCGCCGCTCCGTGGCGCTGCGGCCAGCAGTCGAGCGGCCTCGCGGATTCTCTGCGGCGCGGCCTCCCGCGCCCGACGGTTCCGATACTCGTGTTCGACGTCGTCCTTCACCTCATCAAAGGGCTTCGACCGATCCGTCCATTCGCTCTCGTAAAATGTCTTCAGCTCCGCGTCGGTAGGTTCGAGCTTCGCCGCCAGCCGCACCGGGTCGGCGAGGATGTATTCGATTTTCTGGCGCTGGGGCGGGTCGTGGGCCAGCATAGCATCGACAGCGCCGGAGCCGACACGGATGCCGTGGTGCTCGGCCGCCCGAAGCATCAGGTAGGTGTGCAGGGGGTAGTCCTCGCTGCGGCCGATGGGGAGAAAACTCAGTCCTAGCTGCTGCCAACGGCGGGCGAACGCTTCGACTTCCTCGTAGGTGATTTCCTTGCCGTAGAGCGTGCCGAGGACGGGGGAGGGGCCGCGGTCGTGGAGCTGCCCCATCGGAATGACGAAGACGACCATCAGGAACGCGGCGAGCGCGACCAAGAGCATCTTCTGGTATTTGTCCACAAACTTGCGCATGCTGCCGAGCATCTCTTGGGTCTCCGACTAGAACTGCTTGAGGAACCGCACGTTGTTCTCGAAGAACAGGCGGATGTCGTCGATGCCGAGTTTGACCATCGCCGTCCGTTCGATGCCGATGCCGAAGGCAAAGCCGGTGTATTTTTCGGCGTCGTAGCGGACGTGGCGGAAGACTTCGGGGTCCACCATCCCTGCGCCGAGAAGCTCGATCCAGCCCGACTGGCGGCACGTCCCGCACCCGCGGCCGCCGCAGAAGGGGCAGGAAACGTCCACCTCCGCGCTCGGCTCGGTGAAGGGGAAGAACGAGGGGCGGAACCGCGTCCGCGTCCCCGCGCCCAGAAGTTCTTGCATCGCCATTGTCAGGCACGCCTTGAGGTCGGCGAAGGAGACGCCCTCGTCCACATATAGCCCCTCGAGCTGGTGGAACACGGGGTAGTGGCTCGCGTCCACCGTGTCGGGCCGGAAGACACGGCCTGGGGCGACAATGCGGACGGGCGGCTGGCGTGTCTCCATTACGCGAATCTGAACAGGCGACGTGTGGCTGCGAAGCAGGTGCTTGTCGTCGAGATAGAACGTGTCGAACCCGTCGCGCGCGGGGTGGTCGGCGGGGATGTTCAGCGCGTCGAAGTTGTGCCGCTCGTCTTCGATCTCCGGTCCGTAGGCGGTTTCGAAGCCGAGGCGGGCAAAGACCTCGATGAGCTCATCGAGAACTTGGGTAATGGGGTGGATTGAGCCGAGGGGACGGCGCAGGCCTGGCAATGTGACATCGATGGCCGGGCGCTGGGGTCTGCGTGCAGTTTCGGCGAGTTCGCGGGTCCGTTCGTCAAGCGCGGCGGCAATGGCCTGCTTGACCTCGTTGGCGAGGCGGCCAGCGCCGGGGCGCTCTTCGGCGGGCAGCGTCGGCACGCGCCCGATGAGTTCCTTGAGCCGTCCTTTGCGGCCGAGGTAGCGGATGCGGAGGGCTTCGAGCGCCGCATGGTCGCTGGCGGCGCGGGCTGCGGCCACGGCCTCGTTGTGCAACTGCCTCAGTTCGTCGAGCATGCCGTTTCTCCCGGCGGTTGGGTTGGCCGTTCGATCAGGACGTCGCCTGGGCCGCCTTCACGAGCTCGTCGAACGCTCGGGCATCACGGATTGCAATCTCGGAAAGCATCTTGCGGTTGATGGTGATGCCGGCCTTGCGGAGTCCGTCCATGAAGCGGCTGTAGCTGATTGCGCGCAGCCGACAAGCAGCGTTGATTCGGGTAATCCAGAGGCGGCGGAACTCGCGTTTGCGGGTCTTCCGGTCGCGGTAGGCGTATTGTTGGGCGCGTTCCACCGCGGCGTCAGCTGTCTGGTATCGGCGGCTGCGGGCTCCGAAGTAGCCCTTGGCGGCCTTCAGCGTGCGTTTACGACGCCGGCGGCTGGCCGGCGCATTGGTGACTCGGGGCATGAACTCATCCTCCTCTCGTTAGGTGAACATCGCTCGTTTTGTGCGGGGCACATCGGCGCGGGCGACGGTTGTCTTGCGGCGCAGTTGGCGGCGGCGCTTGCCGGTTTTTCCGGACATGAGCTTCCGGCGGCCGGCGCGGCTGCGCATGATTTTGCCTCGCCGCGTGATACGAAGCCGCTTGGCGAGGCCCTTGCGGGTCTTCAGTTTCGGCATGAGCACGGTCTCCTCTTTGTCAAGCACATCCAACGCCGTCCGCCACGATGCGGGCGGCGAGTTATTTTGGCGCAAGCATCATGGCGAAGCGGCGCCCGTCGCGCTTCGGCGGCATCTCAAGCTTCGCCGCATCTTCCATCTGCTTGGCAATGCGTTCGAGCAGCTCTGGACCGGCTTCGAGATGCGCCATCTCGGAACCGCGGAAGACGACGGTGACAAGCACCTTGTCGCCGCGGGACAGGAACTCGCGCGCGTGCTTCAGCCGGTATTCAATGTCGTGCGGGTCGGTCTTTGGGTGCAGGCGGATTTCCTTGATGTGCGTCACGTGCGATTTCGTCTTGGTCTGATGCGTCCGCCGCTTCTGCTTGTATTTGAACTTGCCGTAGTCCATCAGCTTGCAGACCGGGGGGTCCGCCTCGGGTGCGACAAGGACGAGGTCGAGTTCCGCCGCTCGAGCAGCGGCTAGCGCCTCGTCCAGCGAGACGATCCCCATCACTTGTCCCTCGGCGCCAACGAGCCGGACCCGGCTGGCGCGGATCTGCTCGTTGACGGGCAGTCCCTTTGTCTTTTCTTTTTCGACCGTGGCTCACCTCCTTGGGCAAAAAGCCCGCCGTGGCCCCGCTACGCTGCGGGCGCCGATTTGCTCCTCACCTCATCGGTCAAGGCGGCGGCCAGTTCATCGACGCTCATCGCGCCGATGTCGCCCACCTTGTACCGCCGGACGGCCACGCGGCCGCTTTCTACCTCGCGGTCGCCGATGACCAGCATATAAGGCACCTTGGCGACCGTGTGCTCGCGAATCTTGAAGCCGATTTTCTCGCTGCGGTCGTCCAACCCGACGCGGATGCCCGCCCGCGCCAACTCGGCGCGGACTTCCTCCGCGCGGCCGCGTTGCCGCTCAGTAATCGGGATCACGACGGCCTGGACGGGCGCGAGCCAGAGCGGAAACGCCCCGCCGTAGTGCTCGACGAGACAGCCGAAGAAGCGTTCGAGCGAGCCCATCAGCGCCCGGTGGATCATGATCGGCCGGTGCTCGGCGCCGTCGGCGCCCGTGTAGGTCATGGCGAACCGTTCCGGGATGTTGAAATCGACCTGGATGGTCGAGCATTGCCAGACGCGCCGCAGCGAGTCGCGTATCTGGACGTCGATCTTTGGGCCGTAGAACGCGCCTTCGCCTTCCTGCACGGCGTAGTCGAGTTGGCTGACAACGAGCGCCTTGCGGAGAGCGTCCGTCGCTCGGTCCCAGTTCTCCGGTTCGCCGACGAACTTTTCGGGCCGGGTGCTCAAGGCAACAGCGAAGTCGTTGAAGCCGAACGTGCGAAGGATGTGCAGCGTAAAGTCGATGACGGCCTGGATTTCGGCTTCGAGCTGGTCTGGCCGGCAGAAGATGTGAGCGTCGTCCTGGGTGAATCCGCGGACGCGGAGGAGGCCGTGGAGCACGCCTGCTTTTTCGTAGCGGTAGACAGTGCCGAGTTCGGCCCACCGGATGGGGAAATCGCGGTAGCTGCGTTTGCGGCTGCGGTAAATCTGGATGTGGAACGGGCAGTTCATCGGCTTGATTTGGTAGGCCTGGTCGTCGATGAGCATCGGGGAATACATGTTTTCGCGGTAGAAGCCCGTGTGGCCGCTGCGTTCCCAGAGGCCGAGGCGGCCGATGTGCGGCGTGTAAACGATTTCGTAGCCGTGCTTGTAGTGTTCCTCACGCCAGAAATTTTCGATGATGGTGCGGACGAGAGCTCCTTTGGGGTGCCAGAGGACGAGCCCGGGGCCGACGAGGTCGTCGGTCGAGTAGAGGTCGAGTTCGCGTCCGAGGCGGCGGTGGTCGCGGAGCTTTGCTTCTTTGAGCATACGGAGATGCTCGTCGAGCTCGGCCTGGGTCGGAAACGCGGTGCCGTAGATCCGCTGGAGCATCGGGTTGCGTTCGTCGCCGCGCCAGTAGGCGCCGGCGACGCTGGTGAGCTTGAACGCGCCGATGGCGCCGGTGTGGGGGACGTGGGGGCCGCGGCAGAGGTCGACGAAGTCGCCGTTCCGATAGGTGCTGACGAGGGCGTGCTTCGCGGCTTCGTCGCCAAGTTCGAGTCGGTAGGTTTCGTGAATTTGGCGGATGAGTTCGGCCTTGTAGGTGTCGCCAGCGGCTTCGGCGCGACGGCGGGCCTCGTCGGCCAAAACCTCCGCCCGCTCGAACGGGATGCGAGCGGCAACAAGCTTTGCCATTTCGGCTTCGATGCGTGGGAGGTCTTCGTCGGTGAAGCGGTGTTGGAGGTCGAAGTCGTAGTAG
>CAZBRH010000021.1:10381-17061 GCA_964494245.1 uncultured Planctomycetota bacterium | reverse complement strand
CTCGTGGCGGGGCCGATGGCGAGCTTGGCTTCGGGCCACAGCCGCAGCACGGCATGCGCGAGAACGTGGGCAGCGCTATGCCTGAGGATTTCGAGGCCGAGTTCCGAGTCGGCAGCGATTGGCTCGACCGTAGAGTCGGCGTGGAGTGCGCGGCTTAGGTCAGAAGGCACGCCGTCTATCTTCGCCGCGATGGGCGTCGCGGCTGCTTGTGCGCCCGATTGGATGTCGGCGAGCACCTCGGCGGCAGTGACGCCGTCCCGGTACTGCTTGACCTGGCCGTCGGGCAGCCGTATGTTGACCAACCGGTCTCCTATGTCAGCAGATGCCCTTTTGCCCGCCGGTGCCGCACAACTTGACGGGTCGGTCTTGCCCGTCCTTTCGCACAGGCGAAGCTGGTGGGCGATAGTGGATTCGAACCACCGACCTCTTGCTTGTCGAGCAAGCGCTCTGAACCAACTGAGCTAATCGCCCATTGGACTCAACTTACCCCAAGTCACGTGGGATGTCAAGCCCTGCGCCCTTTGTCCTGCCCGGCACATTTGCCGACAGATGACGGGGCAAGGTCAGGCGGTCAGCCCGTATTGGTTGATCTTTCTGTAGAGCGTGCGCTCGCCGATGCCAAGTCTTCTTGCGGCCTCTTTGCGGTTGCCGCCGCACTCGGCGAGCGTCGCACGGATCAACTCGCGTTCGGCTTGCCGCAGCGACATGCCGGAAAGGTCCGCAGGGGCGGGCAAGGCAAGCTGGCCTGGGACGATGTGGCTGGGCAGATCATCGACGCCCAGGATTGGATCCCGAGTGACGACGACCATGCTTTCGATGCAGTTGCGGAGTTCGCGGACGTTGCCGGGCCAATCATACCGTTCGAGGATTTTGCTGGCTTCGGGGGATATGCCGGTAACCTTCTTGCCGTGCCGCCGGGAGAATTCCTGGATGAGTGTGTTTGCAAGGAGCGGGATGTCGCCTTTTCGCTCGCGAAGCGGGGGCATGTGGATGGAGACGACGTTGAGGCGGAAGAAGAGGTCTTCGCGGAATTTTTTTTCACGGACGAGTTGCCGTAGGTCGGCGTTGGTGGCAGCCAGAAGGCGGACATCGACGGCGATGGGTTCGTTGCTGCCGACGCGGGTGATTCGCCGTTCTTCGATGACGCGGAGCAGCTTGATCTGCGTGCTGATGGGCAGGTCGCCCACCTCGTCCAAGAGCAGCGTCCCGCCGTCGGCGTACTCGAACCGCCCGATGCGGGTCGCGTCAGCGCCGGTGAATGCTCCTTTTTCGTGACCGAAGAGTTCGCTTTCGAGGATGCTTTCGCTCAGGGAGGCGCAGTTGAGTGCGACGAAGGGTCGATTGCGGCGGGGGCTGTTGTAGTGGATGGCCTTTGCGACGAGTTCCTTGCCGGTGCCGCTTTCGCCCTGGATGATGACGGTGGCGTCCGTGGGGGCAATCTGCTGGAGCGTATCGAGGATTGCAAGAATCTTCGGGTCGTTTCCGAGTATCTGTTCGAAGCCGAACCGCCGGTCGAGTGTCCGCTTGAGGTCGCGGTTTTCGCGGCGGAGCTGGAGGTTGGCGACGGCTTTTGCGACAACGGCGCGCAATTCGGTCAGGTTGACCGGCTTGGTCAGGTAGCTGGCGGCGCCAAGCTGGATGGCCTCGACAGCGCTGGGGATTGACCCGTGGCCGGTGACGAGAATCACCTCGACGTCGTCGAGCAGCTTGAGCGAGCGGCGCAAAATCTCCATACCGTCAATCTCGTCATCATCCAAAACAAGGTCCGTGATGACAATGTCGATTCCGCCGCGTTCAATGAGGCGGAGGCCTTCCCTTGCGCTGTGCGCCTGGATGCATTCATGCCCGGTTTTCGAGAGCGCCTCGGCCGTGGCTTCAGCGTGCCCGGGTTCATCGTCGATGACAAGGATTCGGGCTGGTTGACTCATTGGGAAACTCCGCCGGGCGCGTCCGGGCCGATGGCGGGGAGGCTTAGGACAAAGTCCGTCCCCTTCCCTGGGGCGGTCTGGAACCTGACCGTGCCGCCGTGCTGTTCGAGGATTCGCTTCGTCATCGGAAGGCCAAGTCCGGAGCCGTCCTCTTTGGTCGAGAAGAAGGCATCGAAGACTTTGCTGCGGATGCGTTCGTCAATCCCGTGCCCCGTGTCGATGACTTCGACGTGGACAAGGCCTTGGGAACTGGACGTGCGTAGGATGATTTGGCCACCTTGCGGGGTTGCTTGCTGGGCATTGAGGATGACGTTGAGCAGGGCTTGTTTCAGCAGCTTCGGGTCTGCCATGCATTTGGGCAGGCCGGGCGAGTATTGTTCGACGAGGTCGATTTTCGCGCGGGCGAGTTCCGGCTCGACAAACTCGGCGATTTCGGCGACGAGGTCGTTGATATCCAGCAGTTCCTTCTGGGGCTTCTGCGCTCGCACAAGGCGAAGGAAGTCTTCGAGCGTCTGGCGAAGCCGCTCGGTTTCCCTCTGAAGGACTTCGAGTTTCCGAAGTGTCCGCCGCTCCTTTTGCGTCTTTGGGTCCGCCCAGTCTTCCTGAAGCAATTGGAGGTTGAGGTTGATTGTGCTCAGGGGGTTTTTGATTTCGTGTGCGAGACTGCCCGCAAGGGCGGCGATGTATTCCCAGCCGTTGTCGGGCTCGTGCTTCGACGCCATGTCGCTTTGGACTCGCGGCGGTAAGGGGCCGTGCATGGTTGCGACGACCGTGCGCCCGGTTCGGCTTCGGGCTTTGGAACTAGGCCTCGATAATCTTGACCCCTTCGGCCTGGAGTCCCTTCTGGCCCTGGACAACCTCGAACTCGACGCGGTCGCCTTCGTTCAACGTCTTGAAGGAGCTGTCGCTTTCAATCTGCCGCCAATGGACGAAGACATCCTCGCCGTTCTCCTGCGTGATGAAGCCATAACCCTTCTCCGGGTTGAACCACTTGACCACTCCTACCGCCATTGTTTGACTCTCCTTCAAGCCGGCCGGCGAGCTACGAGGCGCCGGCACCCGTCACATGGAGGCAGGGGATGTTCGGGCCACTCGCCCACCGACCCCTTGCCCCTTCGCACCAAAACAAGACCCAACATTGTTTCGCCAGTCACTGGCGGCGCATTCTTGCAGGATGGAGCTCCTCCATGCAATCCCGAAATACGGCGGCTACTGCTGCTCCTCGCGCAAGACGGCTTTTCGGCTCAACTTGATTCTCCCCTGATTGTCGATCGCCAGCACCTTCACGCGGAGAATATCGCCGATCTTTACCTCGTTCTCGACGTTTTCGACAAACCGGTCAGAGAGTTCAGAGACGTGGCAAAGGCCGTCCGTCCCCGGCAGGATTTCGACGAAGGCGCCGAACTCCTTGATCCCGGTCACGGGGCCTTCGTAGATTTTTCCGACCTGCGGGCGCTCGAACATCTTCTCGATGTGTTCCTTGGCGGCGATGGCTGCGGCGGCCTTGGGCGAAGAAACGGTGACGGTCCCGTCGTCCTCCACCTCGACTTTCGCCCCGGTCGCTTCCTCGATGCCACGGATTGTCCTTCCGCCGGGACCGATGAGCTTTCCGATTTCTTCCGTGCTGATTTTGATCTTGAACAAACGGGGGGCCTGCTCGGAGACGCTCTCTCGCGGTTTGGGAAGGACCTTGAGCATTTCGCGGAGAATGGCGATGCGCGCCGCGGTGGCCTTCTCCATCGCGCCGCGGATAATCTCTTCCGTGATTCCCCGGATCTTCACGTCCACTTGTAGCGCGGTCATGCCGCGTTGCGTTCCCGCGAGCTTGAAGTCCATATCGCCAAAGTGGTCTTCTTCCCCGGCGATGTCGGTGAGCAGGTATGGGGTGCCGTTTTCGAGGACAAGCCCGATAGAGATGCCTGCCACAGGCCGCTTGATGCGGATTCCGGCGTCCATCAGGCAGAGCGTTGCCGCGCAAACGGTCGCCTGCGAGGTGGAACCGTTGGATTCCAAAATATCGGAAACGAGGCGGATGGTGTAGGGGCAGAGGTCGTCGCCGGGAACCACCTTGGCCAAGGCCTTCTCGGCGAGGGCGCCGTGGCCGAGTTCTCTTCGGCTGGGGCCTCGATCGGGCTTGGCCTCGCCCACCGCGAACGAGGGATGGTTGTATTGGAGCATGAACTTGCGTGAATATTCCTCTTGGAGGCCGTCGATGAGCTCTTCGTCCGACGCCGTGCCGAGCGTGGCGACCACCAGCGCCTGAGTCTCTCCGCGCTGAAAGATCGCCGAACCGTGCGTCTTGGGCAGAAGCCCGACCTGACATTGGATCGGGCGGATGTCGTCGAGGCCGCGGCCGTCCCAACGCTTTCCCTGGACAACGGCGCTGCGGAGCATTTCGCGTTGGAGCCGCTCGAAGCAGGAGGCGACCTCGGCGGGCGTCGCCGGCTGCGGTTCATCCTTGTCGCAAAATTCCTCGATGAGCGAATCAAGGATCGCCTTGATGGCGCGGCGCCGCGTCTGCTTTTCTGGGATGCCGATCTTGTCGCGGAGCCGATCCTTGGCCTTTGCCTTGACCGCAGCGTAGAGGGCTTCGTTGAACGTGACCTCGGGCGGCAGGTCCTTGGGCTTGCCCGCTTCAAGAGCGAGCTCTTCCTGCATATCGATGATGGGCTGGATATGTTTTTGTGCGAAGAGAATCGCTTCGATAATCTCGGATTCGGGAACTTCGTTCGCTTCGCCTTCCAGCATTACGATGCGGTCGCGCGTCGCCGAGACAGTGATGGCGAAGTCGCCCTCTTCGACCTGCTTATACGTCGGGTTCACGATCAACTGGCCGTTGACGCGGCCGACGCGGATGGTCCCGACGGGGCCGGCGAACGGGATGGGCGAGATGCACAGGGCGGCCGAGGCGCCGATGACCGTCAGAATGTCGGGGTCGCAGTCATTCGGGTCCGCCGAAAGAACCGTGCCGCTGATCTGCACTTCGTTCCGATAGCCCTCTGGGAAAAGCGGACGGATGGGCCGGTCGATCAGCCGCATCGTCAGCGTTTCCTTGAGACTGGGCTTCCCTTCACGTTTGTAGAAGCGTCCCCCCGGTATCTTGCCCACTGCAAAGAGCTTTTCGCGGTATTGGACGAACAACGGTAGGAAGTCCACGTCGCTGCGAACCGCATCTACAACGGCTGTGACCAGAACGACCGTGTCCCCGTATTTTGCCAGAACCGCGCCGCTTGCTTGCCTTGCTATGCTGCCTGTTTCGAGAACTAGCTTCCTGCCGCCGATTTCGCGTTCAACTGCAACTGCCAACCTTTTCCTCCTGACACCTTCCAGAGTGCCATCACTGTGATGAAGAACCGGCTTTTCACTTCCTCAGCCCCAGACGTTTTATCAACTGCCGATACCGATGCCAATCTTCCCGCGTGAGGTATTTGAGCAGGGCCGAACGTCGTCCCACCATCTTGAGCAGGCCGCGCCGCGAGGCGTGGTCCTTCCGATGCGCCTTTAGATGCTCTGCCAAATGGTTGATGCGTTCCGTGAGGATCGCCACCTGCACCTCGGGAGACCCCGTATCACTTTCGTTCACACGAAAGTTGCCGATGATCTCCTGCTTCCGTTCCTTCGCCAGTCCTATACTCATCCGTAATCCTTTTGTCCCTTTCAACGGCATGGGAAGACGACTGCGCCGCAGCCACGTGACCGCGCGCACCGCCTGCGTGGCCGTGATTATAGACGGCCGCCGCCGCCAATGCAACGAAAAAAAGCGGGGCAACCCTTTGGCGTCGCAGTTCGGCTTGCTTTTTCGTTGACTCGCCGCGCGGGGCGTGATATCCTTTCCTCGTCGTTCTCTGGTTCCATCCAGCCGGGGTTTTTCGATGGGTGCGGTGCCTCATTGCCCGTCCATCCCGCCTGCCGATTTGACGGAGGCCATGTTCTGAATGCAAATGCTCGAAGGCGGCATCACGTTTGACGACGTGTTCCTCGTCCCAAAGTATTCCGATGTGCTCCCGTCCGAGGTCAGCACCGAAACGCGGCTGACCCGGTCGATCCGACTCAAAATTCCCCTTTGTTCGGCGCCAATGGATACCGTGACGGAATCCGCGCTCGCCATTGCGCTCGCGCAGGAGGGCGGCGTTGGTATCATTCACCGCAACCTGACGATTGAGGAACAGGTCCGCGAGGTGGACGCCGTCAAGCGGTCTGCGAACGGCATCATCTTCGACCCGGTCACGCTTTCGCCGGACGAGTCAATTGCCAAGGCGGCCGAGATCATGAACTCCAACCGCATTTCCGGGCTGCCGATTATCGAGAAGGGACGGCTTGTCGGAATCCTGACGCGGCGGGACCTCAAGTTTCAATCGAACACAGCCGTAAAAATCCGCGAGGTGATGACAAAGGACAACCTCGTTACCGCGCCGTATGACACGACGCTCGCCGAGGCCGAGGAGATTCTTCAGAACAACAAGGTCGAGAAGCTGCTTCTTGTGGACGACGAGATGCATTTGCGCGGGCTCATTACGATCAAGGACATCGACAAGATGCAGCAGTTCCCGGATGCCTGCCGGGATGAGCGCGGGCGGCTCCGCGTCGGAGCGGCCGTCGGCCCGAACGACGACGAGCGGGTGGAGCGGCTGATCGAAAAGGACGTGGATTTTCTCTGTGTGGACACGGCGCACGGCCATTCGAAGAACGTCCTTGAGGCGGTGCGGCGCATCACGACGAACTATGACATCGAGGTCATCGCGGGAAACGTAG
>CAZBRH010000021.1:380-10371 GCA_964494245.1 uncultured Planctomycetota bacterium | reverse complement strand
CGAGACCTTGTGGAGGCCGGGGCGGACGCCGTGAAAGTCGGAATCGGCCCGGGGTCTATTTGCACGACGCGCGTCGTTGCGGGCGTCGGCGTGCCGCAGATTACGGCCATCATGAGCGCCGCCGAAGGGGCAGGCGACGTGCCCATCATCGCGGACGGCGGCATTCGTTATTCCGGCGATATCGTCAAGGCGCTCGCCGCCGGCGCCAGCTCCGTCATGCTGGGCAGTCTCTTCGCCGGCTTGACGGAAAGCGCTGGCGAGCTGATTTACTATGGCGGCCGCAGTTTCAAGGTCTATCGCGGGATGGGATCGCTCGGTGCGATGGTGAAGGGCGGCAAAAGCCGCTACCGTCAGGACGGCGTGGATCAGCCGGGGAAGCTCGTGCCCGAGGGTGTCGAGGGCCGTGTCCCGCACCGCGGGCCGCTGGCGGAGTTTGTCTATCAGCTTGTCGGCGGGCTGCGCGCGGGCATGGGCTACATCGGCGCCAGAGAAATCCCCGAAATCAGGAAGCGAGCGACCTTCATTCGTGTCTCGACCGCCAGCGTCATCGAGGGCCACCCGCACGACATCACGATCACGCGCGAGGCGCCGAATTACCGGGTGGAAGACCGGAACGACATGTCCTAGGTCCCCAAGGAGGCCAAGACCATGAACGCATGCACGTCGGCGACGGCTCAACCGCTTCGGACTTGTCCCCAAGATGCCGGAGACTGCAACGTGGAAGGAATTTTTCGGCACTTTTTCGCTGAAAGAAATCTCTTCAATACCATCCCGCATGCCCTGTGGAGTCCGCCAACCGACGTTTACGAGACTCCCAACTCCTACGTCATCCGCATGGAAATCCCCGGCATTGAAAACATAGAGGAGGACGTGAGCACCGAACTGAACCACAATGTGCTCACCATACGGGGCCACCGCCGCCCCCGCTCTTCCGACACCATTCTTGGCTTCCACCAGATGGAAATCCACTACGGCTACTTCGAGAAGGTCGTGACGCTGCCCCACTCGATTGACGATGAGAACCTTTCGGGCACATACAGCAACGGCTTCCTCTGCATCACCATCGGCAAGGCCGAGCCGCCCGACCCGTATCGCCGCCGCATCTCCATCGAAACCTGAAAGCCGCCACATGAGCAACCACGACGAAAATCGCAGCGAGCAGGAAGAGAAGAACGAGGCGCAGGGAGCGAACGCTTCCGGCGGGCCCTCCGAACAGATGCCGGAACTTCCCCCGGAAATCCCGGTTCTTCCCGCAGGCGGCAACGTCGTTTTTCCCGGAATGATGATCCCCCTCATTTTCTCGAACGAGCGCGCGGTCCGTTGTGTGGACGAAGTGGTCATGGGCGATCGCCTCGTCGTCCTCACGGCTCAGAAAGACCCGAACGTCGAGGACCCCACTCCGGGGGACCTCTACGACGTGGGCTGCGCCGCCGCCGTGCTCAAGATGCTCCGCTTCCCCGACGGCACCACACGCATCCTCGCTCAGGGCATCGCCCGGACCATCATTGCCGACTACACGCAGACGGAACCTTTCTTTCGTGCGCGAGTCAGGCGAGGCGAGGAAACCTCCCGCCCGACGCAGAAGCTCCGCGCCCTCGTCGCGCACGTCTCCAACCAGTTCCAAAAGCTCGTCGCGATGATGCCCAACGTCGCCGACGAAGTGAAGATCGCCGCACTCAACATCAGCGACCCCGGCAAACTTGCCGACTTCATCACCTCGAACCTCAATATCCGCGTCGAGGAGAAACAGAAGGTTCTCGCCACGCTCGACGTGGAACGACGCCTAGAAATCCTTTCCGGCATCATCGCGCGCGAGACCCAGCTTCTGGAACTCGGTTCGCGGATACAAAAAGAAGTTCAGGATGAGATGGCGAAGAACCAGCGCGAGTATTACCTGCGCGAGCAGCTCAAGGCCATCCGCAACGAACTGGGCGAAGGGGACGAGCGCAGCCGCGAAATCGAGGAACTTCGGTCCCAAATCGCCGCCGCCCACATGAGCGAAGAAGCCCAAAGCGTCGCAGAAAAGGAACTCGACCGCCTCGCGCGCATGTCGCCGAACGCCGCCGAATACACCGTCGCCCGCACCTACCTCGACTGGCTTGTCTCGCTTCCCTGGGACAAGGAGAGCCAAGACAAGCTCGACGTCAAGGCGGCGGCAAGGGTGCTCGACGAAGACCATCACGACCTGGAGAAGGTCAAACAGCGTATCCTCGAATACCTCGCCGTGCGGAAGCTGAAGCCGGATAGCCGCGGCCCGATCCTCTGCTTTGTCGGGCCGCCGGGCGTTGGCAAAACGAGTCTCGGCAGATCAATCGCCCGCGCACTGGGCCGCGAGTTCCATCGCCTCTCCCTGGGCGGCGTCCGCGACGAGGCCGAAATTCGCGGCCATCGCCGCACCTATGTCGGAGCTCTCCCCGGCCGCATCATCCAGGGCATCCGCAAGGTCGGCACCCGAAACCCGCTCTTCATGCTGGACGAGGTGGACAAACTGGGCGCCGATTTCCGCGGCGACCCCGCCAGCGCACTCCTCGAGGTCCTCGACCCCGAACAGAACAGCACCTTCTCCGACCACTACCTGGAAGTCCGCTTTGACCTCTCGAAGGTGATGTTCATCACAACCGCCAACCTGCTCGACCCCATTCCGCCCGCACTTCGGGATCGGATGGAGGTTTTGGAACTCCCCGGCTACACGCACGAAGAAAAACTCGCCATTGCCAAGAAGCACCTGCTGCCGCGGCAGATCGCCGAGCACGGGCTTACCCGCGGCCAAATTCGCGTGCTCGATTCGGCCCTGAACCGAATCATCAGCAGCTACACCCGCGAGGCCGGCGTCCGCAACCTCGAACGCGAGATCGGCAGCATCTGCCGCAAAGTCGCCAAATACGTCGCCGAGGGCGGAAAGAAGCCCCGCACCATCAGCGCGGCCAACGTCGCCGAATACCTCGGCCCCGTGAAATTCTATTCCGAACTGGCCGACCGCGCAAACCAGCCCGGCGTCGCCACCGGCATGGCCTGGACCTCCACCGGCGGCGAAATCCTCTTCGTCGAGTCCACCCGCATGCCCGGCAAGAAAGGTCTCACGCTGACCGGCCAGCTTGGCGACGTGATGAAGGAATCCGCCCAGGCCGCCCTGAGCTACATCCGGGCCCACGCGAAGGAACTCGGCATCCCCGAGGACTTCTTCGCCGAAACAGACATCCACATCCACGTGCCTGCGGGCGCGATCCCGAAGGACGGCCCCTCCGCGGGCATCACAATGGCCGCATCGCTCATCTCGCTCCTCACGAGCCGTCCAGTCAAACCCCGCCTTGCCATGACCGGCGAGATTACCCTTCGGGGGCGCGTTCTCCCCGTCGGCGGCATCAAGGAAAAGGTCCTTGCCGCACACCGCGCGGGCATCCGCACGATTATCCTTCCCTCGAAAAATCAAAAGGACCTCGACGATGTCCCCACCGACGTCCGGGGGCGCATCCGCTTCATTCCCGTTGACACGATCGAGGAAGTCGTCGCGGCGGCGTTTGACCTGCCCGCTTCCCGCGCCAAGCCGCCGCAGAACCGCGCCAAGCCGTAAAGACGCCGGCAGAGAGGCCAGCGAGCCCACGCCGTTCGCCATACGGTTCCGCCCGCGCTACACAGGATAGATGCCCAACACGGGGAAGAGCGCCAGAAGCGCCACCAGAACTATCGACATTTGCATGTGAGAAGGAATCGGGCGCGAAACGGCCTAACCCGCACTGGACACGCGCCTGGTTTACGGCTATGATAAGCCGAAGAACCGGCCTGCGGGGGTTCACCCCTTCGTGGAAGCGGCGTGATGCACCTGCCTTCTGCTGGCTTCCCCTTTTGTTTCGTCGCATGAGGGGCGTCCACATGAAAACAGCGACGCTGGCGCTTCGAGTGTCTGTGCTTGTGTCGATCTCTCTCGGGGCAAGCAGGGCAGCTGCCCTTGACGCCTGGACACTTCCGAAAGGGAGCGCAGTTTCAATCGACCGGCGCGGCGGCTGGGAGCGCTGCGACGCCGGAGCCGCGCCCGAAGGCGGCGTCGCCCTCGAAAACGAACGCCTCCTCGTCATTGCTCGGCCGGGGGATGACGGCGCCGTGCTCTATACAAAGACGAAGGACGGCGGGAGCCGCGTCGCTCTCGAACTGCTTCCTGCCGGGAAGCTCGCGAAAGTCCGCGTCGTCCGACTGGAAGATGGAGAAGGAGTGCTGGCGCTGTCGAACGGCGCCGCGGAGGCACAGGTATCCCTAGGTGTGGGGCAGGCGCTCGTTGCTGTCCAGCCCGGCCAAGGCGCAACGAGCATCGCCGTCCGCGCCAACGCGCGTTACGCGCTCCTTCCCGACTTCTTCGCCGATGACGTCATCTACGACCCCACGAAGCACGCCTCGTCAGTTCTGCCCATTCCGGCCGACAACTTCGTGCTCCAGCTTGCCGGTGATGGCAAGACCATCGTAATGTGCATGTGGCCGGGGGGCTTGAACGAGGTGAAGCCAAGCGCGAGGGAAGCCGCACCGCAGCCGCCCAAAGCGGATGACCGCGAACCGAATATCGAACTGCTTCTCGACGGCAAAGGCGCCGCCCGCCGCGTCGCTGCCTGCCGCGTCGACTTCCTCGGCAAGCCCGTCTTCGTCGGCGTCATCGAGCACGCGTGCCTCTGGCACGAGGAGGATGTTCGCTCGTGGCCCGGCTACACGCCAAGGGCCATCGAGTGGAAGCGCCCGTTTGATGCAAAATGGCGAGCCGACTTCGTCGTCGCCGAAGGCAAGAAAACCGACGACTGGCACACGCGGAGCCAGTCCTTCCCGTTCTTCGGCCCCGTCAAGGACTCAAAGGATAAATGGTGGGGCCGAGGCGACGAGGACAGCCCCACGATCTGGCAGGAAGCGCTGAACTTCTTCATTGCGCCCGCGTGGTTCAAAGGCGATGAAACGCGGCTCTGCCTCTACGCCGACCTCGCCGAGCGGCGCAACGCCGAAAACCAAACCAAAGCCGCCCGCCAAAATAACCCAAACGCACCTGAAATCCGCCCGCCGAACATCTACGAGCGCGTCCTCATCTATCCCCTCGACCGCGCCCGCGGAACGGCCCCGAACCTACTCACTCCCGTTGACCTGATGCGCCAAGCCCTCGGTCAGGGGCCCTGCGAATACATCCTCGACCTCGAAGGCGTCAGGCCGCGGCCGGCTGGCGGGACACGCCCCCTCATCGGCGGCGCAACCTGCGGCATCTGGGACGACCACATCTTCCCCATCGTCTCGCGGAACATCAAGAACCTCAAGGAAGGCGAAAAACTCGACGACAAAACGAAGCAGCACCTCATCGTTGCACTCGAAGACATCATCGCGTTCGTCCACGCCGTCCACGACCGCCTCCGCGAATACAAAGCGTGGGGGGCCGAGACCGCCGCGTTCATCGAGTCCGAGGCAAAACGCAACGCAAAGCTGAAGCCGCTGGCCGATTTGCTCGCGCCCCACGTCGCCGCGCTCAACCGCGACGTCGGCCGTCTTCAGTTTCAGGGCAAGGGAACGGAGGGCGGATGGGCCGAGCACGTGAAGCAACTCATCGCAGAGGTGCAGGCGGACAACTACGCGAACGTCGCATCGGTCGGCGGAATACGGACGCTGGGCGGTTATCAAGACCAGATGGTCGCTCGCTGTCGCCGCTACGTGAAGGGCTTGCGACAGGAGGCGTCGCTCGCGGACGTGAGCGACCCCGCCGTGTATAAGTTCGCGTCCGAGGTCCGCGCTCGCTGCCAGGCGATCCTTCGCCGCAAGCACGGCAAGGAGGGATTGTAGGGGGCTGTCGAACATGCCGAAGAAAGAGGGGGCCATGATGCATGCTCGGTTGTTCGTGGCGTCGGTCGCTGCGCTCCTCGTGCCCTGCGCAGCATCGGAAGCCGCAGAAGTCCTCGTCGATCTTTCCGGCCACTGGCGTAGTTATTACACGCTCCGAACGCCCGTCTATGGAACTGCGGCCGAGAACCAACCCGATGCGAAGGCGAACCTGGCCGCAAACTCGCCGCCTCCGCCGCCGGATTGGGCGAAGCCGGACTTCGACGATAGCTCCTGGCGCCACGCGCGCGGCGCCCCGCCGACGTATCCAACGCTCGGCCTCCTGTGCATGCGTGCCCGGTTTTCCGTCGTGGCGCCGGAGCGCGTCGAGGGCCTGACGCTCTCGGCCCGCTTCCACGGCGGGATCGTCGTTTACCTGAACGGCGTCGAGGTCGCCCGGCGGCATCTGCCCGACGGCGACATCTCGCCGGAGACGCTCGCCGAAGATTACCCGGCCGACGTGTATTTCGGGCCGGGCGGCGCCGCCCGCGCCCTCAGGTTCACGGAACTGCAACAACACATCGAGAAGACCGCCCGCGCGGTGGCCGACATGCCCGTGCCCGCAGGGCTGCTGCGCGAAGGCGTCAACGCGCTTGCGATCGAGCTTCATCGCGCCGCGTCCCACGGCCGCCTACCCGCGATTCGCCTGGGCTACAACCTGTTCCCGCCCGCGATGTTCACGTCGGCCTGCCTGCTCGAGGCGCGCCTTGCGGCTGGGCGCGCGGAAGGAGTCGTCCCCAACACGGCCTCCCCTTCGGGGTTCCGCGCGTGGGCGGTTTCGACGATGCGCCAGCTCGGGCCGGAAACCGGCGGCGACCCGAACGATCCCCCGCGGCCGATACGGCTTGTCGGGGCGCGGAACGGCGTCTTCTCCGGCCAAGCCCTTGTCTGTGCGGACAGACCAATCGAGGGATTGACCGCCTCGCTGAGCGACCTCGAAGGAGAGAGAGGCGGGGCGATCCCTGCCTCGTCGGTGCGAATCTTGTATCCGCTGTTGTCGAAAAGCCAGCCGCCGGTGTTCGATGCCCTCTCTCCAGTCGCCCCGACCGCCGTCCAGCCGGCGCGCGGAATCCGGTTCGCGGTCCAACCGGTCTGGATTTCCGTGCGCGTGCCGGGCGACGCCGCCCCCGACGAATACCGGGGATTGCTGGTCATCCGCGCGAAGGAAGCCGGCCCAGTGAAGCTCGACGTTCACCTGACCATTGCGGACTATCGGCTTCCAGAGCCGACGGACTTCGTTACGCTGGTGGACATGGTGCAGTCGCCCGAGACGGTCGCCGAGCGATACGGGGCGCGGCTTTGGACGGATGCTCACTGGAAGCGGCTCGACCGCTCCTTCGAGCTGCTCGGCGCGCTCGGCAACAAAGTCCTCTACGTTCCGCTCATCGTGAAGACATACCTCGGCAACGCGGAGTCGATGGTCTATTGGGTCCGCGACGAAGATGGGGCGTATCGGTGCGACGCAGGCGTTATGGGACGCTACCTGGACGCCGCGCTGAAGCACATGCCCCGCCCGCGCGTCGTTTGCCTCCAAGTCTGGGACCACTATGTCGGCGGCAGCTGGGCCGACCGGCAGCACCACGTTTTTGACGGCGAGGGGATCGGCGGCGGGGCGGCGAGGGAAACGGCCGGCGTCCTCGTCAGCCGGCTCGACCCGGCGACCGGCGCCGTTCAGGAGATCGAGGGGCCGAGGTATGAGGACGCCGAAGCCGAGGCATTCTGGGCGCCCGCCGCAAAAGCCGCGATGGACTGCCTCCGCCAGCGCCGACTCGACAAGTCCGTCGCGCTTGGCATCAGCGGCGATTACCGCGTGCCGAAGGAAGCGGTCGAGCTCTGGCGCAAGCTCCTCCCGTCCGTCGGCTGGATGTCCGTCGCCCACTTCAATCCAAAGACGCTCTACGGCCAGCCCTTCGCGTATACGACCCACGTCGCTATCGACTGCTGCGGCGACCCGGAGTCCGAGCGGCTCTACGGCTGGGCGCGGAAAGACCTCGATTCGCACTACCACCGCGGCATGGACCTGCGCAGCCACCTGACCAACTACCGCCTGCTCGGCGAACTGAACCTCCAGTCCAACCGCCACGGCTTCGGCTGGATCGCCGCCGACTTCTGGCCCGTGTTCAAGGACAAGCCGATCACCGACCGGTTCCGCCACCTCCCCCGGCACAACATCGTCAAGGCCTATGCGGCCTACGGCTTTACCGGCTCGAACATCCTGGCCGACGGCCCCGAGGGCGCCGAGCCGACCGTCCGCTACGAGATGATGCGCGAAGGCCTCCAGGAGTGCGAGGCGCGGCTCGCCATTGAGAAGGCACTGCTCGACGAGGCCGCCCGCGCGAAGCTCGGCGAGGACCTCGCAGGGCGCTGCCGCCGCACGCTCGACTACCGAACCCGCTCAACCCTTTGGGCCTTTCTGGCTTTTCACTTGAATAGGCGTGCCTCCGTCGGGCACGGCATCCGGCAAGTAGACCTCGGCCGCGCGTGGTATGAGGGGTCCGGCTGGCAGCAGCAGTCCAAGGAGTTATACGCGCTCGCCGCCGAGGTGGCGGGCGCTCTGGCCGGCGAGTAGGAGAGACGCAAAGGTGCTGAACAAGAATCGCGGTTCGTTGCAGACGCTTGCGGTTGCCCTTGCCGCGCTCGCGGCCGGATGCGCCACAATGCAGCCGTCTGTTGCCGTCAAGGAAATGCTCGCCATCACACCGGACACCGTCGAGGTGCGGGCGCTCCAGCCGGGAGCGATGGTCTACACCGACCGCATCTACACGGTCGAGAGGCATCCAGAAGAGATGCGGGGTCTCGCACTCGTCGCAACGCCGTGCTCGATGAAACAGAACACGCGCGACGGCGTCCGCATCACCCTCGCGAAGAGCGCGACCGTGTATGTCGGCTATCGCGACGATGCGGCGAAGCGGCTGCCGTTCTGGCTTTCGGAGCGCTTCGAGAAGACGCCGCTGACGATCCGCGTCCACCAGCCCGCCGACCAGTGGGCGAAGCGGCCGGAGGCCCGCTGGGAGTTCACGCTTCACAAGGCCGCTTTGCCCGCAGGAGTCGTCCAGTTCGGCGCGAACGCCGGGCCGGGCCTCGAGGGCAATCCGCTTCACTACATTGTGCTGGTTGACCCTGCGGACGCGCTGGCGAGCGCCGGGTTTGTCGGGCGGATCAACCGGCCCACCGGCAGCATCGTCCGGCCGGGCGTCCGCGCCTATCCGGACCGCAACTACACGTTGAAAAACGTGCCCGGAGAGATGCGAGGCGCGATCGCACTCGCTCTTGGCCAGGCGGAAGCGCTCGACCAGGCGAACCAGCGCGAAGTGGTGTTCGACCGCGACGCCATCGCGTATCTCGCCTACGACGCCAGCTCCGAGTCCGTCCCCGACTGGGTCGCAGCCGAAGGGTTCACCAAGACCGAGCTGCGTATCAGCATCGGCAATGTGGTCTTTTGCGACGACAAGCCGATGGCGGTGTATCGCAGGGACGTCAAGGCGGGCGACGTGCTTCGGCTCGGCGCGAACCGCGCGGCCGGATGGAGCGGCTGGCCGATGCAATACCTGCTCGTGGTCAAGTAAATGCTTCCATTGAGGATTGCGTATTGCAGAGAAGCGGCGGCCGCCGCCGAACATCTTGGGCCGTATTCTACATGCTACATGCCGGTGTAGAACGTCGCGTTATATAGCGTCGGCACGGCCAGCGGGCGGGCGTTGGCGTAGATGGAGATGCCGGTTGGGCCGTAGAGAATGACCTCCTGCGGGCTGTCGCCCCAGACGTCAGCGCGCACGGCGGAACAGATCTGCTTGCCGGACGCGCCCACCTCGCGCACCTTGAATGGCACGGCGAACGTGTCCACGGTGTCCCCTTGTCCGTTGCAGACGATGGCGTTCGGTCCGGGGGGCCGTAGTCCATAGACGAGAATCTCACGGGGACGCCCCGCGCCCGACCAGTCGATCTCCTGGATCGCCATCCCCCAGCTTCCGGGAGGCATCGCCTTTTTCCAGACTTGCTTTCCTTCGAGGTCAAACAGGTGCAGCGAGCCGACGTCCGTTGCCGTGCGTCGCAGGCCACGTTCGACGACGGCAAACTGCACGGGGGACTCGTCGCGGAACTGGCCGGCGACGATGTGCTGGGCCTCGGGGATATCGGCGCGCCAGAGTTCTTTACCGTC
>CAZBRH010000021.1:0-267 GCA_964494245.1 uncultured Planctomycetota bacterium | reverse complement strand
TTCCCACACCACCTTGCCGTCGTGGTCGATCAGTGCGTAGCCGACGAAGACCTCATCTTTGCCGTCGTTGTCGATATCGGCAACGGCGGGAAAATGGCCAGTGGCTCCTTTCCAGTGCCAGAGGACCTTGCCCTCGAAGGAGACGCCCCACATGTTCCAGTAACGGTCCTTGACGACGAGGTCTTGGCGCCGCCCGCGCCCGGTCAGGTCGGCGAAGAGGAAGCTGTCGTCCGCCGGCGCCGGGATGGCGAATCGCTTCTTCTCCTT
>CAZBRH010000020.1:28235-30247 GCA_964494245.1 uncultured Planctomycetota bacterium | reverse complement strand
CCTTCGCCGCGGGCGCGGTGGTAGGCAATGGCCATCTTCAGAGCGGTCTCCACCCGCGTACTTCGCGACGAGGTCCGCGATGCGGCAAGCGCCGTCGAGCAGACTGAAATGGCTGTGCACGTGCAGGTGAACGAAGTTCTCGGACGACGGCATCGGAACAGCATCCGTGGAAGACACAGGATACGCCGCCGATAATACCCGCCGCGCCGCAGCAAGTCAAACAAAACGACGGGGGCCATGGTTCGTTCAAGAGGGCTGAAACAAGCATGCGGAGGTTCGAATGCGGCGTGTTTGTTCGGCTTGATTGGCGGGCCGTTTCAGCCGTTCTTGATGCTGCTCACGTCGATCTGGAGCTTCTTGACGCGGTGCCAGAGACTACGCTCCGTGATGCCAAGCAGTCGCGATGCCTTCGATTGGACGCCGCCGGTCTGGCGGAGTGTGTCGCAGATGATCTGCCTTTCGACGTTGGCGAGCGTATCGTCGATGGATTCGATGTGATCGGGAAGCGTGTAGCGCGGCTTTTGCGCCATCGACTGGATGTGGGCGGGGAAATAGCGGGGCGTGATGAGGTCTTCGTCGCTCATGACGACGGCTCGGTGGATGCAGTTTTCGAGTTCGCGGACATTGCCCGGCCAGTGATACATCATCAGCAGGTCGAGGGCATCCTTCGAGATGCCGCGGATGCTCCGGCCCATCTGTTCGTTGGCCGTTGCGAGGAAATGGTCTACGAGGAGCGGAATGTCTTCCTTCCGGTCGCGGAGCGGCGGGACGACGATGCTGAAGACGTTGAGGCGGAAGTAGAGGTCCTCGCGGAACTGGCCGTTCTGGACGGCATCGGCAAGGTCTTTGTTCGTTGCGGCGATGACGCGGACGTCGATTTTGACGGTCTCGGTGCCGCCGACCAACTCGAATTCCTTCTCTTGGAGCACGCGGAGGATTTTCGCCTGCGTCGCAAGAGTCATGTCGCCGATCTCGTCAAGGAAAATCGTTCCGGTGTTCGCCAACTCGAACTTGCCGCTCTTGCGCTGGATGGCGCCGGTGAAGGCGCCCTTTTCGTGGCCGAAGAGTTCGCTTTCGAGCAACCCTTCGGGGATGGCGACGCAGTTCAGCTTGACGAACGGCTTGTCCTTCCGCGCGGAGTGGTAGTGAATGGCCTGCGCGATGAGTTCCTTGCCTGTCCCGCTTTCGCCACAGATGAGGACGGTGACATCCGTTTGGACAACTTTCTGAATGAGTTCATAGACCTGCTGCATCGCGCTGCTGGAGCCAACGATGTTTTCGAACGAGTATTGCTTGCGTAGTTTTTCTTCGAGTTTGCGGACTTCCTTCTGGAGGCGTCGCTTTTCGAGCGCCCGGCTGATGACGACGTTCATCTCCTCCATCTTGAACGGCTTGGTGAAAAAGTCGTAGGCGCCGGCGCGGATCGCATCCATAGCGAGCTGCTTCGTCCCATAGGCCGTCATGACGATGATCGTGGCCTGCGGGTCGCGCTCCTTGATTCGCGGAATCGCCTCGATGCCGGACATGCCCGGCAGTTTCACATCCGTGATGATGAGGTCGAACGAATTGCGCCCGACGGCCTCGATGGCGGCCTCGGCGTTGCCGACGGCCGTGGGTTGATAGCCGTGCTTCGCCATCGCTTCGTTCAGGAAGAAACGCATGTTTTCGTCGTCTTCGACAATCAAGACGTGCTCAGTCATGTGAGCGCTTCCTCCATGCGGCGGAGAGCGACGGCGGACGCCACCCGCTCTGTTCCGGTCGGGGTCTCGGAACTCGCTGGCAGGACGATGCGGAACGTTGTGCCTGATTCTGTCCCGCTCTCCACCTCGATTCGCCCGGAATGTGCCGCAACGATTTGGTGGGAGATCGGCAGCCCGAGTCCTGTCCCATCGGACTTCGTTGTGAAGAAGGGCGTGAAGAGTTTTTCTCGGTCTTCGGGCGCGATGTAGGAACCGTCGTTATGCACCGCGATGAGGACCTCACGCGCTCCGTCGGCGGACGTCCGCCCGTGC
>CAZBRH010000020.1:6415-28225 GCA_964494245.1 uncultured Planctomycetota bacterium | reverse complement strand
GGACGGAGACGGACACGGCCCCGTTGTCCGGCGTCGCCTGGTAAGCGTTGCGGACGATGTTGATGATCGCTCGGGTGAGCGACTCGCGGTCAACGAGAGCGCACACGGGTTCCGGGCTGTAGTTTTCGCTCAGGAAGACCGGGCGGCCGCGTTGCTCGAAGGCGCAAAGTCGAACGGCCTCGGCGGTCAGGTCGCGAACCTCGCAGATTTCGCTGCGCGTTACCGGCGGGTGGGAGAACTCCAGAAGGTTTTCGACGAGTGCGTTGAGTTGGTTGATGGTGCGAAGGATCGTTTGCGTGTATTGCCGGCGCGGGTCGGTTTCTGTGAAATCTTCCTGAAGCAGCTCGACAAGCCCGCTGAGCGAGCCGAGCGGATTGCGTATCTCGTGGGCCATGCCGGCAGAAAGCCGGCCCAGCGAGGCGAGTTGCTCCGTGCGCCAGACCTGCTCGCGGAGGCGGTTCAGGTCCGCAAGGTTCTTGAACGTGAGCACGATGCCCCGGAACTGGCCCGCCTCGTCGCGGAGGAGCGAGATCGTCACCCCGAGCGCAACAGTCGTTCCATCGGCCGTTGCCGCGCTCACCTCGACGGAGGAGTATGTCCGCCGAGCGGTCAGCGCCGTCAGGATCATATCGCGTAGTTCGGCGTTTTCAGGGATGTTGGGGAACACCGCCCCGAAGTGCTGGCCGACGACGTCAGGGGCGCTGTAGCCGAGCGTCCGCTCGGCTACAGCGCTGAAGCTTGTGACAGTTCCGGCGGAGCTGATGGTCATGACGCTCGCCTCGACGCTATCGATAATGTTGAGCAGCAGCCGCTGAGCGTCGTCCGGAGGGGCGCCGGCTGGCTCAACAGACGGCGTTGGCTCGGCCGGGCGCTCCGAGCCGCCGCGGAAAATCCAGCCCAGAGCAAACCCTGCGACCGCGGGCAACATCAACAAGGCGAGAAGCCCCGTGCGGCCGACCGCGAAGCGGGTGGCGTCGAACGCAATCAACACAGCCAGGCCTGCAACGAGCAGCGCGAGCGCCAAGTCGAACCATGCGTCGGCTGCGCGGCGACGCCCCAACGAGTTCGCTTTCATGGCTTCACCACTTGTGTTGAGGGCGGAAGGGATGGTGGCCCCGTCGCGGCTCCGCGGTCACTCGGTCATGGCATAGAGCAGGATGTTCGTCAGCAGTTTTTCGGCGCTCTCCAGCTCGACGCCTCGACACGCCGCACACGGGAAGCCCTCGAAGGCACAGCCGAGATCGTATTTGCTGTGCACCAACACCGCCCGCCCGTCCATGTTCACTGCCTCCAGAAACGGCGCTTCCTTTTCGCCGTCAGGCAGTTCCTTCTTCAGTATCGGGCGATATTGGACGGTGTTTATGGTGTATTTGATGCGGAAAATCTTGTGGTCGGGAGGAAGCCGCTCGAGGTTCTGTTCTGGACAAATTTGCCCGACGAGCTTGCGGAACGCCGTGTCGAACGCCGCCCGGCCGCAGCAGGCGTCCGCCAGAATGAATCCACCTCGCGCGAGGTATTCGCGGAGGGCCTTCACCTGCGCCTCATCGTAAGAAAACTCCCTGTGTCCGGTGATGTAGAGGAGCGGATACTTGTAGAGCTCCGGGTCCGTCGGGTCGATGTCTACCCGCTTCAGGTTCACGCGGGCGCCCGTCGCCTTCGCGTAAAGGTGAAGCATGTTCCGGACGGCCGGCGGGTCGGGGTCCCATTCCCCGTCGTGCTTGAGTTGAGCGAAGACGAGCGCTCCGCGCGCGACGCGGCCGTCGTCCTCGACCTGCTTGCGGGCGACCGCCTTTTCGACTTCTTCGAGCTTGTCCTTGAGCGGCTTGTAGCCCATCGCGTAGGCGGCGGCGTTGACGCCGAGGCGAAGCGCGTTCGCCGCATCCACCGATAGGCCCGGGTCGTGGATATTCCCGTCCCACGCGCACGAAAGGTCCTTCTTCGAATAGAGCACGGCGGTGCGGCAGCCAGCCGAGATGCCCTCCCAGACAAGGAGCTTCGGGTCCGTGATCCGGTGGGGCGCCTGATATACGGGGTGGTCTTCGTGGAGCTTTGCCAGGGGCACCGTCGGGAAAATCTTCGCCATTTCGGCGCGGAACGACGCATCGAACGCCGCGTTCGAGCAGCAGGCGTCGGCGACAATCGTCCCGCCGCGCTCACAGAACTCCAGCACCTTGTCGCGTTGCGCCTGATTCAGAACGAGCTTCCCGTGGCCCGTCACGTAGAGGATGGGGGCCTCCAGCCAACTTTCCACGGGAGCGTCGAGTCCGACAACCTGCCACGTGCACTTGAGGTCAAGTTCCTCCGAAACCTGCCGAGCGAGGTTTTCGGCATCGTAAAGGTCTGTGTCCCATTCAGGTCCATATTCGAGTTTCTGGATGAGCACCTGTGCGCTCGCCTTGCCGAGGAAAAGCAGATTGAACACGGTATCCAGGTCCCTGAACCCGCCGAACATGACCTGGGCGCCGACGCGGCCCGGAACCTTGCTCCAACTGCCGTCGGCCGCCTGCGTCTTGACGAGGTGGGCGGCGCCCTCCGCGTACCAGTCGTGCTTGCCAATATATTTCCGCGCCGAGAAGGAGCAGCACCGCTCCAGCGCGTAGAGGTAATAGCCGACGTAGCTCTGGCCACGGCCGGGGTTCTCGGTGACGGTGAAGCGCTTTGCGAGCCAATCCAGCGCCTTGGCGATGCGTTTGTTCTGCTGGTATTCGCCGCAGCGTTTCGATTGCTCGTGAAGCCTCATCCCGCAGATGTAGAGACTCCCCAGGCCGGCCGCTGTCATGCTGCCATACGTCGGGGTGTAGACGTTGGCGACCTTCGGGTTGAGCGCAACGCCCTGCGGGACAGTCGTGTAGGACCAGCCGCCGTCCTCCGCCTGCGTGTCGACCAGGTATTTCTCCGCCCGCTTCCAAGTCTCTTCGGGAACCGGGATGCCGGCGTCGTGTGCAGCGCGCAGCCCCAAGAGTGCAAACTGCGTGCACGAGTGGTCGGACATTTGGTTGCTTTGAAGACCCCATGCGCGCTGGATGTTTGCAAGCTGCGGATTCCGCTTGACCTGCTCTTCCCACGCCTTGCGCGACGCCTCCATCTGCTTCTCATAGTCCGCTGCCGATTGATACCGCCAGCCGCCGTCTTTATTTTGCGCCCCGATCAGCCAATCCGCGCACTTCTGGATCACCGGCTTGTATTTCTTGCGGTCCACCGCGGCGAGAGCGGTTGCGATACAGCCCACGTGATACGTGTTCGGCATCCAGTTCTTCGGATCCGCGCAAAGCTCTGCCGCGCGGACGATGTCGGGGTCCGTCGGCGGCACGCCGCAGTGGAGCGCCGCGAGAATCCCCAGCGCGTTCATCCCGATGCCATACTGGGCGCGTTGAGTAAGGACGCCACTCTTGCGGAGATACGCAACTCCCTTTTCGAGTGCCGCCTTGACCTGCTCTGGCGTCACCTCGGAGCGATCAGCGCCCAAGGAGCGGGGCGCCACACAGATGGCAAACACGCACTCCGCAGCAAGAAGCAGGAACGAGGTCCGCGTTCGCATTCGCCTGTCCCCCTTGAGCTTGCTCCGATGCCGTCCCCGACTAAAGATAGTGTAGCCAGAGGCCGATACGGTGTCAAATCAGAACCTGAATCGAAACGCCACGTGCGGTGCTCCCGTGGTTGCCCAGCGTGTGGGTTTCGGTTAGACTTGTCGGCATGAGAAGTCGCTTTGCAAGATTGTTCGCGTTCCTTGTGGCCGCTGCAACTGCTGGGTGCGAGGGGACGGAGGTTCATCGCGTAATGCCCGATCAGCCGACCAGAGCAAACGTGCCGCTCTCGGTCTTCCCGCGCCATCCGCGCCTCGTCTTCCGCCCGGACGATGCCCCAGGGCTTGGCCGCACGTTTGAACAGACCCGTAAGCTCTACGAGTCCGACGCGACGTTCAAGGCGATCTTCGACCGGGGACTTGAGTTGGACGTGAGCCAACAGCACGCAGCAGCGCTCGCCGCACAGTGGATTGTCACCCGCGACGACCGCTATGCGGAAGCGGCAATCGGCAAACTCCTGAGTGATTCCATCGATCGCACGGGCAGCTACTATTCGCAGGTCTGGATTTACGCCCTCGCCTATGACTGGCTCTACAATCATCCTGCGATGACCACCGAGAAGCGCGGCCGCATCGCCGCCAAGCTCGTCGAACGCGTCGGCACCGAACTCGACGGACTTGACCAAAACGTGATGGCGCTCTGGCATGGCCGGAATCAGGCAGCGAACAACACGATGATTGCCGCGCTCGCCATCGCCGACCTGCCGGGACAGGAGAGCCAGCTTCGCCGAGCCGCCGCGCACTACCTCGGTGCCCTCCGCGCGCTCCAGTTCAGCGAGGGCTGGCCGGAAGGACCGAGCTACTGGATTTACAATCGCGCCGGTCCCTACGCCCTCGCGGCGGATTGCGTCATGACGGCACTCGGAACCGACCACATCGACGGCATCGCCATCCGCGATGTGATGCGGAAAATCGGGCTCTGGCAGATTTATCAGTTCACGCCAGCCGGGTTCTTTGAACCCTATGGCGACTCAGACGGGTCGCTGCGGCTCGGCGAAACGGGCTGGTGGGAACTGACGGCCGACCATTTCGCCAAACTCTCGCGCGACCCGGCGCTGATGGCGGGCGCCGACTACCTCCGCAATCGCTCGCCACGCCCCTATGGCGTGCGGCCCTACTACTGGAACGTCGTGATCACCTACGACCCGGCCGTCCGGCCGAAGAACGACTACGACCCATCGCGCCCGGAACTCTGGATGCGTGCACATCTGCCCCAGGCGATGCTCTTCGGACGGCACTCCATCGGCGTCGCCTTCTTCCGAAGCCAGTGGGGCGACCCCGACGAACTTTACCTGAGCTTCAAGGCCGGCGACTTGCTCGCTCACCACGACCACTACGACGTCGGAACGTTCACCATCCAGCGCGGCGGGCTTCTCGCGCCCCAGACGGGGCTGTATCGCGGGCCAGACGGCTACTTCGGCGCCCATCGGCTCGGCTACTCGATTCAGAGCGTTTCGGCAAACACCCTGCTTGTGCTCGCTCCCGGCGAGACCTCTGCGTGGCTGCGGCAACACAAAAACGCAAGCTGGACGGCCCTCTCCGGCGGCCAGCGGGTCATCCGACCCACAAGCTTCGAATGCGTGGACCTCGCACACTTCCGCAAGCAACTGCACGACGGCCCGCACCTCAAACGGGCCGACATCACCGCGTTCGAAAGCGTCCCCGGCGACTACGATTACGTCGCCGCCGACATCACGGCGGCCTACAACTCGACACGCTACTCGGAACAAGGCAGCACCGCCAAGGTCTCGCTCGTCACCCGCCAGTTCGTCTTCCTGCGCCGCCTCGACACAGCAGTCCTATACGACCGCATAGAGACGACAAACGAGCGCTTCGTGCCGAAATTCCTCCTGCACCATCTGTCGAAGCCACAGACGTCGGCAGAGCGGCTGCTCGCGGGCAACGGCCCCGAAGACGGAATTCTGGAAACGCACGACCGCGTGCTCTCTACGTCGCACCTTCGCGGGCGGCTCACGCATCACGTTGTCCTGCCCGAAGAGGCGCGGACGCTCAAGATCGGCGGCCCGAACTACTACGCATACGTCGAGGCCGACGGCGACCAAGCGGACGGCTTTGACGGCGTCAACCTCGGCGCGGGCGACCCGACAAAGCCGCGGGGCGCTGTGCAGCTCGGATTATGGCGGACAGAGGTCGAGCCGCTCCGTCCCAGCAAGAGAGCGCGCTTCCTGAACGTCCTGCTGCCGCGTTTGGCCACAGACGGGGCGCCGCTCCCCCGCGTCGAGCCGCTCGGCGCAGGAGCCGATGCTCACGCCGTCCGCGTCGGCGATACCGTCCTCGTCTTCGCGCGGAGCAACGGACCGCTGCATCGGTTCCCAATCCACGCGCCCGGACTGCGGTGTCTCGTGTTCAACGCCGCACCGGGCGGAGCGTATGGTCTCGCCGGCCGCCGCATCGTTGCCGGTAAGGAAGGGGTGCTGTCTGTGCCCGAACTCCCCGAAACTCCCTGCGAGATTAGACTTCTCGGCCGCTGAAATCGCTTCTACCTTCTCTTTGACCGAGACGGCAACGGCCCTTTCGACTCCCTCCGAAGTTCGTGGTATAATCCGCCGCAAATGCCAGAGGGACGCCCGCACATACTCGATATATCGCCCGAGCGCCTCGCTGACTGGTTCCGAAGTGAGGGGCAGCCGGAATACCGCGCCGCCCAGGTCCTCGACTGGGTCTGTGCGAAGTTTTCGGATTCTTTCGATACGATGCGGAACCTTCCGGGGCCGCTGCGCCGTCGGCTGGGAGAATGCTTCGACATCGCCCCGCCACGAGAAGTTGCCCGCCGCGTCTCGGCGCACGGCGACACAGGAAAGCTGCTTCTGGAACTCTCGGACGGCGCAGGCATTGAATGTGTCTGGATGACGAGCCGGGACCGGCGAACGTTCTGCGTGTCGTCGCAGGCCGGGTGCCCCCTCGGCTGCCGCTTCTGTGCGACGGGAGCAGCGGGCTGGACGCGGAACCTTCGCCTCGGCGAGATTCTCGGCCAGGTTGTCGTTCTTGCGCGGGCGGCGGGCGCCCCGAGGAACGTCGTTTTCATGGGCATGGGCGAACCGCTGCTCAACTGCGAGGCCGTGCTCCCCGCACTGGGGGCTCTGGCGGACAAGCGACGCTTTGGCCTCAGCCCACGGCACTTGACCGTGTCCACCGCCGGCATCCCGCCGGGCATCAGCGAACTTGCTGCGTGCCCCGTGCACCCGAACCTGGCCTTATCGCTCAACTCGCCTTTTGACGAGCAGCGGGCAGACCTGATGCCCATCAGCCGGAAATATCCGTTGCCCGATGTGATCGAGGCGTGCGATGAATATGCGGCAACAACGGGCCGCCGCATCCTGATTGAATATGTGCTCATCGGCGGACTAAACACGGGGGCGGAGGCGGCGCGGGCCGTCGCACGGATTGCAAGGCGGCTGCGAGCGGCGGTCAACCTCATCCCGTTCAACCCCGTTCCGGGCTGCGGCCTGCATCCGCCGACACAGGACGAGGCGGCCGCGTTCCGCGGCGTGCTCACCGAGAGAGGGATTGTTGTGACACAGCGGTATCGCCGCGGGCGCGACATCAACGCCGCCTGTGGCCAGCTTTCGGGACGCGAGGGCCGCCCCGCGGCAGGCGGATGAACATGGCCATCAAACTCGTGGCGTTCGATATGGAGGGCTGCCTGACGGACGAACCGACCGTCTGGGAAATTATGCATCGGCGGTTGGGGACTTGGGATTCGCACGGGCAGCCGTATTGGGACCGTTACCGCGCGGGGGAGTTTGATTACGACACGTTCGCTCGGATGGATGTTGCGGCGTGGGCGGGCGCCGCCGCAGACGAGTTGCGCGCCGCGGCGCGAGCGGTGGCGCTCATGCCCGGTTGCCGCGAGCTGATGGAAGGCCTGGCCGCCGCAGGCGTCCGTGTCGCCGTCATCAGCAATGGGCTGGTCGAGGTTGCGGGGCGCTTCCGCGAGCAGTTTGGCGTCGAACACATCTTTGCCAACCGGGTCGTATGCTGCGACGGGCGGCTGACGGGCGAGATTGAGATTCGCGTGCCTTATGGCGAGAAAGGGGCGATCCTGCGGCGGCTGGCGCGGGCGACGGGGCTGCGGCCTGCCGAGGTTGCAGCAGTTGGCGATAGCGCGTCGGACGTTGCGATGTTCGCAGAGTCGCGGATTGGAATCGCGTTCCGACCCTCAGACCCGGTGGTTTCGGCGGCGGCGACGCACACAGTGCTGGAGAAGGACCTGCGCGAACTTCTGCCGCTGCTGGTTTCCGGAGCTTAGATTTGGTTGCAACCGCGCGGCGGATAGAATAAGATACGCCCGCTCGGACGATGTACGTCGCCCGAACAGGCGATGTCCATATAGGGTTTTTTCGAGATGGGTTCACGCCGGTCGGCGCTCCTGAACCAGGAGCTTCCTCCCGACCTAGCGAGACTTGCCGCAGCGGAAGGGGCGCATCCCGAACGCGCGCTGCTCATCACCAGCACAGACCTCAACCTCGAGGGGGAATACGAGCACGTCTTCTTGGTCGTCGAGCCGGACCGCTTCTACACGGTGGGGCGGCCGCACGGGCGGTGGCAGACGGCGACCCGGATTCTCCTGCGGCGCGCAGACATCGAAGAGGTTCGAACGCGGCAGGGGGTTGGCGGCGGATTCCTCGAAGCGCTCGTCCAGGGGGTGTATGTCGAGGTGCTCGCGTATTCGAGCGCCCGAGCAGACCTGTTCCAGAAGGTCGCGGCGAAGCTGCGGGTGTGGCTCAAGGGAGAGACGCCGGAAATCGGACCGGAGGACGACTACGACCCGCGCAAGTGCCCCAAGTGCGGGATGTCGCTCGAGTTCAAGGGGGACATCTGCCAGCGGTGCATCAACACGGGTGCGGTGTTCTTCCGCGCCCTCGGGATGATGCGCGCCTACACGGGCAGGGCGGTGCTCATGGTCACGTTGGTGTTCGTGGCCATCGGCATCCGATTGATTCCCCAGCAGCTTGTGCGGATTATGATCGACAACGTGCTGGCGCCCGCACAGGCGGGGAACGTCGAGTTGCCGATTCACGTGGCAGAGCGCTGGCTGCTCGGGCTGGTTGCGGCGCTGCTCGGCGTGCACGTTCTGCTCGCTCTGGTCAACTCGTTGAACGGGCGGCTGGCGAGCTACGTCGGAACCCAAATCACTTACGACATGCGTGCCCGCGTGTTCCGCCACCTCATTCGGCTGGGCATCGGCTACTACGACCGCTACAACGTGGGTCAGCTGATGAACCGCGTGGCCTCCGACACGGAGCAGATGAAGGGCTTCGTCCACCAGATGACGACGGGCTTTCTCGCGCAACTCGTGATGGTGGTCGCCGTGGGGGCGACGCTTTTCAGCTTGAACTGGAAGCTCGCGTGCATCACGCTCGTCCCCGCGCCGCTCGTGGTTATTTCGGCCATATTTTTCTGGAAGCGAATTTACCCGCGATACTATCGAGTCTGGGACGCCAACAGCAAGCTGCACGGCGTGCTCAACACGATCCTGACGGGCATCCGCGTCGTCAAGGCGTTCGGACAGGAGAAGGCCGAAGACCGCCGTTTCGATCGATCCAGTTCCTACGTCCGAGATAGCTTCCGCGGCGTGGAATACACGGTGACGCGGTTCAACCCGGCGATCGGCCTCATCTTCCAACTGGGCGGAATTCTCGTATGGTTCGTCGGCGGGCGCTGGGTCATCGAGCACCATCTGACGCTGGGCACGCTGATGGCCTTCTTGGGCTACCTGTGGATGTTCTACGAACCGCTCGGGCATCTGACGCAGTTGACGAACTGGCTGACACAGTTTCTGACGGCATCCCAGCGGACGTTCGAGATTTTGGACACACAGCCGCAGATTCTTGAAACAAAGACGCCCAGGCGGCTGCCCGAACGAGCCGGCGGCGCCATCCGCTTCGAAAACGTCACCTTCGGCTACAACCGCCACGAACCGGTGATCCGCAACGTCAGCTTCGAGGTCCGGCCCGGCGAGCACGTCGGCATCGTCGGAAAAAGCGGTTCGGGCAAGACGACGCTCGTGAACCTCCTCGCGCGGTTCTATGAGATCGACGAGGGGCGCATCCTCATCGATGATGTGGATATCCGCGACCTCGAACTCGACGAACTCCGCCGCTGCATCGGCGTCGTCCTTCAGGAGCCGTTCCTCTTCCGCGGCACCATTTACGAAAACCTTGTTTACGGGCGGAGCGACGCGACCGCCGAGCAGGTTCTGGCCGCAGCGAAGGCCGCCAACGCCCACAACTTCATCATCAATCACACGTTCGGCTACGACACGTATATCGGCGAGCGCGGCGCCGGCCTTTCGGGCGGCGAACGCCAGCGTATCTCCATCGCCCGCGCGCTCCTCTACGACCCAAAGATTCTCGTGCTCGACGAAGCCACGAGCAACGTCGATACAGAATCCGAGCTCCTCATCCAGCAAGCGCTCGCACGGGTCACCGCAGGCCGCACCACCATCGCCATAGCCCATCGCCTGAGCACGCTCAAGAACTGCGACCGCATCATCGTCATCGACAACGGCCGGATCGCGGAACAAGGAACTCACGATGAGCTCCTCGACCGCAAGGGAATCTACTACCGGCTCGTGAAGATACAGACGCAGCTTTCGCGGGATCACGGCATCGACATCCTTGCTGCGTTGAACCCGTAGGAGGGCAGGGACCCCTTGGCCGATACGTCCACAGCCCAGCCCGGCGCCCCGGGCGCAAACAACGCCGAGCCGTCCCGTCCCGACCAGACGGAAATCCGGTTCCTGACGCCGGATATGTGCACGATCCACCTCGGCATCCACGGCGCCCTCTGCGTCACCGTCCACGGTGAGAGGACTTATGCCGGCGTTTACGCGGCCTACGCCTTCCCCGTCGCCCACTCCGATCGCTACATTTCCTTGGTCCAGAGCGCCGAGGAAGGGAAGGATTTCGAGATCGGCATGATCCGCGACCTGAAAGAGTTTCCGGCGGACCAGGCCGACCTCGTGCGGCAGGCGCTCGACCGCCGCTACTTCCTCCACACGATCACCCGCATCCACGAAATCAGTTGGGACCACGGACTCGTCGCCTTCGACGTCGAGACCGACAAGGGAAGGGTCAAGTTCTTGCTTCGCTGGAAGCACGATCGCGCGGTGGACTACGGCCGCCGCGGCAAGGTCCTGATTGACGTGGACGAGAACCGTTACGTGATCCCCGACCTCGACGAGCTTTCGCCCGGCGAACGCAGCGACTTTACCCGCGTGATCTACTGGTGAGCGGTGCGGCCAACTCCACGCCCGATACGCCACAAACCTCTAGGGCTTCGACGTAAAGGCGCCGAGATGCACAGGGGCAGACCTCTTTGCACGTGCTATCGGAGTTCGAAGACGGGATATACGCTTGTGTTCTTCGCCTCGGCCCCGCAAGGAACGAGGTAGTATTGCTGCGCGCGCGTCCGTTCTGCGTGATGGTTCCGCGCAACCATTAGACCGAACTTGTGTCCGGGCTTCGGTGTGACGCCGATGGTCTTCCACGGGACAGCGACTTCCACCGTCCATGCCTTGCCTTCAAGGATGCTTGTGCCAGAGGTCCATTCGCCGTCCCACGCCTCCACACGCTGGCGGTCGTAAACGACATTCTTCGCGTTGACGAAGAAGCCGTAGTAGTTGCGGCCCTTCTCGTTCTTCGGGTCGAGGTAGATTTCGTCCGAATCGTCGCCCCAGACGTTGCCGTCGCGCTTCTCCGCCTTCGCCACGAGCTTATCGGTGTTCGGCTCCTCGTTGACCACTCCGATATAAAGGTTGTTCTGGTCGTAGGTGACGAGGACGCGGGTGGGGACGGCGGGCTTGCCGCTGCGACCACTGACGAAGTCCGCCAGTGCGATGGCTTCATTCCACGCGGCCTCGGTGAGCTTGCCGTCCACGACGATCGGCCCGGCTACAGCGGTCACCGCGATGGCCTTCGCGTCCTTGTCCGCGACCGGCTTGCCTTCTGGCAGGCCGACATTCCCCGCCGGGCCGGTCTGGCATCCCGCTGCCACAACCATCACGACAGCCGCCAACACAGCCACAAGAGTGCTTCGCATGGCGTCTTCCTCCTTCCTCGAAAACCCCTTGAACAGCCCCGATACGTCCGACGGACGGTATTCTGTCCCTGCCCAGGCCACCATGTCAAGCGTTTTACGTCGGGCGTTCGTCTAAGTTCCATGCTTGCGCTCGGCTCAGGCCGACACTTTACATCGGCGAGCATGTCCGTATACTCCATCCCGTATGCCCAGCCGCAATGCCCCGGCCTCGAAGGAGACCAACGCGCTGAACATTTTTCTTCTTGTCTCGGATACGTTCCGCTATGACAACTTGTTCGACCGCGCGGCGATGCCGGTGCGAACGCCCGAACTCGACCGCTTCGCCGAACGCGCCGTCAGCTTGAGCAACTTCTGGGTCTCCAGCTTCCCGACTATCCCACACCGCACGGATTTGACGACGGGCCGCTACGGTTGGCCCTGGCACCCGTGGCAAGACCGTGACAAGAGCAGCCCGAACCACCTCCCCGTCCTACTCGGCAAGGCGGGCTACGCGACGCAGCTCATCTGCGACTGCCCCCACCTTTTCCACTCGCGCTTCGACCAGGGCTTCCACGGAACGCTCTGTGTGCGCGGACAAGAAGGCGACACCTACTTTCTCCGGATGAACCACCCCATCGAGACCGTGATGCCGCCGGAGAAGACACGGCGCGGCAGGCACTTCGGGGCCAAGAACCTCGTCGACGCCCACCGCTGGACCAACCGCTACTGGCACTCGGAGGCCGACCGCTTCGCGCCGCGCACCGCCAACCTCGCCATCGAATGGCTCGAAGAGAACTACCGCCATGACCCCTTGTTTCTTTGGCTCGATCTCTTCGACCCCCACGAACCCTGGGACCCCCCGGAATACATGGTCCGGCGGTACGACCCCGACTACGCGGGCACGCCGATGCTCCACCCCAACTACGGCAAGGCGAGCGACTACACGCCGGAAGAACTCCGCAACCTCCGCGCACACTACTGCGCCGAGGCCGAACTCGTCGACCGCTGGCTGGGCCGGGTGCTCCAAAAAATTGACGACCTCGCTCTCTGGGACAACTCCATTGTCCTGTTCACCACCGACCACGGCGTGGCGCTCGGCGAGCACGACTGCGCGGGCAAATCGAACCTCAACCCGAACGACGACCGCTACTGGCCGCTCTACCCGGAGATCGCGCATATCCCGCTGATGGTCGCGGCGCCGGGACTTGAAGGCGGCCGCACCATCGACGCCCTGCTCCAGCCGCCGGACATTCTGCCGACGCTGCTCGACCTCGCGGGCGTCCACGCCGAGCCGCCCGAGCCGTTCCACGGCAAGTCGTTCGCGCCTATGCTCCGCGGCGAACGGCAGGAGCCGATCCACGAGGTCGCCATCTCGGCCTCGTTCGGCCGCCTCGACTACGATCAACTGCCCCGCAAGGCGATCACGCCCGTCGTCTATGCGGCAAAGTGGGCCTACGTCCCCGTCGGGCAAGACGGCGGACGTGAACTCTACGACTTGGAAAGCGACCCGGGCGCGGAGCACAACATCGCGGCGACACACGCGGGTGTGATGGATGGTTTGCACGCTGCGCTCGTCAAGTGGCTCCGGAAAATCGGCACCCCGGACGAAGCGCGGGCGCCGTTCGAACGCGACGCTCCGCCGTCCCACCTGCTAGGGAGATAGATGAGCACCTGGAAAAGGACCTTTTACGCGGCGTTCGCGGCGCAGCTCCTCTCGATTACTGGCTTTTCGTTCGTCTTGCCGTTCATGCCCTTCTACCTGAAGCACTTGGGCGTGACCGGAGATTCCACGCTGCGGCTCTGGACCGGGCTGGTGTCGGCGGCAACGCCGATGACGATGGTGGTCTTCTCGCCGCTCTGGGGACTTTTGGCCGACCGATTCGGCCGGAAGCCGATGGTCCTGCGCTCGATGTTCAGTGGAGCGCTCGTCCTTCTCTTGATGGCGTTCGCGCGAAACGAATATGACCTGCTCATCCTGCGGATGCTTCAGGGGGCCTTGACGGGGACGGTGACGGCGAGCGTCGCCCTGGTCGCGAGCGTCGCGCCGGAGGAGCGTTCGGGCTACGCGCTGGGAATGATGCAGGCGGCGGTGTTCATCGGCGTATCTGCTGGACCTCTGGTCGGCGGCTTCATTGCGGATTCGTTCGGGTATCGGGTGGCGTTTTTTCTTGCGGCCGCGGTGCTTGCGGCGGGCGGGCTGATGGTCAAGTTCTTCGCCTGCGAGCAGTTCACGCCCGCGCCGCCACATCCGGGCGGCCACCTCGCGTCGTTCGGCGAAGTGTTCGCCGCGACCGGGTTCCTCGTCGCGTTGCTCGCGCTCTTCCACGTGAGGTTCGCCAACTCGGCCTCGGGGGCGATGTTCCCGCTCTTGGTCAGGAACATCTTCGGGGCGGACAAGGGAGTGGCAACGGTAACCGGCCTGATCTTGGCGCTGTCCGGGTTCACGGCAGCGATTGCGTCAGGGCTGTTCGGCCACATCGGCGATTCGTGGGGCCACGCGCGGCTCTTGGCGCTGGGATCGCTCGCAGCCGCGCTTGTGACCGTTCCAATGGCCTTTGCCACGAGCATCCCGCAGCTCTACGTGCTGCGCGGTCTTTTTGGCTTCTCTGCCGCTGCAATCATGCCGAGTGCAAACGCGATCATCCGGCGAATCTCCCACGACCGACACCTCGGAAAGGCCTACGGCGTGACGGCGTCCGTCAACTCACTGGGCCTCGGCCTCGGCCCGCTGACGGGCGGCTGGATGGCGGCGACGTTCGGCCTCCGCACCCCCTTCATCCTGACCGGGGCGATCCTCTTGCTCACGGCGGGACTCGTCCGGTGGCGGATAAAGTAAAATCTAGCCCTCCCGCACTGACACCGCGACTTCTTACCGAAACGCCTCGGCGACGCTCGGGCAGACGATCTTGTGGTCGCGGATGTTCAGCCCCTGAGCAAAGCCGGGGTCCGACGCCAGCGCATCCTCCAACCCTAACTCTGCCAGCTTGAGGACATAGGGCAGCGTCGCGTTCGACAAGGCGAACGTGCTCGAGTGGCTGACGGCGCCGGGCATGTTCGGGACGCCGTAGTGGATGACGCTGTCCACGACATACACAGGGTCGCGGTGGGTCGTCGGCCGGGTGGTCTCGATGCAACCACCCTGATCGACCGAGACATCGACGATGACGGAACCGGGCTTCATCAACTTGAGGTCTTCGTGGCGGACGAGTCGGGGCGCCCGCGCCCCCGGGGCAAGCACCGCTCCGATGACGGCGTCGGCGATGGCGAGTCGGTTGCGGATCGTCTGCGGGTTGCTGTGGAGCAGCGTGACGTTCGGCGGCATCACCTCGGCAAGATACCGGAGGCGGTAGAGATCGATGTCGAGCACGACGACGTCTGCGCCGAAGCCCGCGGCGACGCGCGCCGCCATCGAACCGACCGTGCCGCCGCCGATGACCATCACGTAGCCGCGCGACGTGCCGGGCACTCCACCGAGGAGGACGCCGCGCCCGCCCATCGGGCGTTCGAGGTATTTCGCCGCCTGCTGGACGGCCATCTTGCCGGCGATCTCGCTCATCGGCTCGAGAAGCGGCAGGCGCCCCTTGGCGTCGCGCACCGTCTCGTAGGCGATGCACGTCGCGCCCGTCGCGAGCAGCCCCTCGGTGAGTTCGCGCGACGCCGCCAGATGCAGGTACGTAAAGAGAATCTGCCCTGCCCGAAGCCGCCGGATTTCCACCGGCTGTGGTTCCTTGACCTTGACGACCAGCTCGGCCTCGGACCAGATGGCGTCAGCCGACGGGACAATCTCGGCGCCGTGCTGGGCGTAGCGTTCATCCGGCAGGCCGCTCGCCTCGCCGGCCCCGGACTCGGCAAGGACCCGGTGCCCCGCCGCGACAAGCAACTCGACGCCGATGGGCGTCAGCGCGACGCGATACTCGTCCGCCTTGATCTCCTTCGGAACGCCAACAATCATGGGATTCCCTCGTTCGGGCAGGGGAAGATTCCGAATGCCTTCACTTTTTTGCGGCTTGCAACCGTCCGTGCGGAATTGTAGTGGGGGCCGTTGCGGAAGTCAAACGAGGAAAAAGGACGGCTGTGCGGACCCGGCGGTGTGGGCTCGCGGCTTATTCGGTTCTCCTTGGGATTACCCGTTCGATGTTTTCGGCGGTCAGGATGGTGTGGTGCTGCTCGAAATACTGCTCGGCGGTCGTGCGGGTGCCGGGCGCCTGCGTTGCGGGGGCCAGGTGTCGAAGGGGGCCAGCATGCCGAACAATCGCGGTGGCTTTCCCTTGCCGAATCCAGTCCGTAAGCGGGCTTTCTGGGCGCGCCATCTCGCCCAGCAACACAAGCCGCCCAGCGCCGTCCATGAAGCTTTGCAAGTCGGCGGGAATACTTGTGTCCATCAAACCAAGCGCAACGGCGACAATCGCAGCGGGCTTGTGCTGCCGAAGAATCCGCTCATATCCGTCTGCATATGGGTCGTCATCGCCGAGGCCGAGGGTTTGGGGCGTGAATACGTCCGCCTCGACTTTTTGCTCCTTGAGTTTTCTAGTGAGCGCCGTCAGCAGGGCGGCATATGGGCCGCGCGGGTCTGCCGCACTGAGGACGACAACATGGCCGCTGTTTGTGCCGAGCAAGCGCAGCGTCGCTTCGGCCAGTTGGAGGCCGACATATTTTTGGAAGTCGGCGCGCAGGTGCTCTCCGACGGAAGGCCCTGTGCGGCGGGTTCCCCAGATGATCGAGGCCACTGCGATGGCGAGGAGGATGACGACAAATATGGCCGCCTTTACGCCGCCGCGCTGGCGAAACGTGCGTGTTCGATTCATGACTGACCTCACGGTTGAACCGGGAACATCTTCAGGTTGGGGTCGGCGTATCCGTTCCAGAGCGTCGGGTCGCCATCCTCGCTCCCCGTCAAGGCGGTCGGGTCGTCGCTGCTGAAGCCGGCCTGATGCAGCGTGAGCGATTCGACGTGCCCGTCGGCAAACAGGGCGTTGAACTTGCCGTCGTGCCGAGGATCCGGCGGGCAAGGGACCGTCCCCGCCCCCTGGCTTCTTCCCCAGCCGTTCGTCCCCGGCATCCCATTGGTCGAAAGCTTGCAGGGCGCATCCAGTGTGTATGCGTGCAGCGTGCTCGGCGGGTTGCTTTTCGTGGACTCGCCGAAGGCGTCGGCCACGATAATCGTCCGCGAGGGGGCGGTAATCATGGAACTTGTGACGGGGAACTTACGCCGATACTGCTTGCCGCCTATGGTTGTGTCCCAGCGTATTCCCGTTATGGCGTGGCCGAAGGTTGACCAGTTGTAGCCATAGGACCCCTCGCGCTCGAAGTCACCGCGGTTCACTCCGGGGATCTGAGACCGCGAGGCCCCGATCTCGGGGCAGCGGAAGACGTTGCTGACAAACTTATTGGGAGGAGACTTCGACGCTTCACTATGCGCCAGATCGTCCTCCAGCACATGGCCCCCGACGTATTTCCTGAGAAGCCGCTGCCAACGGAAGTTGACGCCCGCCTGTGGATGTCCCGTGGGCGCCTGCCAATAGAGCGGCGGATAGATTCCATTGTGTGCGTGAAGATACATTTCGAACGCAATCCCGAGCTGGCGGAGATTTGAGATGCAGGACGTTCCGCGGGCGTCGCTCCGCGCCTCGCGCAGGGAAGGGAGCAACATCCCCGCAAGAATGCCGATGATGGCGATGACGACAAGGAGTTCGATAATGGTGAATGCCTGCCCTTTCTTCACGAAACGGGGCACGCGCCTATGATGCCGCATTGTTTTTCCCTCCGATACGACGGCTCTTGCTGCTTGACCGCATGCAGCGAGGATGAACGTGTCCTTTCGCTTCGAGTTCGTTGCTAAAGACCGCTTTTCGACGTTATTGGCCCAGTCTTGCCCGCGCCGTCAGGGCTCCCCGTCCTTTGCCGGGGCCTTCAGCGGCAAGAGCCACGCCAGAACCAGAGCGATGACGATCCAGAGCACGTCCCAGCGTGAGACGTGCAGGGCCGCGCGGTCGGCCAGAGAGGCCATCCGATAATGCTTGCGGGCCACCGGCCATGCGAGTTCGCCCCTCGGATTTCGGGCGAGTTCGGCGGCGCGGCGTTCGACCTCGTCCAGAATCCGCAGCCCCTCGGCGTCGAGGTCTGCCCGCCTGACGCCTTCCTCTTCTTCGAGCAGGTAGCTCCGAACCATCCGCAAGGCACGCTCGTCGTGGCCTGGCTCCTGGCTCATCTGGGTCAGCACCGCCGCCTGCAAGTCCACCTGACTTTCGGAAGAGGCCAGAATCCCAGGATGGGTCGTCCACGCGACCATTATCAGTTTGGCCAATACCAGCGCACACAGGGCGAAGCCGAAGGCAGCGGCAGCGAGGTTATCCGTGCGCTGCTTCGTCCCGGCGATCATGCCAACCCCCGCAGCCAGGCCGACGACCGGCGCCGCGTAGCCGAGGGGCTCCTGTAGCGTGATGGAGAGCGCGGCCCACCCGATTCCGGTAAGTCCGGCGGCAGCGGCGCTCGCCACAAGCGCCAGCCCCACGCTGGACTGCGCCGACTTATCGGTTTCGGACGGCTTCGCGTGCCGGGTGCGTCGTCCCGTGCGCAGGTCGTATCCGCAGCGCAGGCAGACAAGCGCGTTGGGTTCAAAAGTCTTTCCGCAGCGCGGGCACCAGGTCTGTCCCAGGGGCAATCCGGTCACGAAAGCATCCCTCTAAGTTGGACCGGCCGGGGACAGACGGACTCTATGGAAAGAGCGTAGCAGAAAGTCGCCACAAGGTCTGCCGCGTTCATCGGTAGTTGTCCTGCGGGCGGCCGATGACGAGGTCGACGTGGCCGTCGAGGAACAGGACGTTCAGCCCGCCGGCGTGCTTGCGCACATGGGGGAACGGGCCGCCCTGCCGGTGGAAGTCGGACATCACCCAGATGCTCGAGACGGCTTGCTTGTTGGCGTTGTTCCACAAGTTCTGTTGTGTTGCGCCGTTCGTCCCGGCCATGAACTTGACATCGTCGCGGGTCTGCATGCCGGAGGTCTTGAGAATGCGGGGAAAGAAGGGGGGATTGCGCCAATACGCATCCTTCCCCGTGCCTTTGCCGGGCTTGTTTTCGAGAAAACTCCAGTAAAGGTAGGAAATGTTACCCGCCGCGCGGTTCTCGGGCGTGTCGATGATGCTGTCCGAACAGCCCTTCGGCGTAAGCGTCGTGCTCTGTGCGGTCGCCTCCATATACCACGCCTGCGGGCAATACATCGCGTGGATCAGCATTTCCTTCTCGTTGTTTGCATCGAGGGCCTCGATGAGCTTCAGCGCGGGATTGTGCTCATACTGCTCGACGGGCAGATAATCCTGATTCTTGCCCGCGTAATACATGAGCGCGAGGTATATCTGCCGCAAGTTGTTCGCGCAGCTCGTCTGGAACGCCTCGAACTTCGCCTCGCGGAACGCGGGCAGGAGCATCCCCGAAAGGATGCCGATAATCGCAATCACAATCAGCAGTTCAATCACTGTAAACGCCTCGCGGCGGGGTCCATTCGCATGCGAAAAAGCCACAGAATCCTCCTTTAGCCCTGACGTTCGTGCACCAACAGGCGCCGCTTTTGATTCGATTCTCTCACTATCCCTGCACACCGGGGCAAAGAATCCTCTCCGTCTCATCTGGCCCGCCCCCTGTCCAGCGCGATCGCGTGGACGACACCGTCCAGCGTCTTGATGTAGCCGGTGGAGCCGATTTTGGTGAAGGCATTGCACGAGCGGACGCGGGCGATCTCCCACGCCTCGGTGCCCGTGCGCTCGTCCAGCGCGACCAGTCGGCCGCGCTGCGCTGCATCGGCGAAGTAAATCAGTCCGTAGTCGCGGCTCAGGGGGCTGCACCCCGCCGCCGCGTAAGTCCAGAGCACGGCGCCCGTCGCCCCGTCGAGCGCGTGAACGCCGTGGTTGCGAACGTAGAGAATATCCTCGCCCGCCAGCAGGTGTTGGACCTTCGGCACGGTCTTTTCCCAGACGACGCGCCGCGTATCGAGGTTCAGGCAAACCAGCCGCGCCTCCTCACGGGAGCGTTCCTGCGCCACATAGGCGCAGCGCCCCGCGAGCGCCAGCATCGGGCGCCCGTCGGTGCCTTGCCCCTCATCCAGCTTTTCCCGCCAAGCCGGTTCGCCTGTCCGCACGTCAAGAGCGTATAACGAACGACCGCCAACGACGTAGAGCAGGTCCTCCCTGGCGGCGACGGCCGAAAGCGCGCCTTCGCCGTCGATCCCGCGTGTCCACAACGCCTTGCCCGTTTGCGCATCCATCAGATGGACAACCGCGTCTGCCGTCCAGCAAACCCGGTCGCCGGAAAGCGGCACGGGGCGCGTGACCGCTCGGAGCGGATGCAGCTCCGCACAGGAGTAGCGCCAGACAAGCTCGCCGTCCGACGCATCCAGCGCGATGAGGTCAACCGTCTTCGGTCGGACGGAGCCGAGGCAAAACACGCGGCGGCCGTTTGCGGCAAGATATCCAAGACTCGGAACGTCGGAACGCCAACGCGGCTCCCCCGACTCGACGTCGATGGCTGCCACGCCCGACGTCACGTCCCCCTGTGTCAGGAGGTACATGGTTTGCCCGTAGACGACCACCTCATCCGCCATGGAGGTCGGCACCACCCGCGCGCCGCGATACTGCCACCGCTCAGGAGCAGAAAGTTTTGCGTCCGCACGCAGGCCGCCGGGGATCGGCTTTGGGCCGGGCTGACGCCACGAAATCCGCCGCACGGCCCAGATCGAGAAACTGATGAGCAGGAGCGCTGCTGCCGCTGCGACAAACTCCACACGTCGCAGAACGATGTGGCGCCGCCGTTCCGCAGCCAACTCGGCGCGAGCCGCTGCGCCGACCGCTGCCCGAAGCTGCGGGCTTGGCCCTGCGGGCGGAGCGGCATGACGGACATCGTCAACGATCGTCCGAAGCTCCGCCTCGTCCGTCCGACACCCCGCGCAGCCCCGCAGGTGTTCTGCGACCTCTGCGCGCTCGGCCTCGCACAACTCGCCGAGGACGAAGAGCTCCAGTTTTTCCCGAATGGGCTCGCAGTTCACGGCTTCTCCTCGTTTCTTACCTCTAACTGAATACGCTCGACGGGCGGTGTGCGGGACAGTTTTTTTCTTCGCCGCAGGGTCAATCGTCGCGAGTGGCGGCGCGGCGTTCGCGGAGCCGTTGCAGGCCGCGCTGCGCCCGCTTCTTCGCTGCCTCATACGAAATGCCGAGCGCCGCCGCCACGTCTGCAAGCGGCAGCTCGCAGACAAGCCGCAGTGTCAGCACCGCGCGTTCCGGCTCGGGGAGTTGCTCCAAGAGCCGCTCTGCCGATGCGCCCCCCGCCGACGGCGGGTCAACCGAGACAGGAGCGCCTGCGGCAACTTCCTGAATCAGCCGGGCCTGTCGGCTGTGCCGCCGCAGCAGGTCCCTGCACACGTTCCGCAAGATCGTGTAGAACCATGCCGAGAAGGGCTTGGAGGGCTGGTATTGGCGACGGGCGCGAACGACGTGCAGGAACGCCTCCTGCACAGCATCCTCGGCGAGCGCTCGGTCGCGCAGGATTTCGGAGGCGACGGCGAGCGCTCGGTCGATATGGCGCGAGACCAGTTCGTCAAACGCCGCCGTGTCGCCGAACCGCCGAAACCGCGCCATCAGCGCTTCGGCAGTCGCCTCGTGTTCGCTGTCCATCCTTTACGTCGCTGCGGGCCGGATGCCGCTGCCGCGCGGCAGCATGGGAGCAGTTCCTTCGTCCGACACTATACCCGCTGCGCAGAAAACCGTCAAATACGTGGCCCGCTGGAAAGCCGCGGCCCGCTTGACAGCCACGCGGGTTTCCGACAGAATGCGGCCGCGTTGTCCTCACAAGGCATCCTCCGGCCGGGAAATAAAACGATGCAGCACCCGAAGGTCGTTGTCGTCGGCGCCGGCAGTTTGTTCTTCGGACGGCAGGCGCTCTGGCAGATGCTCCACTCAGAGGTCCTCCGCGAGGGGACGCTCGCGTATGTGGACACGAACGAAGAGCGTTTGGGCAAGATGATGGGTCTGGCGCGGCTGATGGTGAAGCACCTCGGCTCGCCGCTCCAACTCGAGGGGTCCACCCAGCGGCGCGATGTGCTGCCCGGCGCCGACTTTGTCGTCCTCTCCTTCGCCAACGATGGCGTCCGTTATCGCGGCATCGATTGCGCCATCTCGGCGAAGTATGGCGTCCGCATG
>CAZBRH010000020.1:1477-6377 GCA_964494245.1 uncultured Planctomycetota bacterium | reverse complement strand
GGCGGGATTTTCCGCGCGATGCGGGAACTGCCCGAAGTTCTCCGCATCGCCGAAGACGTCCGCGATCTCTGCCCCGAGGCCTGGCTCATCAACTACATCAACCCGACGGCGGTCATGGGCATCGGCCTGATGCGCCACGCCCCCGGCGTCAAGTCGTTCGCCCTGTGCGACGGCCACCATATGCCCCACCTCAAGCGCGCCTACCTCGTCAGCGCGGGGATCGCGAAGGACCGCGAGTCCGTCACACCCGAAATGGAATCGAAGCTCGACCTCCGCATCGCCGGCGTAAACCACTTCACGTGGCTCCTTGCCGCAACATACGCCGGGCGCGACATCCTGCCCGTGCTTCGCAAGGACATCGAACGCGCCGCCGCCAAGGAGACGGCCGACGCCGACTCGAAGGCCGCGTTCAACCGCAGCTACGGGCTGCAACTCCGGGACCTCTTCGGCGCCTGGCCCGACACGATGGGCCACACGAAGGAATACGTCCCCTACTGGCAGGGAAAGAACGTGGCCCCCGACCCGCTGCCGCCGCTCACCGTGTTCGACGCCGCCGCGCGCCAAAAACGCCACGACGCCATGTGGCAGGAAATCGATGACTACCTCGCCGGCCGCATCGAACCGGGACGGTTCATGGCGTCCTACGGTCCTGACCACGCGACAGACATCGTCGAGTCCATGTGGGGCGGACTCGGAAAGCAGTTCTACATCAACCAACCCAACCGTAGCGCCGTTACGAACATGGACGACGATGCGTTCTTGGAACTGCTCAGCGACGTCAGCATGAGCGGCCTGCGGCCGCTGCACGTTGGCGCCTTCCCGCCGGGAATCCGCGCTCTCGAACAGCAGGTCCTCGAAACCCACGAACTGACCGCCGAGGCGATCGTCAAGTGCGACCGGGCACTGCTGCGGCGGGCGATGTGCCTCGACCCCATCGTGAACAGCATCGCTGATGCCGACGCCATCATCGCCGAGCTGCTCGAAGCCGAGCGCGACGCGCTGCCGTCCGGCTGGTTTGCTCAAGGGCAGAGATAGCGGGGAATCCCCCAACGATGAACGCGAAGAACCACGGGGCCGGCGGCACGCGGCGGTGCCGATTCGCACCGCCTACGCCAGAAGCCGCCTCCAAAAAAATCGTCGAGACGGACGAAGAACGCAAGGCGTTCATCGAACCCGAAGAGAAGAGCCGTTCTCGCTTCGCGGTGCGGACGCGCCGGTTTGCGTTCCAGCCATGGCTCGGCCGAACTGCAAGCCGAAGAATTTTGAAAAAGAGTTGACTCGGGCACGCGGTGCGGCTATACGTTCGCCAATCCCGTGTCGCGCTCTCCAGCAACACGGCGCGCACCTTGCGACAGAAGCTCCGTCCCGGTGGGTTTCGCCACAGAAGAAGAGGGCATGCTGATGAGGCAGTTTCTTATCGTGCCAGAGCTCCGTGAACTGCTTGCCGCCAATGACGAGGCGAGCATCCGCTCGTTCTGCGAATCAAGCCACCCGGCGACCGTCGCCGAACTTCTGAGTGGACTGGAATCCTTCGAGATCTGGCGCATTCTCCACATGATCCCCGTCGCGCGCCGCGCTGAGATTTTTTCTCACTTCGAGCTCAGCCAACAGGTGGAACTCGCCACAGGCGAGAACCGCCGCGACATGGCGAAACTGCTTGAGGAGATGGACCCGGACGAGCGGGCCGACCTCGTCCAGCGGCTGGACGAACAGGTCCGCGAAGAACTGCTGCCGCTCGTTGCCCGCGCCGAGCGCGAGGACATTCGCCGCCTCGCCAGCTATGAGCAAGGCACCGCCGGGGCGGTCATGAACACGGACTACGCGGTGCTCAAGGCGGACATGACCGTGCCGCAGGCGCTGGAACAGGTCCGCATCCAGGCCCCGCGGAAGGAGACCATCTACTACATCTACGTCATCGACGATCAGCGCCGCCTCGTCGGCTTCGTCTCGATCCGAGACCTGATTCTCGCCAAGCCGACGCAGACGGTCGGCGACATCATGCATCGGGACATCATCTCCGTCCATATCACCGACGACCAGGAAGAGGTGGTCCGGAAGATCGAAAAATACGACCTTCTGGCCATTCCGGTTGTCAACGGAAACAACATCCTTGTCGGAATCGTCACGCACGATGACGCGATCCACATTCTTCGCCAGGAACAGCAGGAAGACGTCGAAAAGCTCATGGCAATCGTCGGCAAGCACGCGGCGCGCGAATACCTACGGACGCCCGTGTGGACGCACTTCCGGAACCGAGCCGTATGGATCGTCGCGTTGGCCATTCTCGGCCTGATTTCAGGATTGATTGTTCAGAACTTCAAGGAGCTTTTGGTTCAGTTCACCATCCTTGCGGCGTTCATGCCCATGCTGGCCGACACAGGCGGCAACACCGGCAGCCAGTCCGCCACGCTCGTTGTCAGGGCGCTCGCACTTCAGGAGATCCGGCTGCGCGACGTCGGCCGCGTCTTGTGGAAGGAGTTCCGAGTCTCGATCCTGCTCGCCGCGCTCCTTGCCATCGTCGCGTTCGGCCGCGTGATCGTCTTCGGCGGCGGTTCGACGAATCCTGTTGGGACCTCGATAATGCAAATTGCGTTCGCCGTCTCCGTCGCGCTCGGTCTCCAGGTCGTGTCGGCAACGCTGATCGGGGCTCTCCTGCCACTGGGCGCCGCACGAATGAAATGGGACCCCGCCGTCGTTGCCAGCCCAGCAGTGACGACCATCGTGGACATCACCGGGCTGCTCATCTATTTCATCACCGCGAAGGCGCTGCTCGGCGTGTAGCCGCGCGGCGAACCGGCCAGTGTGGCGAGACAGGTCGGGCCCGCTGATCCCGCGGCAACGCTTGACTCTGCCGCCAACGCTGCTAACATCAACCACAGGACGGCTCGGCCCGGAGTCAAGGCGTGGACAATCGCGAGGTCGCCCAACGGCTCGAGGAGCTCGCGGACCTCCTCGAATTCCTCGGAGAGAATGCGTTCAAGATACGCTCCTATCGCCGGGCCGCGCGCGTGCTCCAGGACCTGACTGACGACGTTGCGGAGATGGCGGCCTCGGACACGCTCCGCGAGCTGCCCGGCGTCGGTGAGGGCATCGCCAAGAAGATCAAGGAATACATCGAGACCGGCAAGATTGCCCGGCTCGAAGAGGCAAAGAAGGCCGCCCCGCCCGGGATTCTCGATGTCCTCCGCGTCCAGAGCGTCGGGCCGAAAAAGGCGGCCTTGCTCTACCGCGAGCTCGGCGTGAGCGATCTCGCGGCACTCGAAAAGGCGGCGAGGGCGAAGCGCATCCGCGAACTCCCCGGCATGGGCGAGAAATCGGAGGAGAACATCCTGCGCGGCATCCGCATGGTGCGGGGAACAGGGGGGCGCATGCTGCTCCGGGCAGCGCTTGACGCGGCTCACGCTGCGATGGACGAACTTCGCGCGCGCCCCGGCCTCGTCTCGCGGGTCTCCCCCGCGGGCAGCTTGCGGCGATGGTGCGAAACCATCGGCGACATTGATGTCCTCGCCTGCGGCAATGACGCCGCCGCCATCATCGACACCTTCACGCACGACACCCACGTCACCGATGTCCTCGCTGCGGGCGAGACAAAGGCGAGCGTCCTTGTCGCCGACGGGCGGCAGGTGGACCTCCGCGTCGTCGCTCCAGAGCAGTTCGGCGCCGCGCTTCAGTATTTCACCGGCTCGAAGGCGCACAACATCAAACTGCGCGGCATCGCCCGCCGGCGCGGGATGAAGATCAACGAATACGGGCTGTTCAAGGGTCAAAAAGTCATTGCGTCGGCGGAGGAGGAAGACATCTACAGGGCGCTGGGGATGGAGCCGATGCCCCCGGAACTGCGCGAGGACCGCGGCGAAATCGAGGCGGCGCTTTCTGGGACGCTGCCGAAGCTCGTCGGGCTCGACGACATCCGAGGCGACTTCCACGTTCACTCGACCTGGAGCGACGGAAAGGCGTCCATCGAGGAGATCGCTCACGCCGCCCGCGCCGCCGGGTATGCGTTTGTGGCCATCACCGATCATTCGGCGGCGTTTCGGGCGAAGGGCAGCCCGTCCGCGGCCCGGCTGCGGGAGCAGGCCAATGAAATCGCCAGCGTCGGCCGGAAGGTGCGCAGCGTCCGTCTGCTCGCCGGCGTCGAGGTCGAAATCCTGCCGGACGGTTCGCTCGGCCTGCCGGACGAAATGCTCGCCCAACTTGACGTCGTCATCGCCTCGATTCATTCCGGCTCTGGGCAGGGGCGGGACGAAATCATGAAGCGCCTCGATGCGGCGACGCGAAACCCGCACGTCGATATCATCGGCCACCCGAAGGGCCGACTGCTTCAGCAGGAAGACAAATTCGACGTAGACCTGCCGGAACTCATCCGCATGGCCGCCGCCACAGGGACGGCGCTTGAAATCAACGCGAACCCGAAGCGCCTCGACCTCACCGACGTTTACTGTCGCATGGCCAAGGCGCACGGCGTCCGGCTTGCCCTCGGGAGCGACGCCCACTCCCTGGATCCGCCGCTGCGCGACCGAATGGAACTCGGCGTCGCCGTCGCACGACGCGGCTGGCTCGAACCAAGCGACGTGCTCAACACGACCCCACGGCCTGTCCTCAAGTAGGAGAAACCCTGTTGCGAAATACGGACCAAAAGATGCTGTCGATGCTGCTCATAGCGCTCGGCCTTGCGGTGGCGGCGGGCTGCCGGACAGCGGACGGGGCCGCCGCGGAGAAAATGCGCTGGGCCGCTCCGCCGGGCGCCGCCAATCCGGACCTCGTCGAAGTCGAGTTCTATCCGCTCACGGGACCGGCGCGGGGACACATCTTCTACGCCGTGCTGGCGCACTCGAACGGCAAAGTCTATGCCGGAGCGTGCTACAGCGTCGCTCGCCTCGTCGAGCTCGACCCGAAGACG
>CAZBRH010000020.1:273-1467 GCA_964494245.1 uncultured Planctomycetota bacterium | reverse complement strand
CCCTGCGTGTCGTCGCGCGAATGACTTCACACGCCATCTACGGCGGCGGGCCGGAGCTAGAAAACCCTACGCTGTTGGGCGATGCCGGGGCAGGCGAGTTCCCGGCAACCCGGTGGGCACACGCCCAAGACAAGATCCACGGCGCCCTGCACGAAGGCAAAGACGGCCGCATCTACGGCGCTACCCACACAAAGGTCGAAGAACCCAACGCGACGCGCACCTACCCCGGCGGCCACTGGTTCGCCTACGACCCGCAGACCGAGAAGGTCGAAGACTTCGGCTGGGTCCGTCGTCACGAAGGCATCATTGCCTGCTCGATGGATACAAAGCGGAACGTGCTCTACGGCCTGACGTGGCCGACGGGCTACCTCGTCAGCTGCGCGCCGAACGAGAAATATCACGCCCGGCGGCTGCGCATCCTCGGCATGACGGCGAGCGGCCTCGATTGTGTCTCGCGCTACTTCGACGTCGTGGCTACCGGCCGCGTTTACGTGGCCGACGGCGCGACGGGCGACATCCTCATCTACGATCCGCCCGCGGACGGCGAAGAGCGGGGCTCGCTCCACCGCGTTCCCGGCATGACAACGCCCGCATCGTCCGGCGACGGAGAAGCCGTCCTCCGAAACACCGAACGATGGCGCAACTGGTGGATGACAGGCGCGCGTTCGCCGGACGGAATGCGCATCTTCGTCACGAGCCAGCGCACCGGCCACTTGATGGAAATCGACGCGACACGCGGCCAATGGGGGACGGTGATCGACCACGGCCGCACCGTCCCGTGGAAGGCCGAGGGCTGGGGCGGCCCGTTCTGCCGCATGATGGTCTTTGGAAAAGACGGCCTGCTCTATCACGCCGTCGGCCCGCATCTGCTCAGCTTCGACCCGGAAAGCGGTCGTGTTTTCGACTGGGGCAAAACAGTGCTCAAGTCCGACCCGGAAGCCGTCGTCGAGCTGGCCGGCGGCGGCTCGCTTGGCCCCGATGGCCGCATCTACTGCGCTGCGACGCACGACGGCAGATGGGGAATTGTCGGTCTCGACCTCGCACAACTTCGGAACCGGCAGCCCCGGTTGCTGCGCACCTCGCCTCGCCGGATCATTTATCCGGTGAACGCGAAATGATCGCCAGACCTTGTGCCCGACGATGTGACGAAAAGTATCGGTTCCGAGAAGGCGAGAACTTGGGCGGCCGTTCAGC
>CAZBRH010000020.1:0-263 GCA_964494245.1 uncultured Planctomycetota bacterium | reverse complement strand
ATCCCCATGCCGAAATATGCGACGAGGTCGGGGTCGAGGCGCGGGACGTCCATCGGCACCCCGCCGCTCCGAAGGGACTCCGCTGCCTTGCAGCCGGCAGCGACGCTGTAGCGCGCGGCCACCGGCGACGTGGACACCGCTCCGCCCTCTCGGACGAACCGGATGAACTCGGCGACGATGCTCGCATCTGATCCGCCGTGCCCGCCGGCCGACGGAGGAAACGTATACTCCTTATCGCCCTGCGGCTTATAGAGCGTCCGTCG
>CAZBRH010000019.1:14861-31009 GCA_964494245.1 uncultured Planctomycetota bacterium | reverse complement strand
ACTTCTCCATCTTCAACGGCGGGCTGATGTTCGCCATCCTGATAGGCAACATGTTCGCGCCCATCATCGACTACGCAGTGACGCAGAGGCGGAAGAGGCGGGCGGAATGAGCATCAAGAAAAAGGCGTGGTTCTCCGTCGCCTACATGTTCGCCTTGACGGCCGTGGCGAGCGGGGCGCTCATCGGCCTCTCCCGGCTGACGCGCGAGCGCGTCGAGGCGAACGAGAAGCTGGCCTTCGAGAAGGCCGTCCTAGCATGCCTCGCCGTGCCCATCCCCGAACGGGCGTCGAACCTCGAACTACACCGGCTCTACGTCGAACTCGTCCGCGAGCCGGACGAGGCGTCGCACGGCGCCTATCGGCTGGTGAAGGACGGCGCAGTGGCGGCCTTCGCGCTGCCGTTCGAAGGGCAGGGATTTTGGAATCCCATTCGCGGCGTCATCGGGATCGCCGCCGACCGCGAAACGATTACCGGCATCGCGTTCTATGAGCAAAGCGAGACGCCGGGTCTGGGCGCCGAAATCGTGAAGCCGCGCTTCCGTAAGCAATTCGAGGCAGAGAAAAAGATCGCATCCTTCGGCTCCCCGCTCGCCTTCCGGCCCGAGGCCGAGGAGACCAGGCCGAGTGAAATCAACGCACTCACCGGCGCGACGCAGACGTGCTCGCGCCTCGAACGGATGCTGAACGAGCGCCTCGCGCGGTGGCGCGAGGACATGAAGAGCGGAGCCGCAGATGAACGCAGATGACGCAGATCGCGCTTCTCCATCCGCGCGCATCTGCGGAAATCTGCGACAAGAAACATGAGCACCGGCGAACAAACGGCGCGAAAGGCGATGCTCGACGGGCTTTGGCGGCAGAACCCCGTCTTCCGCCAGATTCTCGGAATTTGCAGCGCGCTCGCTGTGACGAACCTCGTCCTGAACACGCTCGTGATGTGCGCCGCGCTCACGTCCGTCACGGCAATGAGCTGCCTGACCGTGTCGCTTCTGCGGACGTGGACGCCCCGGCGCATCCGCATGATGGTGCAGGTTCTCGTCATCGGATTCTACGTGATGATCGTCGAGATCGCGCTCCGCGCGTATTGGCCGGAGATGCACGCGGCGCTCGGGCCGTTCGTCGGACTGATCATCACGAACTGCATCATCATGGGCCGGTGCGAGGCGTTCGCTGCGACGAACCCGGCCGTCTCGTCGTTCCTCGACGGCCTCTGGAACGGCCTGGGATACAGCGTCGTGCTGCTCCTTGTCGCCTTCTTCCGGGAACTCTTGGGGATGGGCACGGTGTTCGGCGTCCCCGTGCCGTATTTTTCGACGATGTGGGACAAGTGGATCATCATGGTGATGCCGCCGGGAGCGTTCTTCGCGCTCGCGTTCGCCGTTTGGTTCTTCCGCGGCCGGCAAAGGGCGCCGGGCAAGGGGGGCGCGCCGTGAACATCGGGCCGGAACTTATGCAGGTCCTGACCATTTGCTTCGCGGCGGCGTTCACACAGAACATCTTGCTGACGACGTTTCTTGGTATGTGCTCGTTCATTGCCGTCTCGCGCGAGGTGCGGACGGCGGCGGGGCTGGGCGCGGCGGTCGTCTTTGTGATGACGTGCACGTGCGCGCTGAACTGGCTTGCGTATCACCTCGTGCTCGTGCCGCTCGGCATCGAGTTCTTCCGGTTCATCCTGTTCATCGTCGTGATTGCCGCGTTCGTTCAGTTCGTCGAGATGGTCATCGAGCGCTACTCACTCGCCCTGTATCAGGGCTTGGGCATTTTTCTGCCGCTGATTACGGTGAACTGCGCGATCCTCGGCGCATCGCTTTTTCTGGTCATCCGGCGCTACACGTTTGCCGAGGCGGTGGCCTATGGCTTCGGCAGCGGCGCCGGTTGGATGCTGGCGATTCTGGCGATGGCGGGTGCGCGGAAGCGGCTCGACGGCTCGCGCATCCCGGAATCGCTCCAGGGTCCCGGCATCACGATCATCATTGCGGGCATCATGGCTCTGGCGTTCATTGGCTTCACGGGCGTCCTTCAGGGCAGGTAGGGCAGAGATGGGCAACAAGGAAAAGCGGGAAAACGGGAAAGGCGGGGCGTGATGTCGATGCTGCTGGCGGTAGCGGTGGTCAGCGGCATTGCGGCGGCGCTGGCCGCGCTGCTTGTCGTCGCCGAGCGCTTCATCGCGACCTACGGCGAGTGCACCATCACGGTCAACCGCTCGAAGAAGCTCGTCGTCCGCGGCGGCAAGTCGCTGCTCGAATCGCTGGCCGAGAACAGCATCTTCATTCCGAGTGCGTGCGGCGGGCGGGGGACGTGCGCCTATTGCAAGCTCAAGGTGCTCGAGGGCGGCGGACCGATGCTTCCCACCGAGCTGCCCTTGCTGTCCGACGCTGAGAAGGCATCCGGCATCCGCATCAGTTGCCAGGTCAAGATTCGCAACGACCTCGCCATCGAGATACCCGAAGAACTCTTTGGCGTCCGCGAGTATCGCGGCGTCGCTGAGCGCATCCGCAACCTTACGAGCGACATCAGGGAACTGCGCATCCGCCTGAGCGAGCCGCAGGAAATCTCGTTCGTGCCCGGCCAATACATTCAGCTTCTGGCCCCGGCCTACGAGGGCAGCCCGGAGCCGGTGTATCGCGCCTACAGCATCTCCAGCCCGCCAAGCGACAAGGGCGCCATCGAGCTGATCGTCCGGCTCGTCCCCGGCGGAGCGTGCACCACCTGGGTCTTCAAGCATCTCCGCGAGGGCGACGAAGTGTCGTTCAATGGCCCGTTCGGCCAATTCCGCCTCTCGAACACGGAGGCCGAGATGGTCTGGATCGCCGGCGGGTCCGGCATGGCGCCATTCTGGTCCATTGCTCGCCACATGGTCGAGCGCGGCATTCGGCGCAAGACGACGTTCTTCTTCGGCGCGCTCTCGAAGAAGGACCTGTTTCTCGTCGAAGAACTCCGTGAGGTCGAGAAGAAGCTGCCCGGCTTCCGGTTCATCCCCGCGTTGTCGGCGCCGCAGCCGAGCGACAACTGGGGCGGCGAGACGGGGTTGATTACCGAGGTCGCCGACCGCCACATCGAACCGGGCAGCCAAGCCGAAGCGTATCTCTGCGGCAGCGGCGGCATGATCAAGGCGGCCTGCAAGGTGCTCGAAGCCAAGGGCATCCCGCCGCACCGAACGTTTTACGATAGCTTTACGTGAAAATGTTCCGGGTTCCAAGTTCCGAGTTCCGAGCTTGAGGGCGCCGAACCCAAGTTTGCAGCCCGAACCGCGGAACGCCGCACGCGGAACACGAAACATGGAACAGGGAACATGGAACCCTGAACTCCGAACCTGAGGCAGACCGATGAAAGAATCTCCTGATGAAAAACGGATACGGGGCCGAATGACGCCGGGCGTCCTCTCGCACGAGGGCTTCCTCGGCGCGGACCCTCGCCGCGTGAGCGAAATCATCGAGGCGGACGCGGCTGCCGCCGAACGCCTCGGCACATCCCTCGCAGAACTCGCCGCTCGGCTCGAAGCGATCCTCGACGCCGCCGTCGCCGCACTCGGCACCCCCGCCCCGGTCGGCGACCGCCTGACTGCGACGTGGCACGAGGCGATGGGCCGCATCCCCTGTCCCTTCGGCCGCTGCGGCACATTCCCCAAAGGTGAAATCGAAGTCGCAGACCTCACGAGCGGTCAGACGCTCCGCTTCACGCCGCTCTCCGTCCACCTCATCGCCGAGCACGGCTTCTGCCAGGGCCGCGGCAGCCCATACCGCCTCGAGCCGGAAACGTGGAGCCGCACACTCGGTATCCTGAAAGATTGACCGCAGCGAACCGTAGCGACCATGTCTCCCATGCCGCTGCCGCCCTGAACTATCCCATTGTTTCGAGCACTCAAACACGATAGAATCCGCACGCTCAAAAAGAGCCAATGGTCATGCACGGGAGGATCATCGGATGATCGGATGCCACGTCGGGCGCAACTTCCAGCTTACTGTCAGTGGCGGGTCCTATCAGGACGGCCTCGCAGCCGTGCTCCAGGGCGTTCCGCCGGGGATGCTCCTGACGGAACAGGAAATTTATGCCGATCTTCTCCTTCGAAAACCTGGGGCCGACGAGCTTTCTTCGCCACGCAAGGAGCCCGACCTTCCGATCATCTACACCGGCGTCAACGCCGCCGACACAATCGAGGGCGCCGCCAACCGCGGCCATACCAACGGCACGCCGGTCACGATTCTCATCCCGAACCTCGACCGCCACTTCATCCACGTCAAGCAATATCAGGACACCAACCGCACGCCCCGCCCCGGGCATGCGTCCTACGCCTCCTTCGTCAAGTACGGTCCCGACGACGACGCGGTCGGTGCGGGCTTTTTCAGCGGCCGCTACACGGCGCCCATCGTCGCCGCCGGAACTGTCGCCAAGCGGGTGCTTCGCTCCTGCGGCATCGCCGTTTTCTCGTATGTGTGCGAGCTCGCAGGCGTCCGCTGTGACGAACCGGAGCACGCAGCCGCCCTCGAAAAAACGGAGGCCTACAAGCGAATGCGGTGCGACCTCGACCCCTTTTATCAGGAAATCTACGTCAAGCGCCGCATCACGCCCGAAATGCGCTTCCTCGAAAAAGCCGCCGTTTTCGCCCAAATCGAAAACGAGATAGATGCCATTCGCGCCAAGGCCCCCCGGATGACGGCGGCCGAGGTGCAGGAGCGATATGGCGTTCATCACGTCCTCAATTGCCCCGACCTCGCCGCGGCCCAGGCGATGGTCGAAGCCGCGAACCGCATTTCCGCAACGGGCGACTCGAGCGGCGGCGTCGTCGAAGTCATCGTTCTCGGTGTTCCCGTCGGACTTGGCGAGCCGGTGTTCTACAAACTTGATGCGGAGCTGGGCCGCATGCTCGGCATCGGCGCCGTCAAGGGCGTCGAAATCGGCGCCGGCTTTGCCGTCAAGGACATGACCGGCAGCCAGAACAACGATCAGATGCGGTCCGTGGGCGGCAAGGTCGTCTTCGACTCGAACAACGCTGGCGGCATCACCGGCGGCCTCTCCACCGGCCAGCCCATCGTCGTCCGCCTCGCCGTCAAGCCCACGCCGACCATCGACCGGAAGCAGCACACGATTGACAAATACACGCTGGAGAACCGCGAGCTCGCCGCCATCACCCGCCGCGACCCGACCATCGTCGCGCGCGTCTGGCCCGTCGCCGAAAGCTATACCGCGATGGTGATCCTCGACCACCTCTTTGCCTACTACGGCTACGAGGCGCTGAAGCAGAAGGTCGCGTCCGCACGGTAATGCCCTGCTCGGACGGAGCGGCGCCGCAGCCCCCTGATGCACCATGTCCGGCGCGGCGGCCACCGCGCTTGCGGCTTTGCGTGCCGACGCTATCATAAGACCGCGCTGCTCCGCACGGCGCCGAACAAGGAGGTGTATGTGAGCGACGAGATTCTGGGATTCCTGTCGGGGAGTGTCCGCGACGCCGACCGCGTCTGTGCCGAACTCCGACGGCAGACAAATCGCGACGTCTATACGTCATCTTTGACCGTTTCGGATGGAACTCTCTACTTTCTGACACGCGGACGCGAGAAGCGGCTCGGTGTCGCGCGAGCCAAAGCGGGCCAAGTCTCGGTGGAACTGAAGCCGCTGAGCCACGAGAACGCCGCGGCGCTCCGCCGTGAAATCGCGTGGCTCCGGCCAACGCTCGTTGGGCTTCGGACGTCGCTGGGCCTGGGCGACCGGCTTGGGCTGGCGACGCCCGGCCACATCCGCGCCATCCGCGGCGCCGGCGTCGCACCCATCCTCGCGCAGCAATCCATCCGCGAGATGACACGGACGCACCGGACGCCCGACGAGGTGATGGACGCCGCTACATGGGGCGTGCTGCAGGAGGGCTACCGCGAGGGGTTCGGCTCCGACGCCGACCACCTGAAAACGCCCGCGGACATCGACGCGACCGCTGCCGCAGGGTTCACGATGTTCACCATCGACCCCGGCGACCACGTAAACAACGCAGCCGATACGCTCGACGCCGCAGCGCTCGACGCTGCGCTCGCGTCCGTGCCCTGGGATGATCTCGAAACCACGCGGAAGGACACCGAGCGGCGCTACGCCGGAAAGAGATTCGACCTCGGCGACCTACGGCTCACCTGCTCCGCCGAAGCCATTGTTCGGGCAGCCGTCAAATACGGCGCCGCCGTTGCCCACACCCTCCGCATGCATCGCCACCTTGCTGCCGTAATGGCCGACCGGCCGTTCGAACTGGAGATGTCCGTTGACGAAACCACGTCGCCAACTTCCGCGGTGGAGCATTACTACGTGGCGGCCGAGCTTGCGCGGCTCGGCGTCCGGCCGGTCAGCTTGGCCCCGCGATTCGTCGGCGACTTCGAAAAGGGCGTGGATTACAAGGGCGACGTGGGCGACTTGGAGCGGACGCTCCGCCAGCACGTGGCCATCGCCCGCACGCTCGGCCCCTACAAGATCAGCATCCACTCCGGCTCGGACAAGTTCCGTGTGTATGAGGTGGCGGCGCGATGCGCCGACGGGCTGGTCCACGTGAAGACGGCCGGGACGAGCTACCTCGAGGCAGTGCGGACAATCGCTGTTGTCGATCCAGGCCTCTTCCGCGAGATTCTCGCATTTGCTTTCGAGCGCTGGAACGAAGACCGAGCGACGTATCACGTCTCGGCAGACCCCGCGAAGGTGAAGCGGCCCGACGCGATGTCCGATGCCGAGCTGCCCGACGTGCTCGAATCGTTCGACGGGCGGCAGCTTCTGCACGTCACGTTCGGCTCCGTTTTGACCAGTAAGAATCCGGACGGGACATACCGGTTCCGCGACCGCTTCTACGAGGCGCTCGAATCCCACGAGGAGGACTACTACACGGCGCTGGAGCGGCACTTGGGCCGCCACGCCGCACCGTTCCGCCGATGAGCAGCGGGAGAAGGGCTGCGCCGCATGTCGAAAACACGCCTCGCACGCCTCGCTGACTTCCTCGGTCTGCGCCGCAGCATCCTCGGCATGCTGGCGATGGTCGTCTTCGTCGGCATGGGCGAACGCCTGGCCGAGCGGTTCCTGCCGATCTACTTGATTGCGCTCGGCGGCGGGGCGCTTTCCGTCGGCCTCCTGAACGGCCTCGATAACCTGCTCTCCGCACTTTACTCCTTCCCAGGCGGCTACCTTGCCGACCGCATCGGGACCAAACGCTCGCTTCTCGTTTTCAACGCGATGGCTTCGGTCGGCTTCGTCATCGTCATTCTCATTCCGACCTGGTGGGCGGTTATTGCGGGGTCGTTTTTCTTTCTGTCGTGGACAGCGATTTCGTTGCCGGCGACGATGAAGCTGGTGGCAAGGGCACTGCCGGCGCACAAACGAACGATGGGCGTCTCGATGCAGTCCTTCACGCGGCGTATCTCGATGGCGCTGGGGCCGGTGGTCGGCGGGGCCTTCATCAGCGCGTGGGGAATCAGGGACGGCATCCGACTTGCGTTTGTGGCGGCGCTGGCGATGACGGGCCTCGCCACGCTGCTTCAGCAGGTGCTGATCGAAGATGACCACAAAACCGGCGGCCCGGCCAAATCCGCTGCCATTCATAACCCGTTCCGCGTGTTCCGCCTCATGCCGGTCTCGCTTCGGAACCTGCTTGTCGCCGACATCCTCGTGCGGTTTTGCGAGCAAATTCCTGATGCATTCGTTGTCGTCTGGTGCATGCAGAGCGTCGCCTCGCCGGTGACAGCGTTTGAGTTCGGACTTTTGACGACGGTAGAGATGGCGACGGCGATGGCGATCTATATTCCCGTCGCCTACTTTGCCGACCGCTCGCACAAGAAGCCGTTTGTTGTGGCTACGTTCTGCTTCTTCACGGCATTTCCGCTTGTCCTCAGCGTTTGTCACTCGTTCTGGCTGTTGGCGGCGGCGTTTGTGCTGCGGGGGCTGAAGGAGTTCGGCGAGCCGACCCGGAAGGCGCTCATCATGGACTTGGCGCCCGAGGACCGCAAGGCCGCGATGTTTGGGGTCTACTATTTGATCCGCGACGTGATTGTCTCTGGCGCGGCGTTCGGCGGCGCGTTCCTGTGGCAGATCAGCCCATATCTCAACCTCTATGCCGCCTGCGCGTTCGGGGCGTTGGGGACCGTGTGGTTCGCCCTGCGCGGGCGCGACCTCGGAGCGGAGCCGGCGCGGGTCAGCGGTTAGCGAACCGGCGGAACACCGGCCCCGCCAACAGCCAACCGGCCGCGAGAAACGCTAGGATCGCCAAGCACGGTGCCGCCGGGCCGGGCAGATATGACCTGCCGGAAATGCCCTGCCGCAATAGCTCGACGACGTGGGTCAGCGGGGACGCCATCGCCACGGGCAGGACCCACGCGGGCAAATCCTCGATGGGCATCAAGACGCCGCTCACGAACAAGATGGGGAACCGGAACAGGTTCATCAGCGTCATTGCCTCGAAGACCTCGCGCACCATTGCGGAAGCCACGAGGCCGAACAGGGCAAACGTCGCCCCGCCAAGCACGAGCCCGACCGCGAACCAGAGCGGCCGGTCCATTCCGAGCCCAAGAAGGAACGCAAGGCCGACATAAAGCACAAGCGACGTTGCGATTCCGAAGGCGGCGGCGCTCGCTGCCTTGCCGAGCAGAATGTCGCGGTGCGTCAGCGGAGCGATCAGCAGTCGTTCCAACGTCCCCGCGCGCTTCTCGAACGTGATGACGATGGCAGCCATCGACGTGTTGCCGAAGAGCAGCGTCATTGCGATGATTCCGGGGGCGATGGCGACATACGTGCCGGGATTGCGGAGGTAGGCCGCGAAGATGAGCACCGCCGGGAAGAGGATGCCCCACGTGATGAGCGATGGCTTCGCGTAATAACTTTCGATGTCCTTGCGGCTGATGGCCAGCACTTGGGAGATGCGGCTCATTGTGGCGCCCCCCGGTTCGCCGCCCGGCGTTCGAGCACGTCGAGAAACGCTTCTTCGAGTGTTGCGCTTGTGGTGGAGACTTCTGTGATTCGGACACCGCGTTGGCGGGCGAAGGCGACGATCTGGCCAAGCGCCGCGTCGGTGTCCGGAGCGTCGAGTCGCCACGCTTCCTGTGTGCATGCCGCCGCACGGACGGCGGGGCAGGCGGCGAGCAGGTCGGCCTCGGCGATCGCGCCAGAAAACGCGACGGCGAGGGTTCGGGCCTTCTCGGCTCGCGCGCGGATTTCGGCGACGGTGCCCTCGGCGGCGACGCGCCCGTGGACGAGGATGAGGACGCGGCTCGCGAGCGTTTCGGCTTCCGCGAGGTTGTGCGTCGTGAGAAAAACCGTCGTGCCGTCGCGGTTGACCGAGCGGATGAGGTCACGGAGAGACCGCGCGCTGGGCACGTCCAGCCCTGTCGTCGGCTCATCCAGAAGAAGGACCTCGGGCGAATGGACGAGTGCGGCGGCGATGGTCAGGCGCCGCTTCAGCCCGCGCGAAAGCGAGCGGAACGGAGTCGCTGCTCGGTCCGCCAGGCCGAAGCGGTCGAGCAAACAGGAGACTCGTTCGAGCCGCTTCTTCCGGGGCAGACCGTAGAGTTCGCCGAGGTATTCGAGGTTTCGGCGGCACGTCAGTTCGGGATAGAGATTCGATTCTTCGGGCACGATGCCGATGCGGCGCTTGACGGCCAGCGGGTCGCGGTCGATGTCGGCGCCGCAGATGGCGACGTCGCCCGCGGAACGGCAGACGAGCCCGCAGAGGATATTGATGGTCGTTGTCTTACCGGCGCCGTTGGGCCCCAGATAAGCGAAGATTTCGCCGCGCTCTACGGTGAACGAAACGCCACCGAGCGCCGCCAGCCGGCCGTAGCGCTTGACGAGTCCCGAAACCCGGATGGCTGGCTCTGTTGTGGGCAGGTCGGTCATCGGCGTTTCCTTGCCTGGCATCGCCCCGCTTCTCCGTCCGGGCGCTTCAGCGGCCGAGGTAGGGTTCGAGTTGCTCCGCAGGAATCATCGTCACGCCGAGTTGCCGGGCCTTGTCGAAAAAGTCGCCCTTGTGCGGGCCGACGATGAGGTAGTCGGTTCGGCGCGAGAGGGCCTTTTCGAGCACGCTGCCGCAGCGGCCGAGCGCTTCGGCGAGGGCCTGCTTCGAGGCGTCGCCGAAAACGGAATCGGCCACGAAGATCGCAGGTGCGCCCGCCGAAAACGCGGGGCTGACGATGACGTCGCCCTTGCGAAGAATGGCGGTCGGATCGCCGCCGCCTTCGAGTTGCGCCCTGCTGATTTCCGTTAGAACGTCTTGCAGGACAATGCGGCCGCGGTGGATGCGGGCGCCGTCGGCGCCGATCGAATACACGTCGAATCGGAGTCCCTTGCGGGCGCCCTTTTTTGCGCCGATATCGACGGCAATGCCGTCGTTCCGGTCAACGAGAAGGATTTTGCCATCGGCCGCTTCGCGGGCGGGATCGAACCAGCGCGCCTCGCCGCCGAACCGTGCGGCGTGGTCTGTGATGATGTCGGCGACGCGGCGGTGTCCGCAGGAGCGTGCGAGCCCAAGGGCGGTTGTTCCCTGTGGGTATTCGGCCGCGGCGTCCGCCCCATGTTCGAGGAGCGCGCGGGCCACTTCGGCTGCGTCGGTGAGGGCGGCGATGTGGAGCGGGGTGAATCCGAGGGAGTTGACGGCGTTTGCGCGGGCGCCGTGGGCAAGGAGGAAGGCGGCGATGGCCCCCCGTCGTTTGTCGGCGTTGGGGACGAGCGGTGCGACGAGGCCGATGGCGGTTGGGCCGTCGGACGGGGCTTCTTCGAGAAGTGGGGCGACGATGGCCGCCCGGTCGAAAAGGGCGACGGCGTGGAGCGGCGTCGAGCCGCCGCGGTCCGCGGCGTTCGCGTCCGCACCGCGTTCTACCAAGAGCCGTGCGACCGCCTCTTGCCCGTGACGGCATGCGACCCAGAGCGCGGTGCGTCCCTCGGCATCCCGTGCGTCGAGCAGGTCAGGGGCCTTGTCGACCATGCGGCCGACGGAATCCGCAGCGCCCTCGGCGGCGGCGCGGAAAAAGGCCGCAAGCCGGGCCGCCCGCTCGGTCTGCCGGTCTACGAGGGTGCATCCAGCCGCGAGCAGACACGCGCCGACAAGAACTGCGATGGGCCTCATTGCATTGCTCACGGAGAGTCCAGACCGAGACCCTTATCGGCCGCGGAGAGCGAAATCCGCGCGTCGACGGCCACGGGAGTGAATCCAGCGGGGCCGACCATGTAGGGGTTGATATCCATTTCCTGAATCTGGGGGAACTCGGTGACAAGCTGGGAGAGCCGTTGGAGTCCTTCGGCGACGGCATCAAGGTCAACGCTTTCCTGTCCGCGGACGCCGCGGAGCAGGCGGTAAGTTCGCGTGTTCCTGAGCATCTGCCGCGCTTCGTCGGCCGTCAGCGGGGCGAGGTGGAACGAGACGTCTTCCATCGCCTCGACGAAGATGCCGCCCATGCCGAACATCATCAGCGGGCCGAACTGCGGGTCGCGTTTCATTCCGAGGATGACCTCGTGGCCCGCGCGGCACATTTCTTGGACGAGCACGCCGAGAATCTCGGCGTCCGGCACCTTCTTTGGAATCCGATACATCATCAGGTCGAAGGCGTCGCGCACTTCGCGGGCGTTCTCCAAGCCGAGCCAGACGCCGCCGACATCGGACTTGTGAGAAATCTGCGGCGACCACACCTTGAGCACCACGGGGTATCCGAGATGGTCGGCGATGCTCGCCGCCTGCTCCGCCGTCGTGGCAACGGCGCCTCTTGGCGTCCGGAAGCCGTAGGCCTCGAGAATTTCCTTCGATTCCTCCTCGCCAAGGAGCGAAACGCCGCGACGGAGAGATCGGTCGATGATTTGCTCGACTTTCCGGCGGTGGACAGGGAAGAGCTTGATGACGCGCTTGGGGCGGGACCGCCACCGGATGAGTTCCGTCATGGCCTTGATGACGGCTACGGCGCATTCGGGCGAATCGTAGTCGGGAACGCCGGCCCCGCGGAGGATTTTTCGCGCGGCGGCGACCTTCTGCTCGCCCAAAAAGCACGCAAGGACCGGCGCGGCACCGGGCTGCCTGGCAAGGCGGGCCACGACGCGGGCGGTCGCCTCGCATTCGGTCATGGCCTGCGGGGTGAGGAGCACGAGCACGACATCGACGGCGGGGTCGGCCAGCACCGCGTCGATGGCGAGCTCGTAGCGGTCGGCCAGCGCATCTCCGAGCACGTCCACGGGGTTATCGACGTTGGCCGCCTTGGGGAGCGAGGCGGCGAGTTTCCTGCGGGTGTCCTCGCCAAGTTCTGCAAACGCAAGCCCCTGGCGTTCGATGGCGTCGGCGGCCATGATTCCGGGCCCGCCGGCGTTGGTGATGACGGCAACGCGCGGCCCCTTCGGGAGCGGGAGGTTGGCGAACGCCCGTGCGAAGTCGAACTGTGATTGGATGGAGCTGCACCGGACGATGCCGGCTCGGTCGAAGACGCACTCGTAGGCGGCCTCGTCGCCGACCAAGCTGCCGGTGTGGGACGAGGCGGCTCGTGCTCCGGCGCCGGTCCCGCCGGATTTCATCAGGAGAATCGGCTTTTCATAGGAGATGCGCTCGGCCTCGCGGATGAATGCGTCGCCGTTCGATATGCTTTCGAGGTAGCCCGCGATCACGCGGGTTTCGGGGTCTTCGGCCAGCGCTTCGAGCAGGTCGAGTTCGTTGATGTCGGCCTTGTTGCCGATGCTGACGAGTTTGCTGAAGCCGATGTCGTTGGCTCTGGCCATGTCGAGGATGGCCGCGAGGAGAGCGCCGGACTGCGAGAAGTAGCCGATGCCGCCGGGCGCGGGGAGGTCGCCGCCAAACGATGCATTCAGTTTTCGACTGGGCACCATCAGCCCGAGGCAGTTCGGGCCGATGACGCGGATTTTCGCCTTCCGAGCGATCTGGAGGACCTGCCGTTCGAGCTTCTCCCCCTCTTCGCCGACCTCGCGGAACCCCGCGGTGATGATGATGACGGCCTGCGCGCCCACGCAGGCGCAATCTTCCATCACGGCCGGAACCGCCTTCGGCGGCACAACGATAATCACCAGATCGGGCGTTTCGCCGATGGACGGGAGGTCAGCGTAGCAGCGCAGCCCTTCGACCTCGTCCGCGTTGGGGTTGACAGGGAATATCTTTCCCGTGTATCCGCCTCGCATCAGGGCGGTCAGGACCTCGTGGCCAACTTTGCTTTTCTCGCGCGACGCGCCGACTACGGCGACGGACGCCGGCCGGAAGAACGCTTGCAAGGTCATTTTGGTGTTCGTGTCCTTTTCTGCCATTCGGGTTGGTTATAGTCCATGCACCGGAAACACGTGCTTCCGTATCGTCTCGATCACTTCGTTGATTTCCGATTCGACGCGATCCCGCGTCTTCTCGTCGGGGAAGAACGGGCGGTCCTTCAGGCCGCCGAGCCAGTCAGTCGTTTCGAGCAAGACGCCGCCGAGGCCGAGGTGGGAATCGGCGGCGTGGGCTTCGCCGCAGAGGACGGCCCATGCGAGCGCCCAGCCGCGAACCGTGTTTTCGGCGTTGTAGCCGCCGCCCCCCGTGACCAGCAGCGGAACACGGAACCCGAGCACGCGGTGGATCACCTCGGCATAAGCGTTGTTTGTCAGGTTCAGATGCGCGAGCGGATCGCCCGACAGGGCGTCCATTCCGAGCTCCAGCACAATCACGTCGGGCCGGAACGCGCGGATGAGGGGGGGGACAATGGCGTCGAACGCGCGCAGATACGCCTCGTCGTATGTCCCCGGCGGCAGGGGCACGTTGACCGCGTAGCCCTCGCCCGCACCCTCGCCGATGTCGTCGGCAAACCCCGTCCCCGGAAACAGAAGCCGCCCGGTTTCGTGCAGCGAAATCGTCATCACGTCCGAGCGGTCGTAGAAGGCGTTCTGAACCCCGTCGCCGTGATGGACATCCACGTCGAGAAAGACGACCCGCCGCCCGCGTGCGGCCAGTTCGAGGCAGGCGATTGCAACGTCGTTGATGTAGCAGAACCCGGAGGCACGTTCGGGACCTGCGTGGTGGTATCCGCCCGATGGGTTGAACGCGATCTGTGCCTGACCGGAGAGAAGAAGGCGGGCGCCCGTCAGCGTCGCCCCACAGGCGAGCGAGGCGTAGTCATAGAGACCCTGGAAGACGGGACAATCGGCCGAGCCGATGCCCATGGCGAGGTCTTCGATCCGAAGGTCCCCGGCCTCGGCCCGGCGGAGTGCGTCGAGGTATCGCGGCGTGTGGAACGTTTCGAGTTCCGCGCGGGTGGCGCTCTTCGGTTCGACCTCCGCGCGGCCCGGTCCTCGGAGCAGGCCGATCGAGTCGAGCGTCCGGCGCGTCAAGGCGGCGCGTTGGGTGACGAACGGGTGGTCGGTCGGATAGTGGAACTTCTCCAGTTTTTTCGAATGGATAAAGACCACGTTGGCTGGCGAGGTTCTGTTGGCGCCGTCGTTTTGCGAGAGCGTTGCCATGGTGACGCCGAGTCTATCCGCTCGCCGAGCCGTCTGCAAGGTGTTTTCGGCGCTTCGGCGGTCTCGACGCAAGTTGCGCCAGACGCCCGCCGTCGATAGAATGCTTGCGATCCCGGCCGGAGGCGACGGCGCATGCTGAACACGGGCGAAACGGCTCTCATTGTCATTGACATCCAGGACAAGCTCGTGCAGGTAATGCACGAGCGGGAAGCGTTGATCGAGAACGCGGTCAAGATCGTTCGCGGGGCGAACGCGCGCGACCTTCCGGTGTTGCTCACGGAACAATACCCGAAGGGTCGGCGCCCGAGGTCGCCGCGCACATCACCGGCGAGCCGATCGAAAAAATCAGCTTCGATTGCTGCGGCGAGCCGGCGTTCCTTGCCGCGTTGGAGCGGCTCGGCCGCCGCCAGTTGCTCGTCTGCGGCATCGAGGCCCACGTCTGCGTTTACCAGACCGCTCTTGCTCTCGTGGAACGCGGATTCGGCGTGCACGTGGTGGCCGACGCCGTTGCATCGCGCACCGCGCGGAATCGCGATCTCGCGCTTCAGAAGATGGCCTCGTGCGGCGTCCGGCTCACGAGCGTCGAGATGGCGCTTTTCGAACTGCTGAAAGTGGCGCGCGGCGACGGGTTCAAGCAGGTCATGGGCATCGTGAAGTAGGCCGGAAGGAGGGACGTATGGAGCGCCGCGACTTCGGAAGGACGGGAATCCGGGTGAGCGAGATCGGCGTCGGCTGCGGCGGGCTGGGCGGAGGGAAGAAGGTCGGCTTGGAGCACGTGATAGAGCGAGCGCTCGAACTCGGGATCAACTTTTTCGACACGTGCGACACATACGCCGATGGCCGCAGCGAAGAGACCCTCGGCCGCGTGTTCCGCAATCATCGGCGCGAAGAGATCGTAATCTGCACAAAGTTCGGCGGCATCATCGAAGACGGCAAGTGGCGGCGGGATATTTCTGTCCCGCACCTCCACGAAGCGTTCGAGGCAAGTTGCCGCCGTCTCGGCGCCGACTACCTCGACGTGTATCTCGTGCACACGCCGCCGAGGGACATCTGCAAGCACGACGATCTTTTCGCTGCGCTCGACCGGATGCTCGATGAAGGCAAGATTCGTTCCTACGGTCTTTCGCTCGAAACGGGCGATTTCGCCATCGAGTTTGTCGGCGCGACGCGCGGCCGGGCCATCGAAATCTATTTCAACCTGTTCGCGCAGGACCCTCGCCGCGAGTTCCTCGATGTCGCGCGTCGGCAAGGCGTCGGCGTCGTTCCCAAAGTCCCGATGGGCGGTGGAATCTTGACCGATAGTTTCCGCGCCGACCCGCCGCCGGACGATCCGCGGCTTCGGCAATGGGGCGCCGACAAATACCGGCAGGTCGCCGCGCTGCGCGAAAAAGTCCGGCCCATCCTGACGGGCAATGGCCGGACGCTGGCCCAAGGGGCGCTTGCCTGGCTCTTGAGCTTCCCGGAAGTATCCACCGTGATTCCGGGGATTTCGACGCTGCAGCGGCTCGAAGAGACCGCCGCCGCATCCGGGATGCGCCTGACGCCCGAAGAGATGGCGGCGCTCGACGCCATCGACGGCGGTATCCTTGTCAACGCCCGCGTCTATTGACCGCCGCCCGGCGCACCAACCACGCGCCGACGAAGAGAGCCAGCACCAGCGCGAGACCATCGAGAACCAGCATCAGCGACCGCATCGGCCCCGTCGCGGCAGCAAACAAAAAAATGACGATGTCGGTC
>CAZBRH010000019.1:14539-14832 GCA_964494245.1 uncultured Planctomycetota bacterium | reverse complement strand
CCACGAGACGAGAGCCGCCCAGGGCCGCCCCCGCCGCCAGCCAGCCCCAGCCAAGAAGAGCAGCCCGCCGAGGTAAGCCCCCATCGCCGACGAAAGGGCCGCCCACTCTGGCGATAATCTCATCGCCTCGATGCCGTGCTCCGCAATGTCCACCGCAAATGCCGCAGAACGTCCGGCGATGATTCGGAACCCGCTGAACGCAAGGACGACAACTCCCGCCAGCAGGCCGACGACCCCGCACGCCATCAGGAATGAGCCAAAGGCGGCGTGGCGGCCCGTGCTCGCTCGTTCCG
>CAZBRH010000019.1:6106-14515 GCA_964494245.1 uncultured Planctomycetota bacterium | reverse complement strand
CCCCTCGTTCATCAGCCGCAGCGGTTGGATTCCATTCCGCGCGGCGACCCCGTTGAGCGCATCGAGCAGGGATGGCGAAAGGTCGATTCCCTCACGTTCGGACTGGGCGAGCCGCCGCAGCATCCGTTCGCCGGGCAACCGGACTCTGTCGAAGCCCTCGCGGACGCGGCTGGACTTGACGTGCGCGACGAACCGCTCCATCTCCTTGCGGTAGTGTTCGCCGCCCTCAAATGCATCGGGGTCGATTACGAGAAGCACGAACGTTTGGCGTTGTTCCAGTTCAGGATTGTTCGTATGGCCGCCGGCCATCGCGGTCAGGGCTTCGATCCAGACGGAGAGAGCGGTGCCTTTGTAGCCCTCGAAGTCGCCGCCGGCGGGCATCATCGCGCCGCCGTCAAAGAGGTCTTTGGGGTTCCGACTGGGGCGGCCGTGCTTGTCGAAGAAGGCGGGGACGGGGGTTGTGCGGCCTTCGTCGGCAAGGCGGCGGGCACGGCCCATCGACATGCACGACGTCGAGAAGTCCGCGATGACCGGCCCGTGGGGCGTCGGGAACGCCAGGGCGATGGGGTTGGTGGACATTCGCGGCTCGACGCCGCCGTAGGGCGCGGCGTCCTTGCACGCGCAACTCTGCACCCAAAGTTGCGCGAGAAGGCCGCTCCGAACGAGCGGGATGAGATACGCGCCAAGCCCGGCGATCCAGGAAGTGTTCCGCACGGCCACGACGGCTGCCCCGTGCTCGCGCGCCTTGCGAGAGGCGAGATCGGAGGCGAGATGCATCGCAAGCTGGCCGAACGTTCGTTCGCCGTCGATGAGCGCCGTCGCCCCCTTCTCGCGGAGGACCCGCGGCTCCGCCGCTGGGTCGATGCTCCCGCCGACCATTTTGTCCCAATACCCGAAGATGACGGCGCCGTGGGTCGAAACGCCCGCCGCCTCCGTCGTTGCGGCGGACGCCGCGATGAGCCGGGCCTTTTCTGCGGCGACGCCCTTCGCGGCGAGCAATCGCGCGCCGAAATCGGCGAGGTCGTTGACCGAAGCTCGCGGCATCTGGCACACCCTCACATCGGTTGGCGGCGTTTCAGAAGCTGAAGCGGAAAACCCCAGGGATCGCGGAGCAGACACATCACATCGCCGTTGTCGAGTGTGGCGACTTCTCCGACGGCGGTCGCTCCCGCGGCGAGCAGCCGCTCGCGTTCGGCGGCGACATCCTCGACGGCGAACGCGAGGTGGGTGATGAGCGGGTCGATGCTCCGGTAGTCGGGCGGCGAAACCTTCGGGTTGTTGTAGATTTCCAGCAGGACCCGCCCGGTCGCATCGGCAAGGAAGCGTGCGCAGGCCGGCGGGGCGCCGCTGCGAACGACTTTCATCTGGAGATGCTCGACATACCAATCCGCTGCGGCGACCGGGTTCTCGATGTCCCATGCCGCGTGTTCAATCTTCATCCTCGACTTCTCCTTCGGGGTTCCGGTGTGCCGACGCTATTCGTCGGCGATGTCGTCGGAAAACTTCGTGTCGTCGTCCGCCCGTGGCGCGTTCGAAGTGCGTTTTTCCGGCGGGATGCCGCGCTTTTCTTCCCATTCTTCGAGCGTCATGATGACTTCGCGCGCCTTGCTTCCTTTGTATCCGCCGACGATGCCCTCGACGGCCATCATATCGATGAGCCGTGCGGCGCGGGTATAGCCGATCTCGAGTTTGCGCTGCAGGAGCGAGACGCTGCCGCGCCGCGACTCGAGGACGATCCGGCAGGCGTCGTCATAGAGTTCGTCCGGGCCGTATTCATCCGGTGGCGCATCGTCGTCGCGGCCAAGCTGTCGGACGTTCATGAGGTATGCCGGGTCGCCCTGCTGTCGGACGAACTCGACGACGCGCTTGATTTCGCGGTCGTTCGTGTAGGTGCCCTGGACGCGGACGAGGTCGGATGTGCCCGGCGGGATGAAGAGGAGGTCGCCGGAGCCGAGCAACTTTTCGGCCCCGTTCCGGTCGAGAATCGTGCGCGAGTCTACCTTCGATGTGACCTGGAACGAGATGCGGGTCGGCAGGTTCGACTTGATCAGGCCGGTGATGACATCGACGGAGGGGCGCTGCGTCGCAAGCACGATGTGGATGCCGACGGCGCGGGATTTCTGTGCGAGGCGTGTAATCGAAACCTCGACCTCCTTCGACGCCACCATCATCATGTCCGCCAACTCGTCCACGACGATAATGATGTAAGGCATGTGGAACGGGATTTCGTCTTCGTCGTCGAAGTCGTCGCCCAGCCGCTCCCGTATCGCCTCTTCGCCGAGTTGGTTGTATTGCGTGATGTGGCGGACGCCGACGCGTGCGAGCAGGTCGTAGCGTTGGTCCATCTGCTTGGTCGCCCATTCGAGCACGTAGGGCGCCCGCTTCATATCCGTGACCACTGGCGTCAAGAGATGCGGGATGCCCTCGAACATCCCCATGTCCACCATCTTCGGGTCGACGAGGATCAGCCGCACGTCCTCTGGCCGGTGCAGCATCAGGACGCTGACGATGAACGAGTTGAGACAGACGGACTTGCCCGCGCCCGTGGCGCCCGCGATCAAGAGGTGCGGCATACGCGTCAGGTCGCTGATGATCGGCGTCCCCGATGCACCCTTTCCAAGCAGGATCGGCAGGATGTATTTGTCCCGCCGCGACACGAACTCCTCGCACGTCAAAAGCTCGATGAGCTGCACCGTCTCGCGAATCGCGTTCGGAACCTCGATGCCAGCGGTGGACTTGCCGGGGATCGGCGCGACGATGCGGACGCTCGGCGCTTTCACCGCCATCGCAATGTCATCCGAAAGACTCGTGATCCGGTTGACCTTGATGCCCGGCGCCAACGCGATCTCATACCGCGTAACCGCCGGCCCCTTTTCGATTCCGACCACGCGGGCGCCGATCCCGAACTGCGAAAGGCACTGCTCCAACGTCGCGCTCGTCTCGCGGATCGCAGATTCCAAGCTCCCCGCGTCGAACTGCCTGGGCGGATCCAGCAATGAAAGTGGAGGCAATTGGTATTCTTTGCCGACGACGGACGACGGGACGACCGCGATACGGTCGAGCGGCTTCTCGGGCGCAGCAGCCCCCGCGACCACTTCTGCCGGCGGCAGCCGCTCCTCGTTTTCGTCCTCGTCCTGCTCCTCCTCGTCCTCGTCCTCGATCTCCGCGGCCGGGGCGGGCGGCGGCTCCACGGTCGCAACCGCTGTCGCCGGAGCGGGCGGCGGTGCAGGGCGCGACGTGACAATGGGCGGCGGCGATATTGGAACCACTGGCCGACGGGTTGGGGCGGACGGCTTTTCGCGCCGGGCAGCCGGCCAGTTCTTTACCCGGCCAAAGCCGGCCTTCGCCGCCCATCCGGCCAGTTCGTCCGCCGAGAGCAGCAGTCCGCCCAGCGAGAAGAGCAATACCGTGGCGAGCCACGTGCCCAGGGGGCCCATCTGGCGAATCAGCACGCCGGAGACCGCGATGCCGACAATGCCGCCGCTGCCGGGCATATACGCTGGCTGCGGCCCAATCATTTGGGCGGCGACCGACGCCGAGACCAACATAATCAGCGCGCCAAACACTCCCATCCAAGCGTCCACCAGGTCTCGCTTCATCAGGCAACGCACCGCGAAGCCGATGACCAGCACAGCCGCGAGATAAGACGCATACCCGAAATGCGTCGTCAGCCAGCCGGCGAGCAGCGCTCCCACCCGGCCGCAGACGTTGCGGAACGTCCCCGTCGCCGGCCAATACGTTTCCGGCAGGTCGCGGTGGCTGAACGTCACCAAGCTGAGCAGGATGAACACCGCCAGAAAGACGAGAGCCAAACTCGTCGCCCGCTTGCGCACCATCACCAACTTGTCAAGAGCTTCCGCCCCCACGCTTTTCCTCCCGAAACAGAAACCGGTCGAGGCGCGAACGGCATGGAAAGGGCGCACCGCGCCCCTCCGCCAAACGGCGCCTTTATCCATGTATCGTCATGGAGGGGGCAAATTCTTTAGCGAAAAATTCCCGCCCGCACGCGGTTTTCTACATGAACCGGACGAGCGCCGCCACGCCCAGCAGAAAACAATAGGGGGCAAACACCCAAAGCCCGATGCGGCGCACGACCCGAATCAGCACGACGAGCGCCAGAACGCTCGAGACAAGCGCCGCTGCAAACGCCAGCGCCGCAGGCCCGAACGCCAGCCCCGTCGGCTCGCCCGCCGCGACCAGTTTCAACACCTTCATCGCTTCGTAGCGGCCCGCGCCGGCAGTCGGCGGAATCCCGAGCAGGAACGCGAAGCGAACCGAGCCGTCTCGGCTCAAGCCAAGCGCGCGCCCCGTGCTGATCGTCGCGCCCGAGCGCGAAACCCCCGGCAGCACTGCGACGGCCTGGGCGACGCCGACGGCGAGCGCCTGCCAAAGCGTCAGCCGCTGCTCCGGAATCAGTTCCCGCCGGCGGCGGCGCGCGAGCCACTCGCCGCCCACGAGCACCCCGCCGGTGAACATCAGGAAGAATGCGACGGGGACGGGGCGGCTCAAACCTCCCTCGACCGCGTCGTGCAGCAGCAATCCCGCCGCGACCGCCGGGAGCGTCGCCACGCAGATGAAAAGCCCCTGCCGCCGGTCCGGCCCGAACAGCCGAACGGTTTCGCGGCGGAAGACGATGACAATGGCGGCAAGCGAGGCGACGTGAACGAGGACGGAGAACACGAGCGGCGTTTCGGCGCCCGCGCCGCCCACGAGCGCCGCGTAGAGCGCCAAATGTCCCGAACTGCTGACCGGAAGGAACTCCGTCAGCCCCTGCACCAGCCCGTAAAACACCGCTTCGAGCTCGGTCACGTCCCACTTTTCTCCAACGGCATCCGGTCGGGGTTTTCGAGCAGCGCGACAAGTGAGCCGAGGAACTTCGCGGCAGCGACGCCATCGACGATCCGGTGGTCGCAGGACGCACTGAGCTTCATCACGCGGCCGATGAAAATCTGGTCGTCCCGCACGACAGTCGTTGGCAGTGCGGACGCTACGGCGAGCGTGATCGCCGAGGGCGGGTTGATGATCGGCTCGAAGTGCTCGACGTCGAACATGCCGAGGTTTGTCAGCGTGAACGAGGGATGTCGTCGCTCGGCTGCCGCGAGCTTCCCTGTCCGCGCTCGCTCGACGAGGTCCTTCGACCGCGTAACCAGCTCGGCGAACGAGAGGGCTTGGGCATCGCGGAGGACGGCGACGGTGAGGCCCTGGTCGGTGGCGACGGCCAGCCCGAGGTGGATGCCCTTCCACCTGATGATGCGGCCGCGGTCATAACTCCAGTTCGCGGCGGGGTTTTCTTCGAGGGCGCGGATGCACGCAAACGTGACGAGGTGCGTCACCGTCGCGCCGAACTTCTGCTTGAGTTCGTCTTTTCGGCGAAGCAGAGCGGTCACATCGGCTCCGCGGGTGATGTAGAAGTGCGGGATGAGATGTTTCGATTGCACGACGCGGAGCGCCTGCGTGCGCAGGCGGAAGGGCATTTCGATGACTTCGGCCTCGCCGTCGGCGATGTCGAGAGCGGGAAGTTCGTCGTCGGGCCGTGGCGGCGGTGCGGGGGCGGGCCGCTTCGCGCCGGGCTTGAGGACCTTGATGGCGGCCTCGATGTCTTTTGCGACGATGCGGCCGTCAGGGCCGCTGCCTCGGACGAGGCGGTAGTCGATGCCGGCGTCGTCCGCAAGCTTCTTCGCGTAGGGCGAGATGGTCTTGAACGCGGATGGCGGAGTGCGGGGCGTGGATTCGGTGGGCGGTGGTGGTTCCGTTTTCGGCGGAGGGGGCGTAGGCGGCGTGGTTTCTTCCTTGTGCTTTTCTCTGCGAACCGTCTTGGCCGTTTTCGCAGACGGCGGCTTCGGCGCCGCTCTTGGCTTCGGGGCTTCCTCCTCGTCCGCGCTGCAGAGAAGTGCGATGACCTCGCCGACGCGGACCTCGGCGCCGTCGCCGTGGCGGATTTCCGCAACGGTGCCGTCGTGGAACGATTCCAATTCCATCACGGCTTTGTCGGACTCGATCTCGGCAAGGATGTCGCCCGAGCGAACGGCGTCGCCCGGCTTCACCTTCCAAGCGATGATCTTTCCCTCTTCCATGCTGTCCGAAAGCTTCGGCATCGTTACTTCGTGCATTCACTCACCCCCGTCCAATGGCCTTGCGTGCGGCGGCGGCGACGTCCTCCGCGTGCGGGATGCCCGCCTGCTCGAGTTCGCGCGCGTAGGGAAGCGGGGCGTCGCAGCCGGAGACGCGCTCTACGGGCGCGTCGAGCAGGTCGAAGACGATCTCGTAGATGTTCGTTGCCACTTCGGCGCCGATGCCGCACGCCGGCGGACATTCCTCGACGACGACGGCTCGGTGGGTCTTCGCAACCGAATCCGCCACGGTCTCTTTGTCCCACGGCCGCAGCGTCCGCAGGTCGATGACCTCGGCGTCGATGCGTTCCTTCGCGAGCAGTTCGGCCGCTTCGAGTGCGACGAGCGCCATTGCGCCGTAGCCGATGAGCGTGATGTCGCGTCCCTGCCGTGATTTTCGCTTCGCCGATGACGCCGGGGCCGAGGTTGTCGGGGACGTCGCCTTCGGTGTTATACAGCCCCTCGTGTTCGAGGAAGATGACGGGGTTCGGATCGCGGATGCTGGCCTTGAGGAGCGCCTTCGCGTCGGCGGGAGTCGCCGGATAAACGACCTTGAGGCCGGGGGTGTGGACGAAGATCGGCTCGGGGCTGTGCGAATGCTGTGCGCCGAGTTGATGTCCGCCGCCGCCCGGCATGCGTATGGTGACGGGGAGCGTGACTTGGCCGCCGAACATGTAGCGCATCAGGGCGAGGTGGTTGAGAATCTGGTCGAGTGCGACGTAGGCGAAGTTGACGGTCATCAGTTCTGGGACGGGCCGCAGGCCGCCCATCGCGGCGCCCGTCGCCATGCCGACGATGGCCGCCTCGCTGATGGGCGTGTCGATGATCCGTTCCGGGCCGAACCGTTGGAGCAGTCCCTTCGTGACTTTGAACGAGCCCTCGTAGAGACCGACGTCTTCGCCGAAGACGACGACGGTGGGGTCGCGTTCCAGTTCTTCGGCGAGCGCTTGGTTCAGCGCCTCGCGGTAGGTCATCCGGGGCATCGGCTTTTCCTCGATAGGACGTATAGGACGTATACGACGCATGCGGCGCATGCGTCCTATGGGGCATATACGTCGTCGAGCAGCGCTTCTCGCGGCAGCTCCGAGCCGGCCTCGGCGAAGGCGACGGCCGCGTCGAGCTCCGCGCGGATACGCCGGTCGATTCCCTCGAACTCTTCGTCGCCGACCTCGAAGTCGTGCCGGATCGCCGCCTTGATTTTCGGAATCGGGTCGCGCTGCTTCCAGTGCTCGATTTCTTCCTTCGAGCGGTAGCCGACGCCGGGATCGGACATCGAATGCCCGCGGTAGCGGTAGCACTTCGCCTCGATGAACGATGGTCCCTTGCCCGCGCGGGCGTCCTTGATCGCGCGCTCGGCGACCGACTGCATCTTGAAGAAGTCCATCCCGTCGCAGGTGTAGGTCGGCATCGCGTAGGCCTCGGCCTTGCGGGCGAGGGATTCGCTGGCGCTCGAACGCGCGACGCTCGACCCGATGGCGTATTGGTTGTTTTCGCAGACCCAGACGACGGGGAATTTGTAGAGCGAGGCCATGTTCAGCGCCTCGTGGTAGACGCCCTGATTTGTCGCCCCATCGCCGAAGAAGCAGAGGACGACGCGCTTTTCGCGTTTGTATTGGATGGCAAGCCCGAGGCCGACTGCGATGGGACACATCCCCGCGACGATCGCGTAGCCGCCGAGGAAGTTGACCTCGCGGTCGAAGAGGTGCATCGAGCCGCCCTTCCCCTTGCAGCAGCCCTCGCGGTGGCCGAAGAGCTCCGCCATCGCCTTCTTCGGATCGCCTCCGCGGATCAGGTAGTAGGCGTGGTCGCGGTAAGAGCCGATGACGTAGTCCTCGGGGCGGAGGTGCCACATCGCGCCGACGGCGACGGCTTCCTCGCCCGAGTAGAGGTGGCAGAACCCCCCGATGCGGCCCTTCGTGTATTGTTCGGCGACGCGCGTCTCGAACTCGCGCGCGAGCTTCATGCGGTAGTAAACATCGAGCAGTTCGCGCTTGTTCACCGGCGGCTACTCTTCGGGCGAGAAGAGGTCCTTTGTCGCGCCACAGTCGGGGCAGACCCAGTCGTCCGGCAGTTCGGCGAAGGGCGTGCCGGGGTCCACGCCGTTTTCGGGGTCGCCCACTTCGGGGTCATAGACGTAGCCGCAGACGCTGCACACGTATCTTTCCATGGTCCCTCGCTCCTCAAGTCGGTCGGGAAACCGCACTCTAGGATTATACAGCGGCGCCGCTTCTGTGCAAAGCTCCGAGCGCTCGCTGTCCCGATCCCCGGTGCACGGGCTTGCTGCGGCGGTCTGGGATTG
>CAZBRH010000019.1:4594-6070 GCA_964494245.1 uncultured Planctomycetota bacterium | reverse complement strand
TCCGCCGAAGGGATGGTATGCCCCGGCCCGAACAAGCTCGCCCAAACCGGCACGGAGGCGGCCGCGTGACCGAAGATTCGCTGGAAGTCTTCGAAACCTCGCTGGGGTATCATTTCCAGAACCCGAAGTGGCTCCAGAAGGCGCTTGTCCACTCGTCCAACCGCATCTCTTTGGGCCTAAGCAACGAGCGCATGGAGTTCCTCGGCGATTCGGTGCTTGGGATGCTCGTGGCGGAATACCTGTTCAAGGAATACCCGGACTTTACCGAGGGGCAGCTCACGAAGGTGAAGTCCGTCGTCGTTTCGCGGCCGGTGTTGGCGAAGTGTGCGGCGGCGCTCGGGCTCCGCAGGTTTATCCAAGTCGGCCCCGGAATGGCGACAGACACGCTGCCGGAAACCGTTGTGGCGAACGCCCTGGAGGCGGTCATCGCGGCGATTTTCCTCGACGGCGGCCTCGAACCCGCTCGCCAGTTCGTGCTCCAACACCTCCAGGAAGAGATTGACTTGGTCATCAGCGACCGCCATGGGAAGAACTACAAGTCGCTCCTCCAGCAGCTTGTTCAGCGCAAGGAAGGCATCACGCCGACGTATCGGGTCATCGCCGAAGAAGGCCCCGACCACGCAAAGCGGTTCTGCGTCGCCGCCGTCATCGGCGACCGCGTTGCCGACCATGCCTGGGGCGCCAACAAGAAAGCGGCGGAACAACTCGCCGCCGAAAAAACCTATAAGCATCTCTTGGCCGTTTATGGAACAAAGGATGAGTGACCCAATGGCAGCGGCCCCCGCTTCACCCAGTCGGAACTTGCGCCGGGCCAGTCCTGCGGACTTGCGGGCGGAGCTCCTCGCCGCTCAGGCGAACCTCCGCAGGCAACGCGAAGCCGCCGAATCGAAAGGCATCCTTGAGGGGGGGGACTTGGCTGCTGCCGAGGCACGATACGAAACGCTCGCGCGGCGCTATGCGGCCTGCCGCATCAGCGGCGGCCTCGGCCCGGACCCGGAGGCGCTCGACCGCGATACGTTCGAGTCCGTCCTCGCCGAAATGACCAGCCCAGGGCGCTTCGCCAAGCGCATCCCAGAAACAAAGGCCTCGGCTCTCTCGCCCGAAACCCGCTCGGCGATGCTGGCCTCCGGCATCCACCTCGCCGAACTCCTTCGAGAGCTTTGCACCCCCGGCGACTTCCACGATGTGTTCGACCAGGGCACCCCTCTTCGCAAACTCCTGCGGCAGTGGGCGGGCGGAACGCTCTCCGATCCATTCATCAACCGGCGCCTGAGCGACGTCGCCAAGGCGCAGGCCGAATTTGATCGGGCCGTGGCGGACATCGACATCCTGCTCCACAACCTGCGCATCCGCTACGAGTCGGAACGCGACCCCGCCATCGGCCCCGCGGAGCGGCTGACGGTCGAACGGGATGCCGAAGGCGGCCTCAATATCGTTGCGACCGTTTCGTGGGAAGCGCTGGCCCGCGCGTTCCCC
>CAZBRH010000019.1:4318-4584 GCA_964494245.1 uncultured Planctomycetota bacterium | reverse complement strand
GTGGAAGTGGACGATGTCTACGCGAGCGTCGCCGCTGCGGAGATCGCCGCCGAGCGCATCGAGCGGGCTGCCGGCGAGATCAACCGCGAACTCGGGCGGTTCTTCGCCGAGTTGGTGCCGATGGCGTTTGCCCTTCTGTCGCGGCTCCCTCGAAGGCAGCGGCGGGAACGCACGGGCGGCGTCCGGCTCTCCCCGTCGCTCGCCGCCCGACTGGTCGGGGCCGCACAGGCCACGGACTTCGTCGCCGACCCCGCGTCGCCCGTCGG
>CAZBRH010000019.1:3721-4275 GCA_964494245.1 uncultured Planctomycetota bacterium | reverse complement strand
CGCGGCTACCGCCGCGTCCGCGCGCTGACCACCGGGCGGAGAAGACAGGACGACACGACCGCCATCGTCCGCGCGATCCCCAAGAAAGAGCAGGAAGCTTAGGATGAACCCTGCTTCAGAAGACCCGCCGACGGGGGCGAGGGCGCGGATCGTTGCGACCCTCGGCCCGGCGTCTGACTCCATAGAGACCATCCGCCAGATGTTCCGCGCGGGGGCCGATGCGTTCCGGCTCAACTTCTCGCACGGCGAAACCTCGTGGCACCTCCGGACGGCGGAACGTGTCCGCGAGGCCGCCGCGGGCGAGCCGGTCGCCATCATCGCAGACCTTCAGGGCCCGCGCGTTCGCATCGGCGACCTGAGCCACCCGGTCACCGTCGTCGCCGGCGACGAAGTCGAACTCGCCGCCGGGCCAGCGCCGCCCGGCTCGCGGGCGCTGCCCACCACCTACGCCGCCCTCGCCGCGGACCTCCAGCCGGGCGACCGTGTTCTGGTCGATAACGGCACGATGGAGCTTCGGGTGCTCGGCTGCCGAGGCGGCTTTGTCCGGTGCCGCG
>CAZBRH010000019.1:3257-3711 GCA_964494245.1 uncultured Planctomycetota bacterium | reverse complement strand
AGACCGGCGGCGCCATCGCCACCCATAAGGGCATCAACCTCCCCGGCGTCTCCGTCAGCTCGCCCACGCTCACCGAAAAGGACCGGGAGGACGTCGCTGCCGCGGTGCGGCTTGGCGCGGATTACTTCGCCCTGTCGTTTGTCCGCTCGGCCAGCGACATCGGGCTGCTTCGGGCGCTGCTGCGGGAACACGGCGCCGATACGCCGGTCATCGCCAAGATCGAGCGGGGGGAAGCCGTGGAACAGTTCGCCGAGATACTCGGCGCTGCCGACGGGGTTATGGTCGCTCGTGGCGACCTCGGCATCGAGCTGCCCGAAGAAAAGGTGCCAGCGATCCAGAAGCGGATCATCGCCGAGGCGAACGCCGCCGGCAAGCCCGTCATTACGGCGACCGAGATGCTCCAGAGCATGGTATCGAGCCGCAAGCCCACCCGCGCCGAGGCGTCGGGCGTCGC
>CAZBRH010000019.1:0-3227 GCA_964494245.1 uncultured Planctomycetota bacterium | reverse complement strand
ATGCTCTCTGGCGAGACCGCCGTCGGCCGCTACCCCGTCGAGGCGGTGCAGATGATGGACCGGATTGCGCGCGAGGCGGAGAGCGTCCGCCGGCGGTCAGCTCCACCGGAACCGCCGGCGGCTTCGGCGGACTTTACGGAGGCAGCGGCGGATGCGGCGTGCGCCGCCGCGCGGAAGCTTTCTGCCGCCGCGCTCGTCGTCTTCACAATGTCCGGTCGAACGGCCCGGCTCGTCGCCCAGCGCCGCCCGGAGGCGCCGATTTTCGCGCTGACGCCCGACGAGCGGACGCAGCGCCGCTTCGCTCTCGTCTGGGGCGTGAAGGCGCTCGTGCTCCCGCGCGCCGAGGGAGCCGACAAGATGATCGCCGCTGCCGAAGACCTCCTCAAGCGGAAGGGCCTCGTCCGACCCGCTGACGTTGTCGTCATCGTCGGCGGTTCCGGGCCGTTGACGGGGGCGACCAACTTCGCCAAAATACACGTCGTCGCCTGAGCCAAAATAAGGAGCATAAGATGCAGTTTTCTGGAATTGCCGACGAAGCCGGCAAACCGATCGAAACCCAGATCGCCGCCCATAAAGCGCTCGGCTGGGACCTCATCGAGGTCCGTCAGACCGCGCAGGGCAACCTCACGGAAGTCTCCGACGCGGAGTTCGAGCGCGTCCTCGGACTCATCACCGACGCCGGGCTCCGCATCTCGTGCTTCGCCTCGCAGATCGGCAACTGGGCGCGGAAAATCACGGGCGACTTCGAGATCGACCGCGCCGACCTCGCCCGCGCCATCCCACGCATGCAGAAGGCCGGGACGAAATACATCCGCATCATGACGTGGATGCAAGGCGAGGCGTCGCCAGAAGAATGGCGGACGGAGGCGCTTCGCCGCGTCGCCGAACTCGTCCGAATGGCCGAGGACGGCGGCATCGTCATCGCGCACGAAAACTGCTCCGGCTGGGCGTCGGAATCGCCTGCAAACACCCTCGAAATGATTGAGACGATCGACTCGCTCGCTCTGGCGCTCATCTACGACACGGCCAACCCGCTCTCGCACGGCAAGGACACGTGGGCCTTTCTCCAAGCCCTCAAGGACCACATCGCCTACGTCCACATCAAGGACTGGAAGATTGGTCCCGACGGCAAGGGGCACGGCGTCTATCCCGGCGAAGGGCAGTGCCGCCTGCGCGAGCAGCTTGCCGAGATTTTCCGGACCGGCTACGACGGCGTGTTTTCCATCGAGCCGCACATCGCCGCCATCATCCACCGAGGGCAGGAAGCCGGCGACCCCGACGCCGCCTACAAATGCTACATCGAATACGGGCGGCGGTTTGTCCGGCTGGCGGAAGAAGTCCGGCGCGGCCTTCGCTGATGCCCGCGCGGCCGGACCGGCATCGCCTATGCGGAACATCAAACTCATCCTCGAATACGATGGGACGAACTATGCCGGGTGGCAGGTGCAGCCGAACGGCGCGAGCATTCAGGAAATCGTCCAGAAGGCCATCGCGGAGATTACCGGCGAGCCGGATGTGCGGCTTATTGGCTCTGGCCGGACAGATGCCGGGGTGCACGCCGCCGGTCAGGTCGCTCACTTCAAGACGACCTCGAATATCCCCGCCGCCGACCTCGTCCGCGCGATCAACACGAAGCTGCCCGAAGACATCGCCGTCCTGCGCGCGGAAGACGTCCCCGACGATTTCCACGCCCGCTATTCGGCGCGCTCGAAGACCTATCGCTACACGATTCTGAACGCTGCGGTGCGGCGCCCTCTCGAACGCCATCGCGCTTGGCTTGTCCGCGCGCCACTCGATCTTGCCGCGATGCGTCGGGCCGCCGCCGCACTGGTCGGCACGCACGACTTTGCCGCCTTCCAGTCCAAGCCGCAGGGCAAGTCCTCCGTCCGCACCGTCACCCGGCTGGACATCGTCGCCGACGGCTCCCGCATCGACATCTGGATTTCGGCCAACGGGTTTCTCTACAACATGGTGCGCGCGATTGCGGGGACGCTCATCGAGGTCGGCTTGGGGAAAATCCCGCCCGATGCCGTTGCGGAACTGCTCGAATCGCGGAACCGCTCCGCCGCCGGCCCCACAGCGCCGCCGCAGGGGCTTTGCCTGATGGAGGTCCAGTATTGATTGTTGCCGGGCTGGACATCGGCTCCGTCGCAACGAAGGCCGTGATTCTGCGCGACGACCGCTTGTTCGGAATGTCCCTCACACGCACCGGCGCCGAGCCGGCCGCCGCCGCGGAACGAGCGCTTGCCGAGGCCTCCGCCCATATCGTGGCCGGCCGCGGCCGTGTGCGGCGCGTTGTCGCGACAGGATACGGCCGCCGCATGGTGAAGTTCGCCGACGCCACGGTCACCGAGATTACGGCTTGTGCGCGCGGTGCGGCCTACTTCGACTTCGGCGTCCCGCCGGACACGGCCCGTCTCATTGTGGACCTCGGCGGCCAGGACACCAAGGTCATCCTCCTCGACGAACGCGGGATAGTGCGGGACTTCGTGATGAACGACAAGTGCGCGGCTGGCACCGGCCGCTTCCTCGAGGTGATGGCCGGCGTGCTCGGCGTCCCCGTGGAGCAGCTCGGAGAGGTCTCGCTCCAATCCGCCCGTCCGGCGCCGATCAACTCGACCTGCACCGTCTTTGCCGAAAGCGAGGTCATCTCGCTGATCGCCAGGGGCGAGCGGAAGGAGGACATCATCGCAGGTCTGCACGCCGCCATCGCCCAGCGGATTGCCCAGATGGCCGCAGCGCTGGGAGAGCACGACATCCTGTTCGTCGGGGGCGGCGCGTTGAACGCCGGAGTTGTCGAAGCGCTTCAGCGGGCGCTTGGACGCAAGGTGCATGTGCCGCCTTGCCCGCAGCACATCGTTGCCCTCGGCGCCGCGCTGACCGCGGCGCGTGGCTGACGCGCCCGTCGCCTGCGGGCTCTTCTTGCCACGTCACAGCGGGTCGAGAGGACGGTGACCGTCCTGTCTCTGCCGATGCAGGACATTCACCGTCGAGGTCGTCGAGTGCTCCGAGCGGGCGCTCGGCCCCCACACTTGCCCGAGTATTGCCTCAGGAATTCACGTCCACCGCGCCCGGCACGGCGATGTGAGGAATTTCCGCAGAATTGTTCGCCCTACAACACTAGGCCAGACAAGCACTTATGCCTTTTTTGCAAAAAATTCTTCCAAAACCCCTTGACACCACTAAACTGTGTGGTATATTATATTGCCTCGTGGGATCGTAGGGGT
>CAZBRH010000018.1:22492-31483 GCA_964494245.1 uncultured Planctomycetota bacterium | reverse complement strand
GACCGCTCTTGTAGAGCTGCAACTCTTCCGGCGTGCATTCCATTCGCGGCGGACGGTAACCCGGCAGGTGGCGAACATAGGGGCAGTCGGCAGGGAAAACGCCCAGTTCGATGCCCTCCTCCACCGTCAGGCAGCGCGGATTGGTCTCGTGGCGTCGGTCGTAGATCGTGCAGAGCCGCGTGGCCTTGTCGTAATATTCACAGAAGAAGGGCGTATAAACGACCTCGCCGTTCAGAACCATCTTCTTGCAGCAGCAGCGGCCACAGCGCTCGCAGAGTCGAGGGTCGGCTTGCTGGCGACGGCTTCGGGAACGCATGCGGCGAGCTGCCACGCTCAACCCCCGTAGTCGAGTGCAACGACGCCGAGCTCTTCGCGCGAAAACGTGACTTGCGGCCGCCGAAGCCCGACGTTTAGAAGCAGCGACACGCCGACGAGCGATGCGAGTATCGACGAGCCGCCGTAGCTGACGAACGGCAGCGTCACGCCCACAATAGGCAGGAGACCGATCGTCATTGCAATGTTGACGTATCCCTGTGCGGCAAACAGCGCCACAACGCCGGTGGCAATCAGCCGGCCCGATGGTTCCCGGCAGCGGGTTGCAATCCGAAGCCCCGCCCCAATCAGGAGCAGGTAGAGGCCGATGATGACGTTCGCCCCGAAAAAGCCGGCCTCCTCGCAGATCACGGCAAAGATGAAATCCGTGTTGCGGAAACCCAGATAGTTGAGCCGGTTCTGCGTCCCCTGCCCCAGCCCCTTGCCCGACCAGCCGCCCGATCCGATGGCGACCTTCGATTGAATCTGGTGATGATACAGCCCGACGCGCTCGGCGTGCGTCAGCTCCCTGCTCTGCCGGAGCCACGTAATGATGCGGCTGCGCTGCGTTGCGTTCATCCCGCTCCACAGCGCGGGCAGCAGCACGACGCTGACGGCCGCAAGAACGCAGAGGTGCCGCACGCGCGCCCCTGCAACGAAGACCATCGCAACGGCCGCAGGAATAAACATCAGAGCAGTGCCGAGGTCGGGCTGAGCCGCGATCAGCGCCGCCGGCACGGCGGCCAGAGCCAGCGCGCCCAGCACGGTCCCCATCCGCCGAGCCGCCCCCTCCCGCGACAAGTAATGAGCAAGAAACAATACCGTCGTAATCTTGACCAACTCCGACGGCTGAAGACGAACACCGGCCGGCAACACGAGCCAGCTCTTCGCCCCATTGATGACCCTACCAAAGAGCATCACTAGTCCAAGCAACCCCAGGCCGCCCACGTAGAGGATAGGTGAAACCTCGCACATCGATCTGTAGCCGGGCGCCAACAAGACGAGCGCAAGCACCGCCCCCACCATGGTCCAGACGATTTGCTTTTCCGGACTGTTGGTATACCACCCTTGACCTTCGGGACCCGAACGATACGATGCGCTCTTCATATACGGCCAACTGAAGACAATGAGGCCGAATACGGCGATGACCACCGGCCACTCAAGTCGCTTGATCTGCCGAAGTCCGATCATTGCGCTCCCTCGTTCGCCGACTCCGCGATACCCAAAAGGTCTAGCGGGATCCTGTCGAACACCCGCCGCGCAACCGGGCCGACGACCGCCCCGCCGCTCTGACCTGCGGGCAGATTTTCGATGACGATGGCGAACGCCACACGTGGCCTTTCGTGCGGAGCGAAGCCGGCGAACCATCCCGCACACGGCCGATTTCCGCCGCGCTCCGCCGTGCTCGTCTTTCCGCAAACGCGGAACGGGCGGTTGAACCGTTGGAATGCCCGATAGCCCGTCCCCCCGACCTCGTTGACGCCCTTGTAGAGACCCAGGTGCACGGCATCGATGCTACGCACCGAAAGCCGGAGATCCACCGGCTTCCGGTTGTCCACGATTGCCTCTGCCGCTGGACTGTCGCTGCCGAAAGGCCGCAGTTCCCGGACGACTCGCGGCGGAACCAGCACGCCGTTGTTTGCGACCGCCGCGATCATCTGTGCAACCTGAAGCGGTGTGACGACGAGTTCGCCCTGTCCGATCGCGAGATTGAGAAGCTGGCCGCCGGGAGCAGAGGCGGGGAGGTTTCCCGCTCGTTCGCCGGGAATACCAATTCCTGTCGGCGACCCGAAGCCAAGCCGACGAGCCATGTCGATCACCGCTTCTGCCCCACATCGCATTGCCGCCTCGAAGAAATAGAGATTGCATGAGTGCTTGAAACCGTCCGTAACCCCCAAGCTCCCGTGGCCGGAACGGTTATGACAATGAAACATCGCAGTCCCAAACCGTATGGCCCCGGAGCAATAGACGGAGTTCGGAGCGCACCCCTTTTCGAGGGCAGCAAGCCCCGGCACAATCTTGAAAACCGACCCAAGGGGATAGCTGCCGGCGATGGCCCGGTCGAACAACGGGCGACCGGCGTCGTTCGCATATTGCGAATACGCCGACGCGATGCGGTCCGGGTCGAACCGTGGAGCCGAGGCCATCGCGAGAACATTGCCGGTTTGCACATCAAGGAAGACCGCCGCGCCGGGCGTGTCTTCCAAGGCCTCCTCGACGATCTTCTGGAGGCGCGAGTCGATAGTCAGCACAACATCCCGGCCGGCGGTCGCGGGCGCGTCTGCAAGAACCTTCTGTTCCCGGCCCATGTGGTCACGCTCGACGCACTTCATCCCGAACTCGCCGCTCAGGACTTCGTCCATGGCTTGCTCCACGCCTGTTCGTCCGACGCGAAGCCCCATCAGATACCCTCGACCCGGCCAAGCGACGTATTTCTCGATCGCTCGTTGAACGTCTTCAGGCGATGATTTGGAGACATAGCCCAAGAGATGCGGGGCGAGAACGCCCGACGGGCGCGTCCGCTCGCACCGCACCACGACCTCAAAACCGCGAAACCGCTCCGGTTGCGTCTCCACCGCAGCAACTACGTCGTATCGCACATCCTTGATCAACACGACCGGCGGATACAGGGGCGTCCGAAGCCGGGCAACATCCAGGGCCGCCTCGATCACGCGCCGCAGCAGGTCGTCGCGTGACACTCCCGTCATAACCGAGAGGCATCCCGCCGCCCCGATAAGTCGGTCTGGCACCTGGAAGGATATCTCGCGCTCGACAAGCTGGAGGAGTGGCCCGTCGCCGCCGGGGACCTCGACATCCAGTTTCGACCACGCTCGAACAGTGATCCGCTCCGCCGCGCTTGGCGACGCCTCTTGAAGGATTTCAAAATCCGCTGCCTCAATCCGGTGCAGCCGCTGGTTACGCGGAACCCAAAACAGCCGCCGGAGCGGGTCGCGCAGCACCCGCTCATCCCCCGGGTCGAGCCGACCGATGACAACCGCAATGTCGAACGCCTGCCGATCTTCCGCAAGCACCAGGCCGTCGGAGCTCAGTATCCGCGCGCGAGCAACATTCAGAGGAACAAGGGCGACGCGCTGCCGGTCCGCGTAGTCCGCATAGTAGTCGCCCCAAACAATCTGGAGCGAAAATAGCCGGACTTCGACCAGCAGGAAGGCGAGACAGACGGCCACGAAGATGAAAGTAACGCGCCGTCTATACACGCTCAAAGCCCCTTCGCGAACGCACCCCGAGGAACCGCTCAAGGGGGCGCATCATGGCAAAGACAAGCGGAGCCGCAAGCGCCGAGTAGCACGCCGTGCGGAATGCATTTCCCAACGCGACGTCCGCTGGAGCTCCCGTCGCCAGAGTCAACGCCACGCCGAGAACCGCGTAAACACACAGGCACGCCGGCCCGAACACAAGCACCTGCGAAATGGCGCTGCCGAGGTAGAGCTCCTCGCCCAGCTTGCTCATCGTCAGCGCGAGCAGACCAAACACGAGGGCGACAAGCCCCGGCCGCAGGTCAGAACCAGTAGAATAAACCCCCGCCATCAGCCCCGCGGCCCACCCGAGCCAGAAGGCCTGCCAACGCGAGCGCCCTCGCTGCGGCTCACGCGCCGCCAAATACAGCGCGACCAACAGCAAGAGGTCCGGCACAGCTCGGCCAATTCGGAGCGCCGGAAGAACCGTGGCTTGAACGAGAGCCACAATCAGAAACACGCCCAACACGCGAAACCAGTGCATGGAACAGGCATGCAAGCGGACTATGTATCGACGAGAACCGGCATGCTACTTTAGCACTAAGTTGCGCGTTGGGCAACGTTCTTGGTTCGTCGATCGCGTGCCTTCGCAACGGCCTTTTCGTAGAGGCCGACATACTCCCGCGCACTCCTGCCCCACGACCAGTCCTGCGCCATGCCCGCCTCGACAAGCCGTCCCCAAACTTCCGACCGCCTGTAGGCGCTCACGGCTCGCTTGACCGCAGCGGCCAACGCAGCAGGGCTGTAGTCCTGGAACACAAAACCCGTCGCCGTGCCAGCTTCAAGATTCGCCTCCGTGCAGTCCGTTACTGTGTCGGCCAGCCCGCCAGCCGCACGAACAATGGGGACAGTGCCGTAGCGGAGACTATAAAGCTGGTTCAGACCGCACGGCTCGAACCGCGACGGCATCAGGAACATATCGCTGCCGGCCTCGATGCAGTGGGCCAGACGATTGTCGAACGTGAGGTTTAGTGCAATCCTACCGGCATAGCGGGCGGCGGCCTCCGCGAGCGATTCGTGATACTCCCGATCGCCTGTGCCGAGGATAACCAGCTGCACGTCCAAGGCCATGATCTCGTCCAGAGCACTCCGAAGAATGTCGAAGCCCTTTTGCGCCGTGAGGCGCGAAACCATCCCGATAAGGGGCACGCCGTCCCGCTCGGGCAGCCGCTGGGCAGCAAGCAGCGCCGATTTACAGGCCGCCTTGCCCGAAAGGTCGTCCGCTGAATACGTCGCCGGAATCAACGTATCCCGCTCGGGGCTCCAGAGGTCGTAGTCAACGCCGTTGACGACACCATAGAGGTCATCCTTGCGCTCGAGGAGGACGCCCTCCAACCCGCATCCGAATTCTTCCGTCTGAATCTCTTCTGCGTAGCGTCGGCTCACCGTGTTTACGATATCGGCAAAGACAAGACCGCCCTTGAGGCAGTTCAACTTGCCGTAGAACTCAAGCTGGCGCCAGTTGAAAAGCTCCCACGGCAGGCCCGTGAGTTCCATGTCCCAATGCCAGAAAACACCCTGGAAGGCGAGATTGTGAACGGTGAAGAGCGTGGCGGCGGCGGAAACGGCGTGACCCTTCGAGTAGAGCGTCGCAACATACGGAGGAATCAGCCCCGCTTGCCAATCGTTCGAGTGGACGACTTCCGGTCGCAGGCAGAGCGCATCGGCGGCTTCGAGCGCCGCCCGCGAGAAGAAGACGAACCGCTCGCAGTTGTCCTCATAGTCCTTGTTCGTCACAGGGTCTACATACAGGCCGTCGCGGTCGAAATAGCGGTCGTTCGCAATCAAGAGAACGCGCACCCCGGACTCTGGCGGATGGCACTCAAGGATTCGGCCCGTGACCATGCGGCCCCGGATGGGAACAGACACAGTCCTGCCGGTGTCCATAATCGGCAGTCCGCAGCGGAGCGCCTGACGGTAAAATGGAATGACAACCGTAACTGAGTGGCCAAGTTCAGCAACGAAGCGGGGCAACGCACCGGCAACATCGGCCAACCCGCCTGTCTTGGCAAACGGCGTTGCCTCGGACGCAACGTAAAGGATGTTCATTCGTCTCCCCGACTACAAAGCGGCATCCCGCAGACACTCCGCACACGTCTCCGGCGGGACGGGGTTGATGTAAAGGCCAGTTCCCCACTCGAACCCGGCGACGCTCGTGAGCCGCGGAATAATCTCGATGTGCCAATGATAGTGTTCGAGCCCGCCGTCCGACGCAATGGGCGGCGGGCCCAGTATGCTGCGAAAAACTTCTGCGTCGTGCGCCTTGAACGGCGCCGAATGGACAATGTAGTTGTAAGGCGGCTGTTCAAGGGTCGCTTCGAGCCGCCGCAGCGCCTCGTGCAACACCCTCGCGAGCCGCTGGACCTCCGTCGGAGTAATCCGCTCGAACTGCGAATCGTGCCTGCTCGGTATTATCCACGTTTCGAACGGGAATCGCGAGGCAAACGGCTCGAAGACGAGAAAATCTTGATCATCAATCACGACGCGCACCCCGTGTTCGCGCTCCTGCCGTGCGATGTCGCAAAAGATACATCGGCCTCGATAGTTATAGAACTCCAGCGCTCCGTGAAGCTCGCGGCTAATGACGTTGGGAACAACCGGCGTGGCGATGAGTTGCGAGTGCGTGTGTTCAAGCGACGCTCCCGCCGCCGCCCCGACGTTCTTGAAAACAATCCCAAACTTGAACCGCGTATCTCCCATCAGGTCCTTCAGGCGATCTCTGTAGGCCGCGATGACCTCGGCGAAGTGATCGACGGAAAGTTGCGTCGGCGAGATGACGTGCTGCGGCGTCTCGATGATAACCTCGTGGGCGCCGATCCCGTGCATCCGGTCATACATCCCGACGCCCTTCTTGTCGAGCGTCCCCTCGATCCGCAGGGCGGGGAACTTGTTTGCGACCACGCGGACGCGCCAGCCGGGGCCGTCTCGCTGCGTCCCAGGCTCTCGGTATGCCAGAATCTCCGGCGGCGTCTTGCCTTCGTTCCCCTCATCGAAAGGGCAAAACCCGCCGCGGGCAACGACCGGCGCGTGCTTGAAGTCCGAGGGCCGTCCCGCCCGCTCTGACGCAATGATATTCCATCGCCCCAGGATCGGGTCACGCCGAAGCTCGGACATTACTGTTCCTCCGCCGACTACGGGTGCGCGAGATCGCCCCACGCTCGGAAATATATTCTCGGTTTTCCACACCGGCAGTTCAAACACAATTCCCTTCTGACTGATGGACTGCGGGCGTTATAATAAACTGGGTTGTAAAGAAAAAAGGCCATCTTATGACGGGGTCCGCCGTGCAACAGCCAACGCTCCGCGAACAAAGCAACCCCGTCCAGACGGAATTGGCGACCTTCGCCGCCGGGTGCTTCTGGGGCGTCGAGGCCGTCTTTCGCCGGGTTGAGGGCGTCGTCGAAACCGCCGTCGGCTACTGCGGCGGAACACTAGCACACCCGACCTACGACGACGTTTGCACCGACCGCACCGGCCACGCCGAGGCCGTGCAGGTCCGGTTCGACCCGGCGAAGCTTTCCTACAACGACCTGCTCGACGTCTTCTGGGCCTGCCACGACCCAACGACGCTAAACCGACAAGGACCCGATGTCGGCACACAGTACCGCTCGGTCATCTTCTACCACGACGCCGCGCAGAAGGCCGCAGCGGAAGAGTCCAAACGGAAACTCGACCAATCCGGCCGCTACAATCGCCCCATCGTGACCGAGATTGTGCCCGCACCGGTCTTCTATCGCGCCGAGGAATACCACCAGCGCTACCTCGAAAAGCGCGGGCGAGCGTCGTGCGCGACGACAGTGAGATGAGCAGCCGCTCCCCCTATTGTCTGACGAGCCGTGCGTCGCCCCAAGCGGCGCTACCGACGAGCCACCGAGCCGGTGAGCACCACGCCTCCAGTTCCAGGGTCTGAACCCCGGATATCGGAACGTCAATCTCGACGGGCTTCGACTTCCAGCGCAGCGCCTCGGTCTGATACAGGAGATGCCCGTTGCCGTAAACAATAAACTTGACCCACTCGTCCTTGTCGCGCCAGGGCGGAATCGGGCCGGTTTCGCCTTCGAGGTCGATTCCGACCGTCGCTCGGAATCGCGTGAAGCGCCGCCCCTCCGGCGCATCGGGCCGGTTCACAAGAAAGGCGATTTTCGAGGGCGGGCGAACGCCGAGGCCGCGGGCGAAGATGCGCGGCGGGCGGCCGATGCTCAGCGCCCTCCCCTCCGCGCTCGTGTCGAAGCCAACGGGGAGCTTGTGCTGGCGAATCGAGAGCGGCATCAGGTCGCTCAAATACAGGGAGTCGGCATCGGGCGGCTCGGCGAACGCGGGGATTCGCCGCGACAGTGCGGCCCCTCGAGCCGCTGGATCGGCAAACCAGGATGTCTCTCGCTGAAAGTCCCAATTGCTGCCGAAAAAGCCAAACTCGAGGCACGTTTCCTCCGAATGGGTCTTACTGTCGAAAACGGCATAGTCAAACCACGCTCGGTTGTCGTAGGGTCCCCATTGGAACCAGTTGCCAAAGAGGTTGTTGGATTGAAAGACGTCGCGCGCGCGGGCGGCGCCGGCAATGACGACGACGAGCCGCTCAGTGTTGAGCGGGTTCGGATAGCAGAACTTCACGGCAACACCGTCGCCTGAATATGTGCGGCCGCTGATACGGACCGTCCCGTCCTTGATGCGGATGGGAAGCCGATCGGCGATGCGGGCGGTAATCGCGTTGTCAGCCGGCCCACCGTAGAGGATGAGGTTATGCTGCTCGATATCGGCAGATGCCACCTCGCGGTCGGTTTTCACGCGCGGCGGCTTTGTGTAGAGGAGTTGCCAATCGTCGGCGAAGCGGCCCGCCTCTTCGCGCAGGACGCGGCGATCGGTCGCATCCGCGGAGGTTGTGCCAATGACCACGACAAAACTCCGCGCATAGGCGTCGGCCACAGGCCCTTCGAGGTATGGCTTTTTTCGCAGACCCGTCAGTGCGGGGACGTAGCGCCAGCGCGTTCCTTCGAGCGCCAGCGTGATTCGCCCCGTGGATGGCGGAATGTCGTTGAAGGCCGGCTGCCCGTCAATGGCCACCACAACCGCCTTGCTGGTATCGATGGGGCAGCGGCTGAGGTCGAGTTCGAACGCGGTCACGCGCTGCGTGCGAACATCCACGAGCGAGGCATCGACGACGCGGGCATCCACCTCGCCAATGCTGTCGGTCCGGTCGAACGCAAGGATGCGGACCCAATATGCCCGGCCGTATTTGAGATAGGCGGCCTTGAGCCGGACGCGCTGGGGCTGCCGCGCGCTGCGGGACCCAAAGATGTAGTCATGCTGCTCGGCAACAACGTCGCGCGGCTGCCAGCCGTGTCCGCCGCCCTTCCCTTCCCGGTAAACGAACGGGCATCCCGCCTCGGCAAGGGCGCGCGCCATCGATCGGCTGTTTTCGACG
>CAZBRH010000018.1:16061-22444 GCA_964494245.1 uncultured Planctomycetota bacterium | reverse complement strand
AAAAAAGGCGGGAACGTGGAGCAGGTTGACTGCGTAGGTCACGGGATCGAGCGAGTCGCGCAGAGTTGCCCGAAGCCATGCGTAGGTCCCTGTGTCGCCTCCGCGCGTCCCGGCGACGGCGCTCCACGCCCTGCTGTCGGCGTTTGCCGCGCTCGGCCCGACGGCTGCAAACCGGTCGGGATACTTGGTCGCCAAGCTCCAACATCCCATCGACCCGCCAATCAGATATACGCGGTCAGGATCAATGCTGTAATCTTTGCACGCTTCGTCGATGCAGGCGAGGACATCTTCCTCGGCGACAAACATGTAGTCCATGCTGCCGCGTCCGTGCGGGCTGACGACAACGGCGTTGCGGAAAGGATACGTTGGGATGCCCTGGAACGGACGATACCACCCGTGGCCGTGGAGGTGCACGACGAGCGGCCGCGGCGTGCCGTGTTCGTAATCGTCGGGGACGTAGAGGGCATAGGGCTGTATCTGGCCGTCGATTTCGGAGACGTAGCCCTTGAAGAGGTGTCCGCGGCGCAGCCGAAAGGGGTCGCTTCCGGCGAGAAGCGCGCGGAGGTCTGTCCGTATGCCGGCGGCCGTGCGTTCCGCCCAGGCCTCGGTCTGCGAACCTCGCCGCACAGTTCCCGAGCCGAGTCGGTGCAAGAGATACTCGTGTTGCGTGCGAAGCCAAACCCATTGCCGCTCGAAGCCGGCAGCAGCCAAAAGGGGCTTTGCTGCATCAAGCTCTTTCGCCAGTTCACTAATCGGCTCCGACAGGTCGGCGGGCGGCTCTTTGGCCAACAACGCCGCTCGATTATAAAATCGGGCCGACGCGTCGGCAGCGAAGGCAATCTCCTTCGCAGGGGCCGGTGCCGAAAGCGTCATTGCGAAAATATGCAGGTTCGACTTTTCGGGGAGAACAATCGCCTCGAGGTTTCGCCCGGGGTCAAGCGGCAGCCGCGCAACATAGAGACGACAGGTAATTTCTTGTTTGATACTCTTGTCGCCTGCATCGGCAAGGGTGTAGCGGTACGGGGCGGACACTGCAACAACTGCGTCCGGCCCCGGCTCCTCGCACCAATCAGGAAACGAAAGGAGAGATGATTCAGTCGCGCCGCCCTCGTATTCGAAGCGGAGCGGTGCGGAGGCGGCACCGTTCTCGGCCGCCCCGAGCACGGCGATACTGGCAAATGCTCGGCTAGGGCGGCCCGAGACGGCCGGAACGGCGATGCGCTGGCCTTCGCAGGTCAGGTTATTGAACTCGCCGGGCGCAATGACAGGAAAGAGAAAAACGCCACCGCCCCCGATGGCGACTACCGTCCCGCTCTCCGGAAGCGCCTCGGCGGGGTAGCCGGAGCCGGGAATGTCCGGGGGGTGGTCAGGGCAATCGAAGTTGGCGTCGCCTGGATTCGCCGCATCCGCCACGCCGTCGTTATTGAAGAAGCGGCTGAGGTCGAGGGGGAGCGCGATTTCGTCTTTCCAGAACCGTAGGGTTTTGGGGGCCGGTTCAGGCCATTGCTTCTTGATAACTTCTTCGTAAATGCGCACAGCCAGGGTTGCGAGCAGCGCGAGGCCGGCCAGAGCGAAGAGGCCCCACCGTCGCGCTAGCTGCGTCACTTGCCCCCTCGTCTTCTCCGCCGGAGCAGCCAGCCGGCCTCCTCCTCTTCCTGTTCCTTCACGCCCATGATGATATACCGCTTGACCTGGTCTTGAAGGCCTTTGAGCACGGCGGGCGAAACTTCGGGATTGCGCAGCGTCCCGGTCACGTGAATAACGACGAGTTGCCCGTGAATTTGGTCGACAGCCCAGTTCATCGCTTCGCCAACGAGTTTGACGATGGGGAGATTCGGGAGCAGACTTCCCTTCGCCTTCCGGTAGAAATAGAGGTCAACCTCCATGTCCTTGCTGTGGCTGATCCAGCCGATTGCACGGGCGCCCAACATTGGGCCGCTGATCACGAGCTTGTCGAGGATGAGACGGCGTGAGTTGATCTCAAAGGAGGCGCTGGCTCCCTCGACGGTCGAGTCCTGGTCGAGAAGAAATGCGCGGTAGTTGAGGATCGTATCCACGAGCGGCGTTCGGCCGAGGTTCGCCCGGTCGATATCCACGGTGCCGCTGCCGCTAAGGCGCCACACGGGTTCTTCGCCTTCTCCGGCGTCGAGGCGCTCGCCGCTGATTTCAAGGGTAGCCCGCAGGTCGCCCCAGACACGTTCGGTCGTCAAACCCGTCTCGCGGGAAAGGCGCTCCACGCTCACACCATTGGCCCGGGCGTGGCCGCTAAAGAAGCGAAGATCGGCGAAGACTTTGAACTCGCCCTCCACCTGCCCGCCGAGTAGTTCCCCACGAACGTCCTCAAAAAAGATTACGGGCCCCGTCTGCCGAATCTTCCCCGTCAGGTTTTGGAGCGTCCCGTTCGGCGTCCGAACCTTGTCGAGTGCGAACGTGCCGACGCTGACCCGGCCGCGTTCGTTCTCGACTTGCACTCTGCCGCAGATTTCACTCAGCGTCAGCCGGTCGCCCTCCCCCCCTCCATCTCCGCCGCCAAACAGCGGAACAGACACGGACGCGTCGTGCAGGTCAACCGTGCAACTATACTCGAAGTCGGGTTCCCCGCCGGGCAACCGGACCATGTCAATATTGCCCTTACGAACACGGAGTTGGCCGGACGGGCGAAGGGGGCGAACCTCATCCGCCACCTTTTTCGGCAACAGGGACATCAGGCCCCGGATGGAGAAGTTGTCGCCCGACCAATCCACTCGAAGTTTCGTCACTCCGTCCGAGCTGACCAGAATCCCGTCGATGTTCGCAACACCGCCCATGCAGCGCGCCGTGATACCGCTGAATCGACATACGTCACCGAAAAAGTCAAGCCGACCTGCTACTTCCGTCAAGAGGAGACGCCTCTCCCCGATCGGCAGACGCAGGGCTCCATTCTTAACCTGTGCGCTCACACGAACGTCAAACAGGTCGCCTTTCCTTGTTGGTGCGGCAAGGACTATGCGAAGGTCCGCGGTCCCCGTCGGCTGGAGCTCGCGCCACTGTTGCTGCGCATCCGGACCGACTATTGAGGCCATCTCCTCATCGAGTTTGATGTTCGAGCACAACACCTCTAAGCTATGTTCGTTGTGGCCCGGCCGCGTGTCGAGCCAGCCGGTAATCTGAAGGGGCGATTCACCGCACCAACCAGAAAGCTTGTTGAAGGACACCTTGTCGGGCCGGATATATATTTCGCCGGTCAGCCCGCTCAGCCGATAGGGCATACCCGGATACGTTGCGGAGCAGCCATCGGGAGATACCCGCACAGTTCCCCAAGGCCCGTCCTCCGAGTCGAACCTGCCCTGAAGGGTTAGCAGTACACCCAGCGTGCCTCCCATCGGAGAGCAGTTCTTCCACTCTCGATAAACCTTTCCCCCAACAGCGGCGATGGCATGCTCCAGCTCTGCATCCACAGGAAGTTCCGAGGCCTCGATGAAAATCTCCGAGCCGCCCTCCCGCCCAGCAAGGTCTATTGTCCCCGTGACCTTCACGTTGCCGCGGCCATGCCATCCGGTAATGGGCCTCCGGACGACGATTTCGTCGAGACCGACGCTCAAGGTTCCAGCAATCCGCTCAAGCCGATACGGGAACCACTGGGGCGTAGCCACAGCGTCCCGAAGGACAACCTCACCGCGAAGGAACTCAACCTCCAACCCGGCATCGCCCCCCTCGCTCGGCACAGCGGCTAGCCGAAGTTCGATGTCGGCGTCGATCCGACCACGTTCGATCCGAAGCGCCTCAATAGCACTGCGCGCCTTATCGGGAAGAAGCTTTACAATCTCATCGTCGGGCACCAGGTCGCGCACTTGTGCCGCCAGCTGGAGACCAAACCTTTGATTGATCAAGAGGGAATGGCCCTGAGCCGCAAAGAGGGTGGCCTTGTGCCTGCCGCTGACCTGCCGAAGAGTGAAGTCTCCGGACGTTCCTTCGATAACGGCGTTCACGTCGGTGACGGGATCAGACACCTCTCGCAGCTTGAAGTTGGCCTGCCGGACGGAAAGCCACCATCTCATGTCCACATTGTCCAAGGCGAGCTTCTCACCCTGGGGCCACGAAAGAGCAGCGTGAAGAACCGCCTCGCCCGACAGCAGGGACTCCCTCCAGAGCCGCCCGGCAGCCGGGGGCAGAACCGGATGCACGTCATCACCGAGCCGGATACTTGGAAAAATGACCGCAAGTTGACTGTCGAGCAAGCCGCCTAAGCTTCCGCTGACACGGAAGCGTCCGAACACACTGCTCGTTCCGCCTCCTTCCACAGCGAGGCATCCCAAGGCCTGCGGTTCGAGCGCCAACGACACATCCGACACAGCAAAACGTGACGTGACCTTCCGCTCCGGAAGAAGCTCTGCCTGCATGTTGCGAATCTGGATCGGGTAATCCGGTAGCCCGCCGTCGCCTTCTGTCTTGATGAGTCCCTCGTCCGTTTCTCGGACCGACACCGCGACGCCGTCCGCGAGAAGCCCCCCAATTTGCACGCGGGCCGCCAACAGCTTGCGGAGACGGCATCGAACCTCAACCCGATCAACCGAGAGAATCGGCTCTCCATCCGTCTTGCGGCGAAGCTCGACGTTCCGGAATATGACCGTCGCCGGCCAAGAGATCGTGGTCTCGCCGACTCTCGCCTCGACGTCGTAGCGGCGTTCAATTTCGCGAACGACCCGGCGGGACAAGCCAGCAGTGATAATGTTGCCCAGAACAGGAAGAAGTAGAACCACCACGGCCAGGACGCAAGCCGCAACGAGAAGCACCAGAAACCGTTTTCTTGCTTTGCCGCCCACTGGCGCACCACGTCCTTAGATGAAGATGCAACTCCTACATGATACACCGTGCCGGGGCGGCTCGCTAGGGGTTCGTTGTGGGCCGCCAACAAGAATCGTGGAAAAGGGCAACTGCGGGCAGCCCCGAACAGGGACGCATGTGTTGTTGATTCGCCGATGACACTCAAATTATCCACCTCACGATTTTGCCGCTGCGACATTTCCTGTGCCGTGGGGAACTGTATTCACCGCTGGGATACTGGCACACAAAAGACCGAAGCCGTTTCGCGCTCCGCCCGCTTCTCTTGGGTTCTATCAAACAAGACAAGGCCATTCGCTCCTTGACTTCGGCCGTGTCGCCCGATATTATCCACGTCGGAGGATATTCTGGTCGTGAAAGGTGTTTCACTGCCATTCTGGCGGTATCGGATAAGATTCCGGAAGCAAGGGGCCATTCGGTTTATCTCGCACAGGGACATGTTGGGAGTTCTTGGCAGGGCATTTCGCCGGGCACGGCTCCCGCTACGAATGTCGCAGGGCTTCAACCCGCATCCTCGCTTCTCGGTGCTGTCGCCCTTGCCTGTTGGAGTAGAAGGAACGGACGAAGTGCTTGAACTGGACTTGACGGAATCGATGTCGCCAAATGCGGTGGCCGAGGCGTTGGCCGTGGTGCTGCCCGCAGGGCTCAGCATATCACGCATAGAGCAGGTCGATTGCTGCCGACGGGCGCGTGTCCGCAGCGTGCGGTATCATCTCGAGGGTTCCATTGCCGCAGGTGACGTGGACCGTTGCATGGAGCAAACAAAGCTCGAAGCAACGCGACAGGACGGCAAGCAGGTCGATATCCGGCCGTATCTACAGGATATTCGCTGTAGCGACGGCGGCTGCGATGTGGAGGTTCTTGTCACCAGCGAAGGGACGGCGCGGCCAGCGGAAATCGCGGCGGCTCTCTCCCTCGGCGAATGTCCGTCGCGCGTTTCCATTGTGCGAACCGCAGTAAATATCGAGGAAGACCAGCAGGCGAGCCCCAGCAAGACCGTGTAGGTGCGAGCCAGGCGCCCAGCACGGCCTGCGGACAGGAAGACGAGCATAGCGGTGGAAAAGCGAATCCTGATCAATGTGTCCGAAGATGACGAATACCGCATCGCCGTCGTCGAGGACGCGGTGCTCGAAGAGCTTTACATCGAGAGGACAAAGGCCGAGCGCCACGTGGGCGACATCTACCTGGGCCGCGTCCAAAACGTCGAGCCGAGCATCCAGGCCGCCTTCGTGGAAATCGGCACGGACAAGAACGGCTTTCTGCATGTGTCCGACGTCCGGCCGGACGTCGCGGATATCCCCCCAAGAAAAACGCCAGCAACCCGCCCGTCCAAGAAAGACGAGCAGGACATCCGAACGCTACTCAAGAAGGGCGATAGCGTCCTCGTTCAGGTAACCCGCGAGGCCATTGACAATAAGGGCCCGAGCTTGACCACATACATCAGCTTGCCCGGCAAGTATCTGGTCATGATGCCCGGCTTGACCCATCACGGCGTATCGCGCCGCATTCAGGACGAAGAATCCCGCAAGCGCCTCAAGACGATTCTCGGCGAGATGGACCTC
>CAZBRH010000018.1:14206-16041 GCA_964494245.1 uncultured Planctomycetota bacterium | reverse complement strand
GGATTCATCATTCGCACCGCCGGGCTTGGCCGGACGAAGCGCGATTTGCACCGCGACCTCCAATATCTTCTGCGGCTCTGGGATGCGCTCTGCCGGAAGCTCGACGGGGCACGACCGCCCAAGCTCGTCTATCAGGAGTCCGACCTCATCATCCGTTGCATGCGCGATCTCTTCACGTCCGACACAGACGAAATCATCATTGACAACGAGGCCGTGTGCATGCAGGTTCGAGAATTTCTTTCCATCATTGCGCCTTCGTATCAGGACCGCGTCAAACTCTATCAGGGCAAAGCGCCTATCTTCACAAAGTTCCGTGTCGAGCAGGCCGTCAACGAGGTGTATAGCCGCAGAGTCGCCTTGCCGCACGGCGGCTCTATCGTTATCGACCAGACGGAGGCGCTCGTCGCCATCGACGTGAACTCTGGCAAATACACAGAAGAAACCGACGCAGAGATTACGGCTTACCGGACAAACATGGAAGCGGCACCTGAGATTGCCAGACAGCTTCGCCTGCGGGACCTTGGCGGGCTTATCGTCATCGACTTCATCGACATGAAACACGAGAAGCACCGCCGCGACGTCGAGAAGGCGCTGCACGAGGCAATGCGGCGCGACCGCGCCCGCCGCAAGATGCTGCGGATATCCCAGTTCGGCCTTGTCCAGATGACACGCCAGAGGATGCGCCCCAGTGTCGCCCGCGCCGTCTTCGCGCGCTGCCCGACGTGCGACGGGAGCGGCCAGGTCCGAACCCTCGAAAGTATCACGCTCGACATCATGCGGCAAATCCCGCTCGCCATCCCCACACGAGGGGTCGAATACGTCGACTGCTGGCTTCACCCCGACGTCGCATTGCACCTATTGAATAATAAACGCCCAGAGCTCACGCGATTGGAGCAGACCTGGGACACCAAAATCCGCGTCAAGGCGGACAACAACCTCAAGCTACAAGACTTTCGTATCCAACCCGTCAAGGGCGGCAAACCCGCTGCCGCAGAATAGGAGAAGCCGAAGATGTATGCGATTATCGAAACCGGCGGAAAGCAGTACAAGGTCCAACCCGGGCAGATCATCGAGGTCGAAACACTCGGCGCCGAGGAAGGAAAGGTGGCCTTCGACCGTGTGCTGATGCTTGCCGATGGCGATGCCGTTCGCATTGGATCTCCCGTGCTGCCCGAAGCAAAGGTTACTGGCGAGGTGCTGGGCGTTGTGAAGGGGCCGAAGCTCGTGGCGTTCAAGAAGCGGCGACGGAAGGATTCGCAGCGGACCCGAGGCCACCGCCAAGCGCTGTTGCGCGTCCGCATTGACGAAATCGCCGTGAAATGATATAATTTGTGAACCATTGGCAGGAATAGGGACCTATATGGCTCACAAAAAAGGACAAGGCGCCAGCCGCAACGGACGGGATAGCGCCGCCAAATCACGCGGCCTCAAGGTGTTCGGGGGCGAGCGGGTTCGGGCAGGGCGCATCCTCGTGCGTCAATGCGGGACTCGCTTTCGGCCGGGCCGGAACGTCGGCGTGGGCGGCGATTACACGCTTTTCGCAAAGGTTGATGGCACCGTCGTCTTCGACACTGGCCGCCGAATCAGCGTCGTCACCGACTAGCCGCCAGATGTCCGCCAAAGCCATCGAGGCGGCGAACTCCCGACCAAGACATTCCCCTTTTCAAGCCGCGCGTTCCTTGAGGCGATGAGCATTCGCATGTTCGTTGACCACACCGTCATCAAGGTCAAGGCGGGAAACGGCGGGCGGGGGTGTATCAGTTTCCGCCGCGAAAAATACGTCCCGCGCGGCGGCCCCAACGGCGGCGACGGCGGCGACGGCGGCGACGTCATTC
>CAZBRH010000018.1:7205-14146 GCA_964494245.1 uncultured Planctomycetota bacterium | reverse complement strand
CGTCGCCGAGAACGGCTGCCCCGGAAGCGGCTCGAACCGAACCGGCAAATCCGGCAAACATCTGATCCTGGAAGTCCCACTGGGCACAACCGTGTTCGACGATGCGACTGGTCTCCAGCTTCGCGACATCACCGAAGAGGGACAGGAGCTTGTGGTCGCGCGGGGCGGACGCGGCGGCAAGGGGAACGCGCGGTTCAAGTCGCCTACCAACCAGGCGCCCCGGATCGCCGAACCGGGGGCGGAGGGCGAATCGCGCGTCCTGCGCCTCGAGCTGCGCCTCATCGCTGACGTCGGCATCGTCGGCCTCCCAAACGCTGGCAAATCCACGCTCCTTGCCAAAGTCTCCGCCGCGCGGCCAAGAATCTCCAACCATCCCTTCACCACGCTCGCACCGAACCTCGGCATTGTGGAGCTCGACGACTTCTCGCGCTTTGTGATGGCCGACATGCCCGGCCTCATCCGTGGCGCCCACGCTGGCAAGGGATTAGGCGACGAGTTCCTGCGGCATATCGAGCGGACGCGCGCCCTGCTCTACCTCGTCGATGTTTCCTCTGCCGCAGAGCAGGACCCGATTTCTGCGTATGATACGGTGCGAGAGGAGATTCGGCTTTACAGCGCCCCGCTGCTCGCCCGCCCTTCGCTCGTCGTCGCGAGCAAGCTCGACCTTGAAGGGGCTGAGGAAGGCGCCCGTCGGTTGGAGGAGCATGTCGGCGCTCCGGTCCTTCGCATCTCCGCACTGCTCGGCCGAGGCCTCAAGGAAATGCTCTGGCAAGTCAAGGCCGTCTTGGATAATGCCTGATAACGGCGAAGCAGCCTTACCTGCGGCCGCGCCTTTTGCGGCGCCGCGGGGTCGGCTTCAGCTTCGGCCGTTCCACAGGAACCGCGGCAGCCCCCCCTTCGCCCTCCCCGGCCGCCGCTGCCTCCAACCGCTTTCGAATCAGATGCTGCTCAAGGACACCGAACGCCGTGCTACTCAGGAAGTAAACCATCAGGCCAGAGGGCATGTGATACAGCATGACGGCAAAGAGGATGGGCATGAACATCATGATCTTCTGCTGCTGCCTCGTCTGTGGGTCCGTGCTCGGCGGCGTCATTTTCTTCTGGTGCCACGCCATTGCCACCGCGCAAAGGATGGGCAGCAGGTTCAGTGAACGCCCCATCAGTGGCAGCGCGAAATCGAGCGTCAGGAGGTTGTCCGCTTGCGACAGGTCATCGATCCAGAGCAGGAACGGCGCGTGCCGCAAGCTTGCGTCTTGATATAGCATCCGCCACAGGCCAATGAAGATGGGAAGCTGGAGGAGCATGGGAAGGCAGCCGCCGAGCGGGTTGGCTCCTTGCTCCCGCATGATACGCATTACTTCCTGCTGCTGTTGGCGCTTGTCGTGCTTATACTTTTCCTTCGCCGCATTGACCAGCGGCTGAATCTTCTGCATCTTGTGCGCGGACTTTTGGCTCTTCAGCGTCAACGGATGCAGCAGCACTCGGACGCACACGGTCAGAAGAACGATCGCCCAGCCGTAGTTCGGCGTGACGTGCCGGAACGCCTGAAGCAGCCACGAAAGCACTCTCGTGATCGGCGCCGGCCAGGGATACGCAAGGAGCGACTCGAAATGGTGCTCCGAATAGTCGCGGAGCATTTCGGGCATCCGCGGCGCGACGAAGAACATGAACCGCCGCCGAACTGAACCGCCTGCCGGGATGTCGTCCGTCGGCAGTTCGATATCGACCGCAATGTTGTGCTTGGCGACGCGCTGCATGTGCACCGCGGTGATGCCCTGTCCGTTCGTCAGGGGCTTCAACACCGCAACGAAGTAGCGGTTCTTGACCCCTGCGTAGATGGCGTCTCCGCCCGCGTCCGGCCGCCGGAAGGGCTTGCCCTCCACCTTGTCGGCAGAGTAGGTTTCGACTTCGACCCTGTTTCCCGTTCGGCCGCCGACAACCGCCTCGATGTCGGCGGACTTCCGATACTGCCAATCCTCCGACCGCGGAACGTCTGGATCGGGGACAATCCCAGCCGCCGGCCGCCAGCGGGATTGGAACGGGACAGGAGACGACGTGAGATTCGTAATGGAGATTTCAACCTGTATGTCGCGGCCGCCGATGGGCCGCGCGCCTTCTTTGGGATACGTCGGCTCCCGAAACAGGAAGGTCTTGACGACCTCAAGCCCTCGCGCCGGAATTCGGGTCCTGAATTGTGCGGCCTTCGAAAAGCCCTCTGGAACCGCCTCAGGCGGGACCGGGGTGTATTGCCAGACAGCATTCTCGAGGGCAGCATTGTCGTCGCCGGCGCCAAGCATGCTGAGGGAGAGCTTCCCTCGTTCGAGTTCGGTGATGAGTGGCAAGTCGCCGCCCTTGGGCGTGCGAGGCGTCCGCGTGTCCTTGTAGAAATCTCTAAGGATGATGCTCTGAATAGCCGCTCCCCGGTTGGTCAGTTCGACTCGGAAGAGGTCTGTTTCATAAAGAATGCCGTCGCGGACCTCCTGCTCGGGGAGCGGCTCGACGGCGGTGGCGACGGAAGCGGGGGGCGTCGTGGGAGCAGGCAACGGCTGGCTCGTGATGCGGGGGCTTTCGCGGGTCGGGATTGTCGCCGGGGGCCTTTCCGGTTGAGGTTCCGAGGGACCTTGAATCAGGGGCAGAAAGACGTTGAAGTAGAGGAACAGCACGACGAAACAGACAATCAGGCCGACGACCGTTCGTTTGTCCACCTATTTCCCCACACGCAGCCGATCAGCAAGAGAGCGGTCAAGCCCCTCCGTCGCGTAGATCTTCTTCATCGTGAGTTCGACGTTGTATTCAACCCTGCGGAAGACGATGACGTCGCCATCGAAGGTGACGTAGCACGCCCTCCGGTCGCCGTCTCTCGGCTGCCCCACGCTGCCGACGTTCACCATCACCCGCTCCTTGCCCGTCAGGTAAACCCCCATCGGCAGGTCTTCGGGGTGGATAAACGAGTAGTCCTCGCGGAAGACCCCCGGCAGGTGCGTATGGCCACTGAAGCAGAATCGGGGCACCTTCGCGAAGATTTCGTCAATCTTGGCCTTGTTCCTTATGTCCTTTGGATACACATAGTCCCGCAGGGCCTGACGCGGGGAGCCGTGGACATAGAGCACGCCATCCTCCTCGTAGGTTTCCTGAAGACTATGGAGGTATTTGAGATTGTCCTGTGCCCCGGCCACGCCCGGCCCGAACAGCTGCTGCTTCGTCCACTCGATGGCCATTTCCGCGCGAACTCGGAAATCCTTCGACCCCGCTCGGAACAGCACTGCCTCTTCGTGATTTCCGAGGATCGCCTGTCGGAACCCTCGAGAGATGTTCAGGCACTCCACGGGGTCCGGGCCATAGCCAACGATGTCGCCTGTGCAGATGATCTCATTGATGTTGCGCTTCTGGATGTCTGCGAGCACCGCGCTGAGGGCTTCGAGGTTTCCGTGAATGTCAGAAACGATGGCCTTCATTGCAGGGCGACTTGTCCGAACCTCATTGAGGGACGCACCGATACCAACGACGATGGCTACCATACCAGCAGAACGGCGGCCTGTCAACCACACGCCAGTGAAGCTCGCCACGCTTGCGACGTAGCCACAGGACTGCTAGAATGCATTCTGTGGGAAGTGATGGTGCGCTTCCCGAACGTGCCGGCGGTGACGTTCGCGCCGGCAGGTCGCGTTGCTTTTCTCCGACTGCGAGTCGCCCACCTTGAAGCAAATCGCCCTCCTCGGATCAACCGGCTCCATCGGGAGAGGCGCCCTCGATGTCGTGCAGCACCTGAGCGGCCGCTTGCAGATCGCATCCCTTGCAGCGCGGTCAAACTGGCAGCTTCTCGCTCAACAGGCAAAAAAACATCTACCGAAACTCGTTGCTCTGGCCGATGAAACGCACGCGGACAAACTCGAAGCGGCTCTTGCGGGCACAGGAATCCGCGTGGCCGCCGGCACCGGGGGACTCGCTGCCGCCGCCTCGATACCAGAAGCGGATATCGCCCTGGTCGCAGTTGTCGGAGCTGCGGGACTCCCTCTGGCGCTGGCCGCCCTGGATTCCGGGAAAGTGCTCGCGCTGGCAAACAAGGAAGCCCTGGTGATGGCGGGAGAGTTGCTTACAGCCCGCGCCGCCGCAAGAGGGCTGCCGATTCTGCCCATCGACAGCGAGCACAGCGCGATCCACCAGTGCCTGCGCGCCGGCGAGCACGGAGAGGTTGAGCGCATCACGCTCACGGCCTCAGGCGGCCCGTTCCGCACGTTCAGCCGCCATGACCTCGACCGCGTGACACCAGAGATGGCGCTGCGACACCCTACGTGGAGCATGGGGGCGAAGGTGACAATCGATTCGGCGACGCTGACGAACAAAGCACTCGAAGTGCTCGAGGCGCACTGGCTTTTCGGCATGCGCCCGGACCGCATCAGCGTCGTTGTTCATCCGCAGTCCATCGTGCATTCAATGGTGGAATTCCGCGACGGCTCCACAATCGCCCAGCTTGGCGTCCCCGACATGCGTGTGCCAATCCAGTATGCGCTGACATACCCCGAGCGCGTGCCTGGATTGGCGGCGCGACTCGACCTGCCAGCGCTGCGGTCGCTCACCTTCGAGGCCCCCGACACCGACCGCTTTCCCGGCCTGCTGCTGGGCTGGAGAGCTGCGGCGGCGGGCGGAACGGCTGGCGCCGTGTTGAACGCTGCAAACGAGGTCGCCGTTGAGCTTTTTCTCGCTCGCCGCATACGCTTTCTCGACATCACACGCACGGTCATGAAGGTGATGGACGCGCACCAAGTGTCGCATCCGGTCTCGGTTGAGGATGTGTTCGAGGCGGACAGGTGGGCGCGCGAGAAGGCCGCAGCCGTCGCGCCAGTGAGGGACTAGATGACAAATCACATCGGATATTGGGCTCTCGTGGTATTCGGCTTCGGATTCCTCATCCTCATCCACGAGCTCGGGCATTTTCTGGCCTGCTTGCTCGTCGGCGTTCGCGTCATTCGATTTTCACTTGGCTTTGGGCCGCGCATCATCGGAACAAACCGCCGAGCCGCCGAAAAGGCGACGGATGCGGCCGCGCGGCGGACCGACTACTGCATCAGCTTGATTCCCTGCGGCGGCTACGTCAAAATGGCTGGCGGCGAAGGAGAAAAGGAAACCACCGGCGCCCCAGACGAGTTCCCCTCCAAAACCCCCGGCCAACGCGCGCTCGTCATCCTCGCGGGACCGTTCATGAGCATCGTGGTCGCCGTGCCGATTCTCTTTGCACTCTTCCTCGCCGGCATGCAACGCCCTGCCGCAAAGGTGGACATGGTGCTCCCAGGGTCCCCCGCGTGGGAAGCCGGCCTCAGACGCGGCGACCTCATCACCGGCCTCAGACACCGCAACAGCACATCCTGGCGAACGATTCGCCTTTGCCGCGAACTGAAATACAACAGCGTCCTGCGCGACGTTGTCGGCGACATCACCGTCCGAATCCGGCGTGATGGAGAAGAAAAGCTCATCGACCTGACAACCGATGCTGACAATCAGATCGGTCTCGGCTGGGGAGCCGTCGGGTCCGACATCGGCTACATGACCACAACCGTGGGCTATGTTCCAGACGGCAGCGCCGCAAGCAAGGCGGGGATCGTCCCGGGAACCAGACTGCTGGAAATCGGCGGCCGCAAGGTGCACACGTGGGACGATGTCGCAACCGTGTCCCTTGAAAACCCCGGCCAGTTGCTGCCGGTCGTCTTCACCCCGCCCAACGGAGAGACTCGAACATCCACAATCCAGATTGGCGCCGAGAGGATTCGAAGCTTGGGCATCCGGGCGAACCGACCGAACCGCGTGCGGCTTATCCGCCCCGGCTTCCCCGCGGCCGCCGCGGGCCTAAAGCCGGGCGACCTCATCACGGCTGTCAACGGCCAGGCCGTCCATAACTGGCCAGAACTCGCCCGCGCCGTCGTCGATTCCGCCCCCGGACAAGTCAGCCTGACGGTCGTGTCCACCGGTAGCGAAACGCCAAAGGAAGTCTCGGTCATTCTTGACCCTGGCGACCGCATCGGCGACGTGCTCGGCATCGGCCCGGACGAATATCCCGTCGTCGAAGGCTTTCTTCCCGGAAGCGATGCGGAGGAAGCCGGTGTGCCGCACGGCGCGAAACTCCTAACCATGCGGCCTGCGGGGACAACACACGAACCGCTTCAGATAAACGGGGCAGACCGGCTGCACTTGCTGGCGCATCTGGCAGGACATCCGTACAAGGGCGACGCCCCGCGCGTCGAGCTGACCTACGAGCACGAAGGAGTAAAGAAGACGACGGTCATCACCCCGGTCGAAACGGAACGAGGCACACTGGATTTGAACCCGCGTTTGGCCTTGTGCCGAGCAGTCGAACCGGGACGTCCCTTCGCGGCGCTCAGCCGCGCGCTCACCGAAACGGGACAATGGATACGCATCGCCGTGCGGGGACTATGGATGCTTGTCAGCGGACAACTTTCGCTCAAACTTCTATCCGGGCCAGTAATGATTCTAACGGCGACACGCTACCAAGCGGAAGCCGGCTTCGCCCAATTCTTCGAATTCCTTGTGCTCATCACCATCCATCTCGGCATCATAAACCTCGTCCCCTTCCCCATTCTCGACGGCGGACACGTGGCGTTTCTGGTTCTAGAGAAGATTCGCGGCAAGCCGCTATCTGAGCGTGTCGTTGAGCGACTGATGAAGGGCGGCCTTGTCGCGCTCATCCTCCTGATGGTGTTTGTCACGTGGAACGACATTTCCCAGCTCTGGCGGCTGTTCGGCTAGCGCCCCGCACTCCTGTCTCACGATGAACAAAGGCAACTACGACCTCATCGTCGTTGGCGGCGGACATGCTGGTTGCGAGGCCGCGCTCGCTGCGGCTCGAATGGGCGCTCGGACGCTTCTCCTCACCGTCAGCCGCAAAAGCATCGGGCGAATGTCCTGCAATCCGGCCGTCGGCGGGCTTG
>CAZBRH010000018.1:0-7165 GCA_964494245.1 uncultured Planctomycetota bacterium | reverse complement strand
GGCGGCGAAATCGCAAAGGTCACCGACGAAACCGGCATCCAGTTCCGAATGCTGAACCGCAAAAAAGGCCCCGCTGTCCATTCACCCAGAGCACAAGTTGACCGGTTGCTCTACGAACGCGCGATGCAAGAGCATATCCGCCGCTGCCCCGGCCTCGACGTCGCCGAGGACGTGGCGACGGCGCTCCTGACAGACGATCGCGGCGTCGCGGGCATCGTCGGACAGAATGGGCGCCGCTACACGGCGCCGCGGGTCGTCCTGACAACGGGCACGTTCCTGCGCGGCGTCATCCACGTCGGCGCCGAGCAAAGCGAAGGCGGCCGTATCGGCGAACCGGCCTCAAACGACCTTTCCGCGTCTTTGGAATCGCTCGGTCTCCGACTCGGCCGCCTCAAAACAGGCACACCGCCACGACTGGACCGCCGCTCCATCGATTTCAGCCGCCTCGACGTGCAGCCCGGCGACGAAAACCCCATTCCCTTTTCCTACTCCACCGAACGGCTCCACCGCCCCAACATCCCCTGCCACCTGACACACACCACACCAGCCACACATGACGTCATCCGCGACAACCTCGACCGCGCGCCGCTCTACACCGGCCAAATCAAAGGCATCGGGCCGCGCTACTGCCCCTCCATCGAAACAAAAATCGTCCGCTTCCCCGACAAGGATTCGCACCTCGTTTTCCTCGAACCGGAAGGCATCGACTCCGACATCATCTACGCGAACGGAATCTCGACGAGCGTGCCGCGCGACGTGCAGGACGCGATGGTCCGCACGATCCCCGGCCTCGAAGCCGCGCAAATCCTCCGATACGGCTACGCCATCGAATACGACTTCGTCCCGCCAACACAAACCGGCCCATCCCTCGAAAGCCGAATTGTACCCGGCCTCTTTCTCGCCGGACAAATCAACGGCACCTCCGGCTATGAGGAAGCGGCCGCCCAGGGCATCATTGCTGGCATCAACGCCGTCCGAAGTCTCCGTGGCCAAGAACCGCTCATCCTCACCCGCGCCGAGGCCTACATCGGCGTCCTCATCGACGACCTCGTCACGAAGGGTGCGGATGAACCATACCGGATGTTCACGTCGCGAGCGGAATACCGCCTCCTGCTGCGGCAGGACAACGCCGACCGACGGCTGATGCAATACGGACACGCATGCGGCCTCATCTCGGGCGCACAATACGACCGGCTTCGCCGCAAGGAGGAACAAATCGCCGTCACGCATCGCTATCTGGAAGAACATCACCACGGTGGCGTTTCACTCGCCCGTCTCCTGCGCCGAACGGAAAACCACTTCGCAACAATCGAAGAGCTCGATCCCGGCCTCGCCGCGCTCGATCTGCCCATAGACGTCAAAGAACAGGTCGAAATCGAGACCAAATACGCGGGATACATCGAGCGCCAGATGCGCGACGTCGAGCAGTTCGCACAACTTGAAAACAAGCGAATACCGCAAGACATCGACTATACCACTGTCGTCGGCCTGCGATTCGAGGCAGTGGAGAAACTTTCGGCGTTGCGGCCTCGTTCCATCGGCCAGGCGTCGCGCATCTCCGGCGTCTCGCCCGCCGACATCGGCGTCCTTCTTGTTCACCTCGCCGCACGCTAAAAACGCACCGAGGCACACTCCGAATGAAAAGAATCATCTTCTGGACCATCCTCGTTCTCGCCTGCGGCGGCCTCGCATGGCACTTCGTCCCCAACTGGCTCCGCGGCGACGAGGCGCGCGTCCGCGCTGTCGTCAATGGCCTCATCTCCAGCTTGCAGCAGGACAACCTCTACCTGTCGCTTCTCGGAATCCAGTCCCGCCTCTCGGATAACTACGAACACAAAGGCGAAGACATCCCGATGCGGCTCGACAAGCAGCAGGCACTCCTCTACGTCGGCACACTCAAGCAACGCCTAAACTACGTCGACTTCCGCGTTGACCTCTGGGAACCAATGAAGATTACGCTGACCGGCAACACCGCCCGTGTCGAACTCACCGGCCGCATCACCGCCGCGAAGGAGGGCAGCGCCACCGAGCGCGTCGAGCTGATGACCGAGCGCGGGATGAACCGCGCCGTCCTCACACTGGCGAAAGAGGACGGCTCGTGGAAGGTCGTCGCATCCGAACGGATGAAGCACCAACCCAACCAATGAACCCGCCGCAACCGTGGCGTTGACTTGGCCGCGCGGCGGCGCTACCCTGTCCGTCGAAAAGTCCTAAACCCCGGGCGAAGGAGCAGCATGTTCCAGCACACACGACTCCACGAACTTCCGCTGAGCACGAAGGTCTTGTTGACCAGCTTCATCCTCACCATCTGCGCGGCGGGCGCCCTCGGCATCGTCGCGTTCCACCACGCATGCAAGGACACCGACGGCCAGCCGAAACCTCCGTTCCAGCACCTCGGCATTCTTCTCGGAAGCGCGCACCAACTGGTGCCCGAACGCCCAACCCCTCCCTCCTACGCCCAACTCGCCGCTGGCACGGCTCTCTATTTCGCCGCCGTTGCTCTCGCGTTCCTCGGACTCGGCGCCATGTTCGTAAACACGTCCCTCTTCGAGAAAACCAAAATCTCCTTCCTCGCCGCCGCGTTCGGCTTCGCGGCGGCGTGCCCCGTCTTCCTTTGGCTTGGCATGAGCGACCCGAACTGGCTCTACGCGATGCTGTTTTCGGGCCTCCTGCTCACCGGGTGCCTCGGCGTGATGGCGCTCGTCTCGCTCTATGACCTCTGGTTCCGCCGCGCAGCGTCGTAGAACTTACTCGCCTTACTCCCACACCCCCGCAATAGCTGTCCCGCAGAACGCGCACTTGCCATCCTTCATCCGAACGTCGCTGACCACATACGCGCTGCGGTCAATCACCACCTTCCCGCACCCAGGACAATAGGTCTTCTCCCCCTTGTGCCCGGCGGGACGGACGTTCCCCACGTAAACGTAACGCAACCCCTCGTCCCGCGCAATATCATACGCCGCAAACATCGTCTCGTCCGGCGTCCGTGGCAAGTTGCGGAGCTTATACATCGGGTAGAACGCCGAAAAGTGTAGCGGAACATCCGCCCCTAGTTCCTTCTTCATCCACTTGCACATCGAGCGGATGTCGTCCGCCTTGTCGTTCAAAGTCGGAATGATGAGGTTCACGACCTCGAACCACAGCCCCAGCTTCTTGAGGAGCAGGAGCGTTTCGAGCACGGGCTTCAACTGCGCCTCCGTCGCCTTCTCGTAGAACTCCTCCGTAAAGCCCTTGAGGTCGATCTTCACCGCCGACAGCACCTTGCAAAGCTCCGCCATCGGCTCCGCGTTGATGAAACCATTCGAGACGATAAGCGGCCGCAGCTCCTTCTCCTGCGCCAGCTTCGCCGTGTCGAAAACATACTCGGCAAAAACGACCGGCTCGTTGTAAGTGAACGCAATAGTCTTGCACTTCTGTTCCACCGCCATCTCAACAATGGCTGCCGGCGGAAGGTCCGTGTTCCGCGTCTGCTCCGGCCTCGCCTGCGAAATGTTCCAGTTCTGGCAAAACCGGCATTTCATGTTGCAGCCGGCTGTCGCGAGCGAAAACGCCTTCGCCCCCGGCAGAAAATGATAGAGCGGCTTCTTCTCGATGGGGTCAACGCCGAGCGCGCACGGGTTGCCCCAGACGAGCGTGTGATACGTCCCCTTCCGGTTCTCGCGGACGCCGCAGTAGCCGCGCGCGCCATCCCTCACGACGCACTCACGTGGGCACAGCGTGCAGACGACCGCCCCGTTCTCCCCCTTCTTCCAGAACCGCGCCTCCTTCTCGTAGAAGATGCCGCCGTACTCCACGCGCGGCCCCGCCTCCGCCGGAGACGACAGTGCCCCCGCGAAAGGCAGCGCGCACCCACCCACCACGCACGCCCGCAGGAAGCCGCGCCTCGAAATCCCCTCGCCGTCCGGCAGCATCGCCTCCTTCCCTGCCATCCCCTCCAAATATCATACCACGAAACGACGCAAGTTCATAATACGTTGTCAGTCGTCAACTTTCCCAGTTCCGCGTTCCGTGTTCCGCGTTCTATGTTCCGAGCTCACAAGCCCAAGAAGCCGCAGATTTCGCAGATACCACAGATTCAGAAAGCTTCCTTTCCCATCTGCGCTCATCCTCTTCATCTGCGGCTAACCTCTTCTCCTTTCCGTGGTTAGCTCCTTCTCCTTCTCTTGAGTCCCAAGAGCACGAGGCCGATGAGCGACAGCCCCGCCGGCTCGGGGACGGGCGGCACCTCATACGTCCACTTGAGCAGAATGTCCCCGCCGCTGTTCTCCGTCTTGAAGTATCCGATCGACCACGTCTCCTTGTCGATGTTCAGGAACCAGCCGGTCGAACTGCCCGTCGCCTGGTAGTCGATGATCTTCCACGTGCGGTCGGTCGTCCAAAACGTATTGCCCTCGTCGGGCGCGAGGTTGGGCCCGAAGAGGAGTTTGAGTTGGGCGCCGGAGTCGATGACCAAGTTACCGCCGGTCACATAGGCGATGTCGAAGCTCGTCCCGGGGTTCACGGTCTCCAGCACGTCGATTTCCCAGTTGTATGTCCCCTCGACCGTCAACCCAGTTGAGAAGTACGTTGCGCCGACGCTCATCCCCGGATCGAGGTATGCACCGACCGGGACAGTTACGCCGCCGGTCTGTGCGAACGTGCCGTTGCCGCCGATTGCGCCGCTCGTGAACGTGAACGGGCGGTACATCGTCACACCGGAATTGAGCGCGAGCTTGCCGCCGTTGACGGTGACGGCTCCGGTCCCAAGGGGCGAGTTGCCGCTCACGGGGACATTCGCACCGACAACCAGTGTGCCGCCGAGGATTTGCGTCCCGCCCTTGTAGGCGCTGTTTGCGTTCGTTAGCACCTGGGTCCCTGTCGGTGCTCCGTTGACCTTGAGCACCGTAAAGCTGTCAGTAGTCCCTTCTATGATCGTGCCGGTGAATGTGTAGGATTGCCCCGCCTGCGGCTTGAGGGTGAGCGTTCTTGTTCTGCGGCTGCTGTTTCCAACGTTGCCGAAGCTGTCGGCGCTGATAAGACCGCCACAGGCGAAGTTCTCGCTGGTGATACTCAATGCTGCGCTCACGTTGTTGTATAGTTCAATAGCGCCGGTGTAGTTGGAGGAATCTAACCCGGCGGCGGGGCCCGCTGACGAACCACCCGTGGTCCTGATACGGATATTGCCAGTCCCGCTAAGCGTTCCGGCAAACATCAGACTGTTGCCACTTCCCATGCTGACGATGGAGTTCCCGTTCACGGTGATGTTGCCCGTCAAGGTTCGCCCGCCGCCAGAGGGCAGCGTCGCGCCGTCCAGATATAGCGTCCCGATCGTGGGGCTGTTGTCTACATTCAACGTAGTTCCCGGATTCATGTAGACCGTGGCGGTGGCCAAGCTGGTGGCGGTGTAGGCCGCGAGACCACCGTAGTCCACGTAGACGGTGCCGGTGTACGTGCTCGTCGTCCCGCCGAGGGTCACGCTCTTCGGGGTGGACGACACATCGTTGGTAATCCGGATATCGCCGCTGCCGGAGAACGTTGTTCCATAGAGGCTCAGCGGCTGCGAGGCGTTGGTGGCGACACGCGTCTCTGTGCCCGGTGTGGCATAGAGCGTGCCGGCCGCCAGCCCGCCGATGTTGCCGCCCGTGCTGTACTTGACCAGGCCGGCGTCCAGCGTCAACTGCCCGGTAGCGGTCGCCGTGCCCTGGCTGCACAGGTCGAGCGTTCCCGTGGAAGGCACGTAAACCGTCCCTCCGGCGCTATAGGTTATGCCGCCGGTGACCTGAAGCGTCCCGGCGTTGATGTCGATGCCGCCGGTGAAGGTGTTGGTGCTGCTCAGCCGCAGCGTGCCGGCGCCTTCTTTCGTGAGCTTGTATGCGCCGCCGCCGTCGCCGATGGCTCCGCCCAGGTTCAGCGAACTGCTGGCGGGGGTTGTGATGGTCAAGCTCTGGGTCATTGTGATGGCGGACGACGCCCCGCCGAGGGTCAGCATCCCGGTGCCGCCGCCGCTGGAAAAGTTGCCCTGGAGGGAGAACCCTCCCGCAGGAGCAACGGTGCGGGCGGTGGTGGAGGTGACGCCGACGGTCGTTCCGGCCTTGATGGTTACCAGACCGCCCGTGGCGGCCGGGCCCAGGGCCGAGTCGTCGTTCACAAGCAGCGTTCCCTGGTCTAGCGTGAACCCGCCGGTGAACGTGTTGGCGCCCGTGAGGGTGAGCGTTCCGCTGCCCTGCTTGGTGATGCCGAACCCGGTGCCGGAGATGACGTTGGTGAAAGCGAGCGTGTCCGCGCCGCCGACGGTGAAGATTCGATTCGCGCCCAGGGCGACGTTGAGGTAACTGCCGCTGAACGTCCCCCCGACGGTCACGGTCTTGCCGTCATCCACAGTGTCCATTGTCACGTCTCCGCCGAGCGTCACAGTCCGGTTGCCGCCGGTGCCACGCAAAGTGAACGGCTTGTCGACCTGCGTGTGGCTGAACGTCCAGCCGGTCAACAGCGTCGTGTTGGCGTTGAATGTGACGGTCAGGTTGCCCGTGAGCGCCGCACTGAAGACGCCATTGGGAATGCCGCCATCCCAGTTGCTCCCCGTGTTGTACTCGACCGTCCCGGTCGTCGGGATAAAGTCGGCCCGTACGGGCGAGCCGACGCAGAGGGCAACGCCGAACACCAGCGCCAACACAACACACATCCGCGTACTCATCGCACGCCTCCTTTCTGCTCCCCGGTTGTCCTTTCCGCACACAAAACGCTCACACGCATTCGCATTTCCGCTCATCGCTCGACTCCTTTCAAAAAAGAGAGTTCCGAGTTCAGGGTTCCGAGTTCCGGGCCACACATCATGTCGCCCGGCCTCGCCCGACTACGCCGCAACAGGCGGCGACATAACTCACTCATCGCAGGCCTCCTAAAAAGTGTTCCGGGTTGCGGGTTCAAAGTTCCGAGTTCCTCATTCCAAATCCCTGCTACGACACCCGACTTGGACCAGCTACGCCGGGATAGGCGACGCCAAAGCATTCGACCATTAGCGTTCAGCAGCGCCCAGTGTCCTTCGGCCTGCACCTCTGTCCTTAGGCTCTTCTTGTCGGGGCTTTACCCTCACAACTCGCCTGTGCATTCTTGCTCTGGAGCCCTTGCGTCGGCGTTGGACAAGGCGCCGACCACGTCGCTTATTGCCTTCTGTTTCGTCTCCTTC
>CAZBRH010000017.1:29501-32349 GCA_964494245.1 uncultured Planctomycetota bacterium | reverse complement strand
GACCCTCTACGCCGCCCTGAACGAACTCAATACGCCAGAAAAGAACATCGTCACCATCGAAGACCCCGTTGAGCAGAAGATCCGCGGGTTGACTCAGATCGAAATCAACCCCCGATCCGGTTTGACCTTCGCCTCTGTGCTGCGGAGCGTCCTGCGCCAGGACCCCGATATTGCGATGGTCGGTGAGGTTCGAGACCGCGAAACCGCGATGCTCGCTAGCGAGGCGTCGCTCACCGGCCACCTCGTGCTTTCGACGCTGCACACGAACGACGCCGCTGGGGCCGTGACCCGCCTGCTCGATATGGACGTGGAGCCGTTCCTCATCGCGTCGAGCGTCATCGGCGTGCTCGCCCAGCGGCTCGTCCGCGTGCTGTGTCCCAAGTGCCGCCAAGAATACCGAGCAAGCGCCCACGCCCTCGCCCGGCTCGGCTTCTCCCCACAAGCCGCAGATGAAACGGTGACACTCTACCGAGCAGTTGGCTGCAACTACTGCTCCAACACCGGCTACAAAGGCCGCATCGGGGTCTTCGAACTGATCGTCATCACCGACGAGATCAAGCACCTTGTCCTCCGTCGGGCGGCCGCGAGCGCGGTCCGGGAGCAGGCCATCAAGGAGGGAACGACGATCATGGCCCACGACGCCATCGCGAAAATTCTCGCCGGGGTCACAAGCATCGAGGAAGCGCTCCGCGTCATCGACATCGAGCGCATCGATGCCCCTGAACCGGAAGCCCCGAAACCGGCACCTGTGAAAGTGCCCCACGCCGCCACGGCTCCTCCCGTTCGCCCTGCTCCGGTCGCCTGAACCTGCGCCGCGCCGTATATGCGCCCCCTGAGCAAGACGACTTTTCACCACACAGCCGCCCCGATAGAATGTTGCCGGAGGTGTGCGGGTGTTCAGCTCGAGCATAACCATTCCCCACGAGGCCGTAACAGTTCCCGTTCGCACGCAGTCCGACGGCGAGGTCCGCATCACCTACCCCCGCTTGGGGCGAGTGGCCGCGGGGCTGGTCGCCTTGCTCGTCGGAGGCGGCCTTTGGCTTTACGCCCTTCCGTCCCACGCCTTCCATGAGCCGCTCGAATACGCTCTCGGCATCCTGTTCGTTTCACCGGGCCTCTGGGGAATCGGGCGGGCGCTGCGCCCGAGACCCATCGTGCACGTGGCAAGAGATGAGCTCGTTGTGTATCACGGCCCGGCTTTTTTTGAGCGAGCGGTGGCGCGCCTTCCCCTCGAGACGCTCGAAGTTCGGACTTTCTGCCAAGCCGAACAAGTGATTCGCTACGATAGCCGCGTCCTTTCGCGGCGGCTGCTGGCGGCCTTCGTGCCGGTGGGTGGCGCCCAACCGCCGAGAGCAGCGGCGCCACTGCACACGCTCCAGGTCCGAAACAGCGGCCAGGAAGAGTGGCTGAGCCTGGTCGGGTCGCTGGCTTCGTCGGAAGTCGAGAACGCCCGACTCGCGATCGCAGCGGTTCTGGCCACGTGGGGCGGTCGGGCAATGATCACGGCCGAACCAGACGACGATCCGGAACAGGTCAACCCGTCACCCGGAAGTCCGTAAACTCCCCTGTTGCTGCGGAATAGTCCACGTCCACGCTAATGACCCGCGCGAGCGCCGGTCCACGGCGGCACCATTCGATCATCGCCCGCACGTCTTGTTCTTCGCCCTCGAACACCGCCTCGACCGTACGCTCCCACGTGTTTCGCACCCAGCCGCTCACCCCGTAATGTTCGGCTCGCTCTACTGCGGCGAAGCGGAACCCGACGCCTTGAACGCGGCCGCGGACAACAACGTGGGCGCGAACTTTTGCCATCGGCTCAATCCATCACCGTATCGTCATGCGAGTAGGGCGGAGCGCAGCAACAGAGAAAAACCAGCGGCTGGTCTCCAGGGTTGGCGATCTGATGGTAAGCGCCGGGTGGGATGAGCACGGCGTCGTGCGGGCCAATGGCGCGGGACTCGTCATCTACGGTCATTACCCCGCTTCCAGACAGGAAGAAGTAGATTTCCTCTGCCGCGGGATGGCGGTGTCCATTGTTTGCGGCGCCGGGCGGAAGGGTCGCTTCCGCAAGACTCAAGTTCCGAACCGGCGCATTCGTGCGATCGAGGATCGAGCGTATGCGCGCTCCATCCTTCGTGATGAACGCCTCCGCCTTGTTCAGATTCGCAACAATCACGGGTTCGCCCTTCGGAGTATTCGCGTGGCTTTCTCGGTGAGTTCCTTCGCCACCTGTTCCGGGGAAACACGTCCGCCGATGAGCTTCGACTGTGCCTCCTCGATAAGGTCTCGGACGGCCTGCCAACCAAAGACGCCCGGTTCTGGCCGCGCATACGGAAGCATGTCAAACGCTCGTCGGTTCACTGGCTTCGCCGCAAAGAAGTCTTGCATAATCTTCGTTTCGGCTGCTGATTTGCGAACGGGGACATATCCGGTGCCGGTTGCCCACTTCGCTGTTACGTCCCTCGATGTAAAATAGCGGATGAACAGCCATGCGGCGCGTTGGCGCTCCGGGGTCGTCTTCATCACGGCGATATTCGCGCCAAAAAGCACCGTTACCGGCTCGACGCCTTCGGCGTGCGGCAGGATGGCCATGTCCCAACGGAATCGGTCGCGGATGTCCTCATCAATGAATGGTCGCGTGGTGCTCGAACGAATCATAAAGGCACAGCGGCCGCTGGAGAAGTCCCTGCGGTCGCCGTAGCTTTCGCGGTCCACCTGATACGCTCCCCCCTCGCGGACGAGGTCGTAAATGAGCTTGAACGTCGCAACGGCCGCGGGACGGTCGAACAGCGCTTCCGTGCGGTCGGCCGAGAGGATTTCCCCGCCGAACGAATAAATCATCGCATCC
>CAZBRH010000017.1:26101-29453 GCA_964494245.1 uncultured Planctomycetota bacterium | reverse complement strand
CGTAGCCCTTTTTGCCGATGCGGACAGCGCCGAGGCACTGCTCGCGGAACTCGTTCCACGTCGTTGCCGGCCCACCGAACCCTGCTTCCTTCAACAAGTCGAGGTTGCAGTAGAGCGTCAGCACGCTCTTCGTGAACGGAAAAGTGTAGAAGCGGTTGCCATAGGCCGGATAGCGGTTGTTTTCTAGGATGCGCGGAAAGATGTCGTCCAGTTCCTCCTGCGAAAGACCGATCTCCGGGTCACGGATGTAGTCATCGAGCGGGACAACGGCGTCGGACTCGATGTATTCGGCGACCATGCTCTCGTAGGCGACGACGAGGTCGGGCAGGCGGCCTGTCGGAATGGTCGCCCTGACTTTCCGAAATACCTCCGGGTAGCCGCCGATGTAAAGTGCCGAAACCTTCATCGGAGGATTTGTCGCGTTGTAAGCATCCACGATTTCCTGAAGCAGCTTCCCGTTCTCCTGCGCCTGCGTATGCCAGAAGACAAGTTCGGCGGCAGATTCTTGCTTCCCGCAGCCAGCCACGCCGAGCACCAAGCACAACAACGCAACCGCCAAACCTCGCACCATCCCACCCCCTCTGTTTTCAACCCTTGATTCCCGCCCCGCTCACACCTTCGATGAATCGGCGCTGAAGCACGAGATACAGGACAACGACGGGCAGGATGACAATCGCCGCGCCGGCCATCAGCAGGTGAAACTGCGTGGCGTTCTCGTCCATCATCACCTTCAGGCCATACTGAACGACACGCATCCGGGGCGCATCGGTAACGAGCATCGGCCAGAGAAATGCGTTCCAGCTGCCGAGAAACGTGAAAATCGTAACGGTAACGAGCGCGGGAGTCGCCATCGGGACGGCGATACGCCACAGATAACCCCAGTGTCCGCAGCCGTCGATCCGCGCCGCATCGAAATAATCGCGCGGAACCGTTTTGAAAAACTGCCGCAGAATGAAAATCGAAAACACGTTTGCCATCCAGGGAACGATCAGCGCTGGGAACGTATTGTACCACCCAAGCCGGTGAATCGTCATGTAGTTTGGAACGATGGTAACCTCAAACGGGATCATCATCGTCGAGAGGAAAAGAACAAAAATGACGCCTTTGCCTCGGAAGTCGAGGTTTGCAAAAGCATATCCGGCAAGAATCGACGTGAAGAGCACGCCCGCAGTCACGCAGCTTGCAACAAATAAACTGTTGCGGAAATAGATACCGAACGACACCGTGTTGCCGGAGGTGTCCCTCGCGCTGTTCCATGCGTCAGGGTAATTGCGCCATTGCGGCGACTTGGGCAACAGCGTTGGCGGAATGGCATATGTCTCCTCCGAGGTTTTGAGCGACGTCGAGAGCATCCAGAAGAACGGAAAGCCCACGACAAAGACGCCAGCCAGGAGCGCCGCATAGCTGATGATTCTACCGCCCGACCTGGTCAATAGTGCACCCTCGGACCAAGCACCCGAAGCTGGAAGATTGTCAATGCCAAAATGATAAGAAACAGCACCATCGCCGCCGCAGTCGCAAGGCCGTAGTGTGGATTCTCGTAGAACCGCGTGAAGATCAGCATCGTCAGATTCATCGTGCTGGACCGATTCCCCACCGGAGTCATCATGTAAATCTGGTTGAACGTCTGGAACGAACGGATGGTCGAGACAATGGCGAGGAAGAACATCGTTGGCGAAAGCAAGGGGAGCGTCACGTGCCATAGCTTTTGCCACCAGCCCGCGCCGTCCACCTCCGCCGCCTCGTAAACCTCGCGCGGAATGTTCGACAACCCCGCGAGAAAGACGACCACATCGAATCCCAGCGCGTGCCAAACCGAAAAGATCATTACGCATACGAGGGCAAGGGGCGGCCCCGACGCCCATGCGGGCACGGCAAGGCCGATCCCTTCGCCAAGCAGAGCGAGGACCCCCGTCGATTCATGGCACCAGCGCGACGGTCCGGCGCCCAGCCATCGCAATACCGTGTTGGCCACCCCGCTCTCGCTGCCCGAAAAAATCCACCTGAAGACCATCGCCGCCGCCACCGTCGAGGTGACATATGGGAGGAAATAGATGGTGCGGAACAGCCCCCTCGCGCGAAGCTGTTGGAACAGCAGGACAGCAATCAGCATGCCCAGCGCCAATGTAATCGGCACTGTCCCCACAACATACCAGATCGACACCTCGAGAGCGCGCCAGAACTCTTCGCTGGAGAGAAGTTCCTTATAGTTCTCGAGTCCGACAAACGTCTGCCCGCGATGCGAGCGCAGACTGAGGTTGGCCGCGTAGCCGAGCGGCCAAATGGAGAATGCCAGCAACAGCACCGCCGCCGGAGCAAGGTATAAATATGGCTGCCACCGGGTCCGCTGCATTGGTTGCCCACTCGCCCAACAACGACGGCATGACAGTATCAGTCCGCGCGAACGAAGTCAAGCAGGCGGAGGACGGCAAACATGACGAGCAGAATTATGTTGACAAGTGTGCAAAACGGCGCTATACGAAGATTCTATAACACGCTGGCCGACGTAATGAACGTAAAGGCACACCGCCGACAGGAAATTCTTCGGCGTCTTGAGCAGAACTCCTTCGCCAGAGTCGAAGACTTAGCCGCCGAGCTCGGCTGCTCGCAGATGACCATCCGCCGCGACTTGGCAGAACTCGACGCGGAGGGTCTGGTCGAACGCTCCCGAGGCGGTGCTGCTGTGACCCGCCGAGTCCGGCTCGACTTCGCTCTCTACGAGCGCTCCGCCCTATTCCGCTCAGAAAAAATAGCCATCGGCCGGGCCGCTGCCGCACAGGTCAAAAACGGCGAACGAATCCTGCTCGATACCGGGACGACAACTCTCACGATGGCGCGCGCCCTGCGCGGCCGCACGGGCATCTCTGTAGTCACGACCAGTCTCGCCATTGTCTCCGAACTTCTCCGCGAACCGGGCATCGAGTGCATGCTGCTCGGCGGCATCGTCCGCGATTCCTCCCCGGACCTCTACGGCCCGCTGCTTGAAGACAACCTTGCGCGCCTGCACGCCGACCGCGCGTTTGTCGGCTGCGACGGGCTTTCAAACGACGGCGTGCTCATGACGACCGACCCGCGCGTCGCGCGCGCCAGCGCGCTCATGATCGAAAACTCTGCCTTCGCCACACTGCTCACCGACTCCTCGAAGGCCGGCCGCAACTCGTTCATCAGTTTCGCCAAACTTGGCCAACTCGATTGCCTCATCACTGACCCCGGCATGCCGCGGCCGATCCTGCACCAAGCGCGTGAGGCCGGCGTGGAAACCGTCATCGTATCCCCTTGAAGGAGTTCTTCGAATGGCAGGAAAGGAAACTCGGCTGTCGCGGCTCTTCAACCGCAACGAGAACGCGGTAAT
>CAZBRH010000017.1:870-26079 GCA_964494245.1 uncultured Planctomycetota bacterium | reverse complement strand
ATCCCCGGCATGGTGCGAATCGACGAAACTCTCGCAAGGATCGATCCCGGCGTTGATGGCGTGCTTCTCTCCCCCGGCATGGTCGCGCGTTCCGGCGCGCTTTTCGGCGCAAAGGGAGCGCCGCTTGCCATTATGCGGCTCAACTGGTCTACCGTCTATTGCTTCGGCTGGGATTATCGCGAGGCGGCAACGTGCCGCGCCGTTTCGCCCGCCGAGGCGGTACGGATGGGCGCGGATATCGTTCTCATTTCCCTCACATTGCGGACAGGCAGCGAGGAACGCGACGCACGGAACATCGCAGTTTTCTGCGAACTCCGCGAGCAGGCCCATGCACTCGGCCTGCCCGTCATCGGCGAGTTTTTCCCTCCCGCGCACCGCGAACTCTCGCCCGAAGAACTGCACGAGCAGGTCCGCGTCTCCTGCCGCATACTTGCGGAGCTTGGCGCCGACTGCATCAAGACGTTCCACACCTGCCGCTTTCCGGAGGTTGTTGAGGGCTGCCCGGTGCCCATCTTCGGGCTGGGCGCCGAGAAACTTCCAACGCAACTCGACGCTCTGCGGCTTGCACGGCGCGAGATTGATGAGGGAGCCCGGGGCGTGGTCTTCGGACGAAACGCGATTCAGGTGCCCGACCCGGCCGCTTTTCAGCGCGCTCTTTGCGAGGTCGTGAAGCGCGGCACGACCCCAGAGAAGGCCGCCAGCCAATTTCACCTTCGCGATTGAAAACGCCACACGTGGAGAGAGAGGATTGTCAGGTCGGCTCCACACGATAAGCGATATAGCGGCAAACGCCCTTGAGGCGTGCTGCAACCTCCTGGGCATCGGGCCGGGGCGGCAGCGGCGCCGCGACATTTCCGAGCTCCTCGGCGATACCGAAAAACTCAAGTGGGACCGCCTCGTGATGACCATCGAAACACGCAAGCTAATCAGGAAGCTGGGACCGGAACGCCTCAAGGTTTTGGAAATCTCCGGAAACGGCTGGGCATCCTTCAAGAGTTTCCGGGAATACAAGTCTGTGCAATATCCCGAATACGACGTATGCGAGTCGTCCCTCCCCGAAGAGTTCGACCTCATCATCGCAGAACAGGTTTTGGAGCACGTGCTTTGGCCCCGCCGTGCCGCTCGGAATGTGTATCGAATGCTCAAGCCCGGTGGACATTTCCTTGTCACCACGCCGTTCCTTATCCGAGTTCACAGCGGGCCGGCGGACTGTTCGCGCTGGACGGAGACGGGGCTTCGGCACCTGCTCGCCGAGTGCGGCTTCCCCATCGAGCGCACCAAGACCGGGTCGTGGGGGAACCGCTCGTGCGTTGTCGCACAGATGCGGAGCTGGCACAGCCATCATTGGTGGCATTCGCTGCGGAACGACCCGAGATTCCCCGTAGTCGTGTGGGCGCTTGCCCAGAAACCCGAAAACGCAAACGGCAGCAAGGAGGCCTCCTGTGAAGCCCAATAAGCCGCACTGGGCGTCGATCGACCCCGCCCTATACCCCAAACTCATAACGAGCGAGATTCCAGGGCCAAAGTCACGCGAGATGCACGCCCGCGCCTCGAAAATCATGAAGGGCTATTCCAGCCAAGTTCAGCTCTTCCCCGTCTGCTTCGAGTCCGGCCGCGGCGTCATTCTCCGCGACGTGGACGGCAACGAATACATCGACTTTTCATCCGGCATCTACGTCACGAATCTCGGACATTGCCATCCAAAGATCTCGGAGGCCGTCGCAAGGGCCGCCCACACACTAATGAACTGCCACGACTTCACGACCCCAATCAAGCTCCGGCTTCTCGAGAAACTGACCGAAGTGCTGCCCGGCGAACTGAATGGCGTCCAGCTCTACGATAGCGGAACGACGGCCGTCGAGGCCGGACTTCGTCTTGCTCGCGCCGCCACCGGGAAACATGAGTTTCTTTCGTGCTTCCGCGATTTCCACGGCAAAACCGGCCATTCGGTCGGCCTCGCTCGAATGAAGCCGTCGGACGGCCCGACCCGCGCCCCCGGCTTCTACATGGTCCCCAGACCCGATCCCTATCGCCCGCTCTTTGCACACGCCGACGGATCGCTCGACACCGAACGCTACCTCGCCCTCTACGAGGAGTTCATCACAGAAGCAACCACAGGGCAGGTCGCTGCGTTCGTCTTCGAACCGATCCAGGGGTGGGCCGGCTCGATCTTCCCACCGGACGATTTCCTGCCCAAGCTCGCGCGGTTCTGCCGCGATCGAGACATTCTGCTTTTTGCCGACGAGGTGCTGACGGGCATGGGCCGAACTGGCAAGTGGCTCGCCTGCGAACACTACGGCATAGTGCCCGACATCGTCACAATTGGAAAGGGCTTCGGAAACGGATTCCCCGTAACGGCGATGGTAGCACGCGGCGAATACAAGAATGCTGTCGAGAAAATCTCGGCCTCGACATCCTACGGAGGAAACCCGATGGCATGCGCCGCCGCGCTTGCGTCCATTGAAGTCATCGAGGAAGAAGGCATCTTGGAGCATGTCGCTGAACTGGAGCGCTTCTTCGTGCGGCGACTGGAGCAGATGAAGGCCGAACACCCCATCGTGGGTGACGTGCGCTGCAAGGGCTGCCTGATGGGCGTCGAACTCGTCAAGGACCGCGCGACAAAGGAACCCTTTGTCCGAGCGGGCGAGATGGTGTATAAGAAAGCGTTCGCCAGGGGCCTCGCGTGGATTCCGGCTGGGCACATCCTGCGGATGAGCCCGCCGCTCATCATGGAAGAGCCAATCGCCGCCAAGGCGATGGACATCATCGACGAGGCCATCGGAGAAACCGAGAAGGAACTGCTATAAGTCCTATCGGTCCTATGGGACATATCCTATGCGCCACTCGAACCCCAACTTCGTCTATGACGCGGACGACAAGCGGGTGTGGTGTGAAGAGCTGGACTCCTTCCTGCCACCGCGGATCTTCGATTTCCACGGCCACGTCTACCTCAAGTCGCACGCCCCCTCGAAAGCCGAGGAAAGCAGCAATCCATCGCACCCAAGTGTCGTCGAAGAATATCCACACGAGGCCTTCGCGGAGGTCGAGCGCACGCTCTGGCCGGGACGCGAGGTGAAAGCTCTCGTATTCGGAACCGTGGCGGCAGACGCGGACATCGACGCTACAAACGCCTACGCCGCGGAGGCGGCACGAAAGTATGGTTGGCACGCACTCATGGTGCCAAACATCGGCGACAGCGCCGACGAGCTTCTCGACAAAGTTCGCCTCGGCGGTTTCCTCGGCTTCAAGCCCTACTTCACATTCGTGCGCAACAAGCCCGCAGCAGACGTTACGCTGGATGATATGGTCACGGCGGCAACGCGCGAGGCCGCCAACCGCGCGGGGCTGATTGTTATGACGCACATCCCCCGGCCGGGGCGGCTCGCAGACCCACTCAACGTCGAGGGGCTTCGCCGCCTCTGCGCGGACGCGCCGAACGCGAAAATCATCCTCGCTCACTTCGGACGCTCATATTTCCCCGAAGCAATCGGGCATGGCCTTTCGCTCGCCGACATCCCGAATCTCTATCCCGAAATGAGCATGGTGCAGGACTGGGAGGTTTACGAGGCCGTGTTCAGCACGTTTGACCGCACGAAGGTGCTCTTCGGGCTTGATCTCCCAGTTGCACAGGAAAAGGGCAAATGCCTCGGCATCAATGGCCAGCGGCACTTCTTCACGGAGCGGCCGCACAAGTGGAGCATCCACGCCGAGCCGGGCACCTATGAGGTCCACTGCACACTCTTTGCGTATGAGATGGTGCGTGCCGCAAAAAAGGCCGCCGAACGCTGCGGCCTGAGCCGCGCCGAAGTCGAAGCATTTTTCTGGGGCAACGCCTCACAACTGATTGGCAACGCGCAGCACACGCAGAAAAAATAGGTCGTATACGTCCTATACGACCTATATCGGAGGAAAACCGATGCGAAACAGACCGACCGCCGGCCTCTTACCCCTCTATCTCAAGCTCTACGACGACACCGTGCCGCAAGCTCGACCCCAAGTCGAAGCGTTCGCCAGACAAATCGCTAACGGATTGGCCGCGCAGGGGATCGAAGTCGTGCCAGCCCCCGTTTGCCGCATCAAGCCCGAATTCGATGCCGCAGTGGAACAACTTGAAAAGGCCGGCGCTGATATCATCACCACATTGCACCTCGCATATTCCCCGTCGCTTGAATCCATCGACGCGCTTTGCGCCACCCGCCTGCCGATCCTTGCGCTGGACACAACGCCAGACTTCTCATTCGACCAGAACGCAGACCCAACTCGGATCATGTATAACCACGGAATTCACGGCGTTCAGGACATGACCTCGATGCTTCGGCGCCGTGGGCGCGCCTACGAAATTGTCGCCGGACACTGGGAGAAGGAACCGGTGCTCGCACGTGCGGCGAACATCGTCCGCGCCGCTCACGCCGCCCGACGCTTCCGAAGTGCCTGCGTCCTGCGCATCGGAGAATCCTTCTGCGGGATGGGGGATTTCTACGTTGACGAGGACGAGCTAAAAGAACGGCTGGGCATCTCGGTCAGGCAGGTCGAACCACGTTCGCTCGCCCCGTTTGTGCAACATGTGCCCGAAGACGAGGTGGCTGCCGAGATGGCTCGCGACCACGAACGCTTCGACGTCAAGGCGCCTGACGCCGTCCACCGCCGCTCCGTCCGGCTCGGATTGGGGCTGCGCCGATGCATAGAGCAGGAAAGCGTCGATGCGTTCAGCGTGAATTTTCTCGCATTCGACACCCCTGACGGCCACGTGAACACCGTCCCCTTCCTCGAAATCTCGAAGGCGATGGGGCGCGGCATTGGCTACGCTGGCGAAGGCGATGTGCTGACCGCCGCACTCGTCGGAGCGCTCCTTTCGGCCTTCAGCGAAACGACCTTCACGGAAATCTTCTGTCCGGACTGGAAAGGGGGAACGATCTTCCTCTCGCACATGGGCGAAATCAACCCCGCCGTTGCCGCACGCAGGCCGCTCCTCTGCGAAAAACCCTTCCCCTATACGCCCGCGCAGAACCCTGCCTTCATCGCCTGTGCCCCAAAGGCCGGCCCCGCTGTGCTGGTCAACATTTCTCCGGGGCCGAACGACAGCTTCCGTCTCATCGCCGCGCCGGTTGATGTGCTCGAGGACAGCCCCCGCGAGGACATGCAGAGCATCGTCCGGGGATGGATTCGGCCGAAACAGTCAACGGCAAATTTCCTCGAGAGCTACTCTCGACTGGGTGGAACCCACCACAGCGCCCTCGTGTTGGGCGCTCGCGCTGAGGCGGTGGCCGCGTTCGCGCGTTTCGCAGGGTTGGAATGTTGTCTGCTGGAGGGATAGCCGCGTGGCCGTGCTGGAGCAACTGAACGTCGGCATCGTCGGCGCCTGCGGGCGTGGTCGGAGTTTCAAGACCGCCTGCGACGCGCTCGAGATCGTCCGAATCCACGCCGTGTGCGACGTCAAGGCCGACGAACTCGAGGCCGCGCGGCAGCGCCTCGGCGCCGACGAAGCATACACCGACTACGAAACGATGCTCGACCGTTCCGAGCTTGATGCCATCATCATCGGGACGCCGATGCACTTCCACGTTCCGCAGGCGATCGCAGCACTGAACCGCAACCTGCACGTCTTGAGCGAGGTCCCCGCGGGCGTTTCTATTGGCGAATGCCGGGCGCTGGTCGCTGCCTGCAAGGCAAGCAAAGCCACCTACATGATGGCCGAGAACTACACCTACACCCGCCCGAACGTGCTTGTCCGCGAGCTCGTCCGCCGCGGCGAATTCGGAACGCCCTATTACGCCGAGGGAGAGTATCTCCACGAACTCAAGCGGCTGAACGAAATCACGAAATGGCGCCGCAAGTGGCAGACGGGCATCAACGGCATCACCTACGGCACGCATAGCTTGGGGCCGATACTCCAATGGATGCCGGGCGACCGGGTCATCTCGGTCTGTTGCGCTGGTTCCGGCCATCACTACCGCGACCCGCGTGGCAACGAATACGAAAACGAGGATTCTTGCGTCATGCTTTGCAAGATGCGAAGCGGCGGACTCGTGAAAATCCGCGTTGACATGCTCTCCGACCGCCCGCACGCCATGACGAACTACCAGCTTCAGGGCACGGACGGCTGCTACGAGTCGGCCCGCGCCCGCGGCGAAACGAACCGCATCTGGCTCCGGTCGCGTTCGCCAGACCCAAACGCGTGGCTCGCGCTCGAATCGCTCGAAGACGAATTCCTTCCGAACTTCTGGAAGCAGGCGAGCGAGGCAGCCAGAAAGGCCGGGCACGGCGGTGGGGACTATTTCGAGGTGCTCGATTTCGTTGACGCCATCCGGGGCAAGCCCGCCCCCATCGGCATCCACGAGGCAATGGACATGACCTTGCCCGGCCTCGTCAGCCAACAATCAATCCTCGAAGGCAGCCGCTGGCTCGATGTGCCCGACTCGCGCGATTGGTGAGGTGCGCCTCATGGCACAAGCGCCAAAGCAACAACAACTTCAGATGCTCATGCCCGAATCGCGCCTCGCAGCGCCCTTCGCGGCGACCGTCCCAGCCGGGTACCGCCTACGGACATACCGATTCTTCGACGATGACACGGCGTTCATCGCTCTCCTGAACGCTGCTGGCTTCGAAAGCTGGACGCAAGAAACGCTGGCGAACGCACGGCAGAAGGCGTTGCCCAACGGCATCTTCGTCGCCGAGCACATCGAAGACGGCTCGCTCGTTGCAACTGCAATGGCCACACACAACCCCTCGGACCTACACCCGTTCGGCGGCGAACTCGGCTGGGTGGGCACGGACCCTGCTCACCGTGGACTCGGCCTCGGAACGGCCGTCTGCGCTGCGGCGACCGAACGCTTTCGCTTGGCGGGCTATCGCCGCATCTATATCAAGACCGATGACTGGCGAGTCCCAGCAATTCGCATCTATTTCAACCTGGGCTATGTCCCGTTCTTGTTCGCACCCGGCATGGCGGAACGCTGGCGGGCCGTGTGCGAACAGGCCGGCAGGCCATTCGCGCCGGAACAGTGGCCCCGCATCGACACGTGAGGGTTGGCAATGGCAAGAAACCTCTACCTCGGAATCGACCTCGGCACAACGGGAATCAAGGTCGGACTGTTTGACGAATCGGGGCAGATGGCCGCCGCCGCGACCCGCGAGATACACCTCGACACCCCCGCGCCCGGCTTCGCCGAGTTCGATGCCGACGCCTATGTCGGGCTTGCCTTCGACGCCGTCCGCGAGGCCCTGGCGACGCCCGGAATCGACGCTACGTCTGTCCGAGCCGTCGGCTTCTCAAGCCAGGCGCAGACGTTCGTCGTTCTCGGCAAAGACGGGCGACCGCTCCGTTCGGCAGTGAGCTGGCTCGACGTTCGAGCACACGAGGAGGCCGCCGAGCTTTCGTCCGTATCCGAAGGCCTCGGGCGTGGCACGATCAGCGCCATTTCCAGCGGCCCAAAGATACTGTGGTTGCAGCGGCACGAGCGCGACATAATGGCTCACGCCGCCCGAGTCCTCGTTATTCCTGACTACCTCATCTGGCAGCTCACGGGCCGCGCGGTCAGCGACCCCATTCTCGCCGCCTCTACTGCGCTCTACGACCCATGGAAGCGGCTCTGGCATCCCGAACTGCTCCGCGCGTGCGGTATCGAGGAGGCAATGATGCCCGAAGTGCTGCTGCCCGGCGATGTGGCCGGCACACTGACAACACATGCGGCACAGGAACTTGGTCTGCGAAAGAGCGTGGTCGTCGCGGTGGGAACGAACGACCAATACGCGGGGGCGCTCGGCGCTGGAAACGTGACGCCCGGTTGCGTCTCATTGGCTCTCGGAACGGCGCTGGCCGCAGTTGCGACAAGTCGGACGCGCGAGAACGTCCCGCGGGCAGTCGGCGTCTGCCCCCACCCCGCTGGCGGCGGCCTCTTCGCCCTGCTCGCCTTCGCCAAGACCTCTGGCGTCCTGCTCCGATGGTTCCGAGACCAGTTTGCGCCTTCCCTGTCATACGACGAACTCTTTGCCGAGATTGGCGCTGTCCCAATTGGCGCCGAGGGCGTCACATGTATTCCGCACTTTTCAGGAACGGCGACGCCCGATTTCAACTCCGCCGTTCGAGGCGCGTTCGTGGGGCTGAACCTTTCGCACGGACGCGCCCACATGGCGAGGGCGCTCGCCGAATCCCTCGCGTTCACTGTCCGCGATAACCTTGAACTTCTTAACCAGACCGTCGGGGTGAGCGATCTCCGAGCGATTGGTGGCGGCGCGAAATCTGACGTTTGGCTTCAGATGATCGCGGACGTAACCGGCGCGTCGGTCACACGGCCGAAAACGCGCGAGGCGGCGTGCCTCGGCGCCGCGGCGCTGGGGATGGTCGCCGCCGGTCGCTTCGGCTCCGTCGCCGAGGCCGCCACCGGCCTCTTTCAGCCGGAGCGCCGTTTCGAGCCAAACTGGACGACGCGGACGGCATATGATGCCGCGCACGCCGTATACCGGCGAGTCCTCCAGAGACTTTATCCGTAGCACAAGGAGGGGGGATGGATCCACGCAAGATTCGGATGGGCATCATCGGTTGCGGTTTGATGGGACGCGAGATCGCGAGCGCTGCCGCGCGCTGGCTGCACCTGCTCGACCTTGAGTTCGCGCCCGAGATCGTCGCCGTCTGCGACGTGAACCGCGCCGCAACCGACTGGTTCGTGGCACACGTTCCGACGGTGCGCCTCGCGACGGCGGACTACCGAGAACTCTTGGCCGACGGCTCGGTCGAGGCGGTCTATGTCGCGCTGCCGCACAACCTCCATCAGCAGGTTTACGTGGACGCAATCCGCGCCGGCAAGCACTTGCTCGGAGAGAAACCATTCGGCATCGACCTTGCGGCGTGCGAAGCAATCCTCGGCGCAATCCACGAGCGGTCGGACGTGCTCGTTCGGTGCTCGTCCGAGTTCCCCTTCTGGCCGGGGCCGCAGCTCATATGGCGTTGGGCGCGCGAGGGGCGTTTCGGCCGCGTCATCGAGGTCGAGGCCGGATTCTGGCATTCAAGCGATCTCGATCCGCGGAAGCCCATCAACTGGAAGCGGATCGTAAGCACAAACGGCGAATACGGCTGCATGGGCGACCTCGGCATGCACGTCTTGCACCTGCCGCTGCGGCTTGGCTGGAAGCCGAGGAACGTCCGCGCGCTCCTCTCGAAAATCGTCAAGGAGCGGCCGGACAAGGACGGCCGCCCCGTCCCCTGCGAGACGTGGGACAACGCGATCCTCGCCTGCGAAAGCGAACAGGGCTTTCCGATGCTCCTTTCGACAAAGCGCATCGCACCCGGCGAGGGGAACACGTGGTTCATCCGAGTGATGGGCACGGAGTTCTCGGCAGCATTCACGACGAAGAACCCAAAGGAAATCCGCACACTCGAATACACGCCCGGCGGCGAGCAGGCGTGGCGGTCGCTTGACCTGCCGCACAAACCGTCGTATCCCACAATCACCGGCAGCATCTTCGAGTTCGGCTTCAGCGACGGCATTCTCCAGATGCTCGCCGCGTTCCTTGATGAGGTGGTGCATGGCGATTCGATGCGCCAGCCCTTCACGTGCGTGACCCCCGAGGAGGCGGCGGAAAGCCACCGCCTCTTCACCGCCGCGCTCGAGTCCTGCCGCACGGAGCAGACCATTCGCATCCGCTAAGAAGGAGTCCCACGGCATGGCGAAACACATCGGGATCCTGGCGTGCAGCGCCGAGGGCGCGGCGCTCTGCTACCGGACAATCTGCGCAGAAGCCCCGATGTTTATGGGCACGCACACGCACCCCGAAATCACAATGCAAACGTTCTGCCTCGCGAATTACATGGTCGGCATTCGCGCGGGCGACTGGCGGGCGGTTGCCGACCTCATGCTCGCGTCGGCGGGGAAGCTCGCCCGCTGCGGAGCCGATTTCTTTGTCTGCCCAGACAACACGATTCACGAGGCGCTGCCTTTCGTCCGCGAGTCGGCTCCCCTCCCCTTCCTGCACATCGCAGAGGAGGTCGGCAAGGAAGCGCAACGCCGCGGATATCGCAAGCTCGGAATCACCGGCACGAAATATCTGATGACCGGCCCTGTGTACCCTGACGCTCTGCGCACCCTGGGCATCGCGTGGGAGATTCCCGACGCTGACGACCGCGAGCGGATCGACGAAATCATCTTCACGCAGCTTGTCTGCGGGGTGTTCCCCGAGGAATCCCGGCTCTACTTCAACAGCGTTTACGCGAACCTCAAGGCGCGCGGATGCGACGCGGCCGTCATGGGCTGCACGGAAATCCCGCTACTCGTGGACCCGGCCGACTGTCCGCTGCCGACGCTCGACTCGACCCGCCTGCTGGCAAGAGCTGCCCTCCGGCATGCGCTGAAGGACTAAGCGGCGAGCCGGCCCCCCTGTTTTAATGCGTCATGGCATACGTGATGATGTTCGCGCCGAGCCGCAGGGCGTCGTCGTGCGAGTATGCCTTCGCGTAGGGGCGAACGAGGCCGTCCCACTGGCTCCCCAAACCGAAGCGGCTGTAAACGACGCAGAGCACGCCACCGCTCGTGATGCCTTCCAGCGTCGGCGTCGTCAGCTTCGGATGCTGTTCGCGGACCCAGTCGGTATAAGTCACGTTCCCAACCGGCATGAGCGAACTATAGACCGGGTGTTTAAGCGAGAGCTCTTCGAGCGGGTTCTTCGGCAGGACGCGCGCGATCTCGCGGCGGAACGCCTTGTCGAACGCCTCCCGCCCACAGCAGGCGTCGGCAAGCAGCACACCACCATTCGCAAGGTAGCCACGGAGAACACGAACCTCGTCCTCTTCGAGCGTGAAATCCTCGTGTCCGGTCATGTAGAGGAAAGGGAAATCAAACGCCTCGGTCTTCCTAAGGTCGACGGCGGCGCGTTTGAACTGGACTTCCATCGTCGAGTGCTTGCCGAGGAACTTGAGCAGGTTCATTGCGGCAGCGGGACTTGGGTCCCAGTCGCCGGGGTGAACGATCTGTGGAAACACGAACTCCTCGCGCGTCTTCGCCTCTTCCTGATAATAGACTTTCTCGACGCCCTGCTGCTTGCCGAGATCGTAGTTGGCAAGGAAATAGGCAATCAGGTTGACGCCGAGCTTGCGGGCGTCCGCCGGATGGACGCGCGCCCCCTCGGGGTGTTCGTGCCCTGCCCAGCCGCAGCAGACGTCGCGCTCGAACAAGACGACGGCGAGCCGACAGCCGAGGGTGATGCCACGGACGGGAGGATTGATTTCGTGGTATTTCTCGCCCTGGTTCCGTGCGTGCACCGTGCGCACTTGATAGAAGCACGAATAGAGAGGATGGTCAGGCGGAATCGTCCGGAGCGGGCGGTCAGGGAAGAGCCGCTTCATCTCTGCGTAGGCCGCGTTTTTGAATTCGTTCGCACCGCAGCAAGGCGACATCACCAGCATTCCGCCATCCCGCAGGTACCAGCGCAGCTTATCGAGTTCCTCATCCGTGAACGTGAACGGCTGGTGCCCTGTGATGTAGAGGATAGGCAGCTCGGCAGGCGTGAACGAGAAATCCTTGAGCGTCGTGTAGACCCAGCGGTACTGGATATTCAGGAGTCGGTTGGCTTCGGCGATCAGGTTGTGTGCATCGGTCGTGTCACCCTGCCAATCGAAATAGCCATAGCGCTGGCCATCCTCGGAGGTTTTCCACATCCGCTTGCCGTATTGGAGTTTGCCGATGAGCGCAGGCGGTTCAGGTGGCCGTTTCTTCTCGGTGCGGCGTAGCGGGGTAACCGGCAGAGGGAGAGGCGGGAAACTTTCGCCGCCCTTGCGCTGCTGCGGCTTCGGCGGAGGCGGCGGCTCAAAGTCCGCCAGCACAAGCTCGACCGATGCCGGAACCGTGAGCAGCATGACCAGGAACGCAGCGATGCGTCCTTGTGCAGAAGAGCGCGGCCTATAGTTCACGACGCGATACCTCCGCCCGCCCAGGCCAGATTCTCCCAGCTTGTCTTGTTTTGAATCATACACCACTATATGGCACCTGTCAAACCGGCATCACCGTGCGCCACGATAACTTGTGTGAAAAAAGGTAACAGCAAACAGGGGGAGCGCGCCGCCCATCGATTCCTCAGCTCGCCTTTGCTGAGTCAGGCCGCCTCGTTCTCACTCAGAGCCGCCTCGACCAACGCCGCAAAGAGAGCGAGTTGTTCGGCGCTTTCTGCTGCGAGCCGCTCTGGATGCCATTGAATGCAAACCAGGAACGTCTCTCCGCTCGACTCCAGCGCCTCAACCACGCCGTCCGCGCTGTGGGCGGCGGCCCGCAAACCGCTGCCGATGCGTTCGGCGGCCTGGTGATGCGTAGAGTTCACTGTGACACTCGAACGACCCAGTATCCGCGCAAGCTTTGTGTTTGGAACAACCGTAACGTCGTGGGCTGCTTTCTGCCCCGGACAGTTATGAGCAATTCGTCCGTCCTCGGGCAAGTGCTGAATGAGGCGCCCGCCGCAAACGATGTTCACCAACTGTAGCCCGCCGCATATGGCGAGAACAGGAATCTTGCGGCGGATAGCGGCGCGAGCAAGCTCGATGTCGTAGAACTGGCGGTCGGGATGCAGCGTCACGGTTTTGGGGTGAGGCGTGGCGCCATAGAGCGCGGAGTCATAGTCGTCGCCGCCTGTCAGAACGAGGCCATCGATGAGGTCAAGTTGTTCGTCGATCCGGGCGGGGTCGTCAGTGACCGGGAGCAATATCGGAAGGCCGTCCGCCAGCTCGACGGCGGACGTATACTCGCGGTAGAGTTCGAGCTTCTGGCGGCGCCGCGACGTCCGCAGCACCAGGTCGCAGTTGAGGCCGATGGTTGGCTTCAGCATTCTCTTCGCAGCATCCGTCCGGGCAGGGCGCCCGTGTGTTTGCCGTCTCGAATGACCGCGACACCATTGACGATGACGTGCGGTATGCCCGCCGAGATTTGGTGCGGGTCGGCGAACGTCGCTCGGTCCGCCACCATCGTCGGATCGAATACAGCAATATCGGCGCAAGCCCCCTCGCGCAGCGCGCCGCGATCCCGAAGGCCGAGCCGCTCGGCGGGCAGCGAAGTCATTCGACGGACGGCTTCTTCAAGCGTGAGGAGCTTCTCCTCGCGCACATACCTGCCGAGCACGCGGGAAAACGTGCCATAGGCCCGCGGGTGCGGCTTATCGTTCAGCGAACCAATGAGAAGGGAGCGTGCACGAGCGTCGCTGCCGATGGCGACAAACGGCCACGAGAGAATCCGCCGCAGGTTCTCCTCAATCATCGAGAAGAAGATCGCGCCCGGCTTCTCGCGGCACTCGATGAGCAGATTCATCACGGCGTCGATGGGCTGCTCGCCCCGCATCTCGGCGACTTGCCGGAGCGTCTTCCCGTTGAAGGCGGGATCACCCCCCTCCGGTATGGTCGCAATAGTGACGCGGTCCCAGTATTCCGGTTCGGGATGGAGCGCGAGCACTTCCTCTGCGATGCGGCTTCGCGTATCGGGGTCCCGCAGCCGCGCCTTACATTGTTCGTCGGACCCGTCATAGACCCAGTTCGGGAGGATCGCGCCGATGTTGGTCGAGGCGGCGGTGTAAGGGTAGCGGTCGCAGGCCAGGTCGAGCCCTGCATCCAGCATGCCGTGGAGCCGATTGTCCAGCCACTCGATTTTCTGCCAGTTTTGCATCCACGCAAGCTTCACGTGAGATATCTGGAGCCGCGCCCCGCTTGCCCGCGCGACAAACTCGGCCTCCTCGATAGCCGCCTCGATTTCGAGGCCCTCGCTGCGCATGTGCGTCGCGTAGAGCGCGCCGCATTCGCCCGCAGCCCCAGCGACGTGAGCAATCTCCTCGCGGGTTGCAAAACATCCCGGCGGATAGATCAGCCCGCTTGACACCCCGAAGGCACCCTCGTCGAGAGCGCGAGCGGCCTCCTCGCGCATCCGGGCAAGCTCCACCGCGTCCGCCGGCCGCGCCTCCGGGCCAACAACAAACGCTCGAATGGCCCCCAACCCGACCAGCGACGCCCGATTGATCGACGAACCCACCCGCTCGACCGCCTCGAAAAAATCTGCTGCCGAGCGGTAGCCCTTGCTGCCATCGCGTGCGGGAAACGCCGACGAGCCGCAGTTCCCGACCACTTCCGTCGTGACTCCGTCGTGCACCTTACTATCCGCCGTAGGTGCATTCAGGATGCCGGTTCCGCCGTGCGCGTGAATATCGATGAAGCCCGGCGCGACGACGAGGCCGTCCGCGTCAATGACCGCCTCCGCGCAGTCCTCAATGGCCGGCGCGATGCGGAAGATGCGGTCGCCGTCCACGGCAAGGTCGGCGTTGAAAGCGGGAGCGCCCGTCCCGTCGATGACCCGTCCGTTCTTGATAATCAGCGATGCCAGTGTCGCACCCTCCCTGGAATCCGTGGACTGACTGTCGCGGGCGGGCAGCCGCAAGGTGGGCAAGCAGACCGAAGACCTGCGGAACGAACGTGCGAGCCGTCGCTCTCTGCTCCGGCCTACTTCCCCGCGGGCCGCAGGATGATCTCCTTGATCTCCGCCGGGTCGAGCTTCGCCTCGGAATCCGCGAACGGGTGGATGCCCTTCCAGATGACCCGGCTCGCGTGGTCAATAACACCCTCAAGCGGGTCCCTGCCCGGCGACGTCAGCCGGACCGATACCTTCTCACGCTCGTCGCTCCCCTTGCCGGTCTTTTCGACCGAAAGGATTTCGATTTTGGTGAGGTTCTTGATTGGCACATCCAACCGCAACCGCCCGGACTTTACCGGCAGCATCTTCAAGCTCGCGAACGACGTGCCGAAGAGCGTCTTTTCCTCGACACCGAGGTCAAGCGACTTCAGATCGACCTTCTCCCCATCCTTATACACGACAGTGACGGGGAGCGGCAGCTCCTCTGCCGCCTGCGCCATCGAACAGAACACCACAACTGCCGACGAGAGAACCACCATTGCATTCGCCGCCCGCATCACCTTCCCTCCTCCAAGCAGCATCTCCTGTTCCTCCTAACACAATTAGACCATCCTTGACGCTCACGGGTCAAGGTTTTTTCGCTGCGAGTGCGCCGAAAAGACTGCCCGGCTTCGCCCGCTCGACCGCGACCGACGCAAAGCAGCCGCGCAATTCGTCCGGCCCGTCAAAGAGAACGCGAAGATAACGGGACGTATACCCGCACAATCGGCCAGAACGGTCACGCGAGGTCTCGGTGAGCACTTCGACGGTCTCGCCGAGGAACGCTTCCTTGTAGCGCAACGCAAGTTCTGCGGCAACGCGCTCAAGCTCCTTGTGCCGGTCCGCCGCTACCGACGCGGAACAGCGGTCGCGCCGGCTTGCTGCCGCCGTTCCCGGTCGCTCGCTATATCGGAAAATATGGACGCGGCTGAAGCCCGCCGCACGGCAGGTCGCCACCGTCTTGGCGAAGTCCTCGTCCGTCTCGCCGGGAAAACCGACGATCACGTCGGTCGTCAGCGCCGGTCGGTCTAGCCGCCGCCGCATGCGGTCGAGAGCCGCGAGGAACTCGCCCGCCGTATAGCGCCGGTTCATCAACCGAAGCACGCGGTCGCTCCCGCTCTGAAGCGGGACATGAAAATGCGGACAGAAGCGTTCCGACGACGCCGCGACGTCAAGGAGTTCCGGCGTCAGCTCGGCGACCTCGATGGAGCTCAGGCGGACTCGGCGCACCGTCGTCTCCGCCAGCACACGTGATGCAAGCTCCGCGAGGCCCGCACCCGATACGTCACGATAAACGCCGAGGTGCACCCCTGTCAGGACGATTTCGTTGAATCGTCCCGAGAGGCGATTTACTTCCTCAACCACGTCAGCCAGCGGGCGGCTTCGCGGCGCGCCGCGAACGGAGGGCACGATGCAGTAAGCGCATCCGGCGTCGCACCCGTCCTGCACCTTGACAAACGCCCGCGTGTGCCCGGCAAAATCCGAAATGCCCTGCCCGAATGTGTCCGCCTGTCCCATCGGGCGGGCAGTCTCACCAACCACGAGTGCGGCGATCTCCGCTTTTCGCTCATTCGGAACCGCCTGCCAGACGCCGGGCAGCAACAGGAGTTGTTCGCGGGCGCGGTTCACCATGCACCCGGTGACAAGGATGCGGCAACGGGGCAGCGTCCGCGCGATGTGGCGGATGAGCCGCCGCGCCTTTGCGTCCGCAACGCCGGTCACCGTGCACGTATTGACAACCGCGACATCCGGCCCGGCGGCTAGCGGTTTCTCCTCGCAGCCCGCTGCGAGCAACGCCTCCCGCACCAACTCCCCGTCGTATTGATTTACTTTGCAGCCAAGTGTGGCGATGAAGAATGACGTGCCCATGCGAGGTCATTATAGGAAAGATGTCCCCCAAGAGAAGGAAGAAACGTATACTGTGGACGATGATGGACGTGCTTGTTGCGCCGCGCGGCGCACCGTCCGAGGCGGCAGACCATCGAGGGGGGCAAGCAGGAGGGTAGCATAGTATGGCCCAGAAGCTGTTCCTCGTATCCGTCGGGTGGATGGCGGCATTCACCGCCGGCTGCGGCGACGAGGCGCTGGTGTGCTACGTCGGCGGGACGATGCGCCCGGCCATCGAAGAACTCGCCCGGATGTATGAGGCGAAAACCGGTGTGCGGGTCAACACGGACGCGAACGATTCGGGGGCACTGCTTGCGCGAATCGAACTCGTCCGTCAGGGAGACCTCTACGTCGCCCACGACCCGTTCCTCGCCGCCGCGTTCATCAAGGGCCATGCCGTCAAGGGCTGGGTCGTCGCATCGCTTACGCCGGTCATTGTTGTGCCGAAGGGAAATCCGAAGAACATCACGGGATTCAAGGACCTGGCACGTCCGGGACTCAAGTTGGTGCTCACGGACGAGACGCGCTCGACCGCCGGCTGGGTTATCCCAGCTATAGCAAGGAAGGCCGGGATTGAAAACGCTATCAAGGATCGGGATGCCGGCGGCAACGTGGTCACACGAACGCGAGGCGGTGGTCAGGCCGCCGACCAAGTCATCCTTGGGACAGCAGACGCGGCCATCTGCTGGAACGCGGTCGCGCTCCTTCGACAAAAGGATCTCGATATCGTCCAAATCGAGCCGGAGTTCATGCCGACCCGGGACGTGGACGTCATCACCACTGCCTCGCTGGGCAGAACAGACCTTGACTACATCCGCGTAACCGTCTGCACCCTCAAGTATTCAAAAAACCTGAGGCAGGCAACGGCATTTGCCGAGTTCTGCGCGTCGGCCGAAGCCGCCGAAGTGTGGAAGAAACTCGGCTACTCGCCCGTGGATCCGTCCCGTGGCACAGGACAGAACGCCGACAATTTGTAGCACGGAGATGGGGAATGACCATGAGGTTGCGAGCGGCGCATGCTCTCTTGACGGCTGCCGCAGCTCTTGCGCTGGCTGTTGGCTGCGGCGAAAGAAGGCGCACACTGTTCGTCCACTGCGCGGCCGGAATGATGCATCCCATCCAGAAGTTGGCCGACGAGTTCGAAGCAAAACAGGGGATCAAGATCGAAATGGCCCAAGGCGGGACGAACACCCTGCTCGCTCAGATCGAGTTGGCGCGACGCGGCGACGTTTACATCGCGGGCGATGCGGACTATGTGGATATGGCCGAGCAGAAGGGTCTGGTCCGATACCGCAGAACGTTGTGCTACTTCGTCCCCGTCATCCTGGTGGCGAAGGGGAACCCCAAGAATATCACCTGTCTGGCGGACTTGACCCGCCCCGGCATTCGGATCGGACAGGGGGACCCGCGTGCCACCGCCATCGGTCGGCTGATGCCGCGTCTCTTGGAGCGAAATGGCGTAGACCCTGCCGTGTGGCAAAAGAATGTAGCCACCGAATGTCCAACGATCAACGAGCTTGGCATCAAATTGGAGCTAGGCACAATCGACGCGGCGGTCGTCTGGCGCACCATCGCCGACGACTATCCTCACGCGAGCGAGATCATCTCGATCCCGAGCGAGAAGAATATCTGCCCTGAAGTCGCCGGCGCCGTTCTCACCTGTGCGACAAACGAACCAGATGCCCTGGCGTTTCTCGACTTCCTCGCTTCGGAACGCGGCCGTCATGTGCTGCGTGCCGCGGGCTACCAAGTGGATCGACCGTGAGCACAGACAAAAACCCGAAGACGAAGCACAGAACCATGCCGTATTTTCGCTGGGCGACGCGGCTGGTGCTCTTCGCGTTTGGCGCCGCCATCGTCGGTCTCTTCCTTGCCGACATCCTCTACATCGACGCCGCGTCGGCCACCAAGACCCTCAGCTCTCCAGCGGTGACCCACGCTCTTTTCCTCTCGCTTTCCTGCTCGGTGGTCGCAACGCTTCTCTCGGTGTCCGTCGCCATCCCGTCGGGCTACGCGCTCAGCCGCTATCCCTTTCGGGGTATGATTGTGCTCGACGTGCTTGTGGACGCCCTCATCGTGCTGCCGGTGCTCATCATCGGCATCAGCATCTTGGTCTTCTTCCGACTGTCGGCGGATCTTCCGCTCATAGGCGGGCTGTTCGAGTGGTTAGGCAACTTGTTTGTCCACCAGGTCCCCGGCATTGTGCTTGCAATGTTCTTCTGCTCCGCATCCTACGCCATCCGGGTGATGAAGGCGACGTTCGACGAACTCGACCCGCGAACCGAGCAGGTGGCGATGACGCTCGGCTGCACCCGGGGGCAGGCATTCTGGCGGGTGAGCTTGCCCCTCGCCCGGCACGGCATCGTCGCCGCCGCTGTGCTGAGCTGGGCGAGAGCCGTCGGCATCTACGGCCCGGTCATGATTGTCGCGGGCGCCGTCGCCCGCAAAACCGACGTGCTTCCAACCACAATCTACAAAGAAATCTCCAATGGCGAACTCCGGCCTGCGCTCGCCATTTCCGTGTTGATGATCGTTATGGCGTTCATCGTCCTGGCCCTCCTCAAAACCTTCTCCAAGTCCTCTCTCTTCGGCACGGGAGGCGCGGAATGATCCGGGCCCGCGGCCTCACCTACGACATTGGCGGCTTCGCTCTCAACGTCTCGCTCGATGTTGGCGACGGCGAATACTTCGTCCTGCTCGGTGCGACCGGGTCAGGAAAGACGTTGTTTCTCGAATGCCTCGCCGGCCTACGTGCCGTCCGCTCCGGCTCCATCGAGATCGGCGGCCGGGACGTGACAGATGCCGACCCGCGTTCTCGCCGCGTCGGCTACGTCCCACAAGACGGGGCTCTTTTCCCGCACTTAGGCGTTGCGGCAAATATCGCGTTTGGGCTGCGGGCGCGTCGCTGCGAGAAGAACCACATCGAAGAGCGTGTGCGTGAGGTAGCCGGCATGCTCCGCATTGAACACCTGCTCGGGCGGCGGATCGCAGGGCTTTCGGGCGGCGAGCGGCAGCGTGTGGCGCTCGCACGGGCACTGGCGTGTGAGCCGGATGCCCTGCTTTTGGACGAACCGGTTAGCGCTCTCGATGAGTTCACGCGCGACGCCGTCTGCCGCGAAATAATGCGGCTTCAGCGCCGCACCGGCGTGTCCGTCATTCACGTTTGCCATTCGTTTGACGAGGCGCTGCTCGTCGCAGACCGCATCGGCGTCATCGGCGCGGGACAGATCGTGCAAACGGGCACACCCGACGAGTTGATGCAATCGCCCAGAAACCGCTATATCGCAAACATCCTGCGGCTAGAAAACGTCTTCACCGGGACGGCGGATCCGGAGCCGGGCGGCTCGCTCCTCCGAGTCAACGGGCTAACGCTGCATGGGCCACACGCCGCCGGCCAGATCGAGATAATCATCCGCCCATGGGACATCCGCCTTCGCCTCGGCGACGCCGAGCCCGCCGCGAACGTGTGCGAGGGGAGGATCGTCGAGTTCCGCCTTGCCGGATCGCTCGCCAAGATGCTGATCGATGGCCCGCTGCCGCTCGCCGTGCAACTCCCGCGGAACGATGCCCTGGCCGCGCACCTGGCGGAGGGCGAGAGCGTGCGGCTCGCGTTTGATCGCGAGGCAATTCACGTATTGGGTGGGAAATAACCTGATGCCAGTCAGCCGCCTGCCGCAGGCCTTCAGCGACCGTTTGAGGAGAACTGGCGGACAGGCGCGCTACACCACGGTCAGGTGCTTACGCATACGACGCCGACGGCGGTTCAGCGCCTTCCGGCCGCCGCGGGTCTTCATGCGGGCACGAAACCCTTGTCGCCTGATCTTCTTCAGGTTGCTGTTCCGTCGATTGATCTTCACCGTCTGACCTCGTGCAAGTGGCCGTATTGTGTCTGCCGTAATCACGTTTGTCAAATCGAGAAAACGGAACCGCTGCGGCGGAATCGAAATCCTGCTTGAACCTACGCCTGCGCCGCTCTATCCTGTGCGCTGTTCGTGAAGGAGGAACGGACGTGACGCCGCGCGAGCAATTCATCAACGCCCTCACTATCGGCACGCCACGCGGCCATGTCCCTACGTTCGAACTGGTCTTCTTCCTCACGATGGAGAAGTTCGGCAGGGTCTTTCCCGGCCACCGCCGCTTCGTCCAGTGGGACCAGATGAGCCAGCGCGAGCGCAACGCCCACATCATCGACGCGGCCGAACTCTACATCCTGACCGCTCGAACCTACGACCACAGCGCCATCTTTGTCCACCCCTTCGAGAGGCCCGCCCAATCCCTGAACCTCATCGCTGAGCGCATCCGCGAACTCACCGGCGACGAGTTCTTCCTCATGCGGCACGCTGGTGCCACGTTCGGAATCCCAGACGGCGGCCACATGGCAGAGTTCGCCTATCGCCTCGCCGATGATCCGGAGGGAGTGCACGCCCAGGCCGCCGACATGGTCGAAAAGGCGCTCGCCCAATCCGAAACGGAACGCGACAAGGGCCTCTGGGACGGAATGATTTCGTGCACCGACTATTGCCTAAACACTGGCCCGTTTCTGAGCCCGGCGCAGTTCGGCGAGTTCGTCGCTCCCTACCTCGATCTCCTGATTACCGGTTACCGCGACCAGGGCTACTACACCATCATCCACACAGACGGCAATATCATGCCCATTCTCGACCAGCTTGTGCAGTGCCGCCCGCATGCCTTGCATTCGCTCGACCCGCAGGCCGGCGTAGACATCGCAGAGGTAAAGCGCCGCTGCGGCCGCGAGGTCTGCCTCATCGGCAACGTCAACTGCGCCCTGCTCCAGACGGGCACAAACGAAGAGTGTGCCGAGTCCGCCCGCTACGCCCTCCAACACGGGATGCCCGGCGGCGGATACATCTTTTCGACGAGCAACTGCGTTTATACGGGCATGCCGCTTGAACGCTACGAACTGATTCACCGGATCTGGCGGGAAGAAGGGAACTACACGACGTAGCCCTCGCCCGTGGCCGCAATTCCTACCGTTTTTTTTCGGTTTCAGGCGCGCAATCCGTGATATAATCCGCTTGAGAACACTGGAAGCGAAAGGTTCCTGGGTTGACCGCGGACAGGGTGATTCCAGCCATCGCCGCTCTTGTGGGTGTCGCGGCCATGGCTCTATGGGTCAGTGGTAGCCGAGTCGAGGGGCTGCAACTGCGCCTGCCGGACGAGGCGCCTCCGCCCACTCCCAAAGAGCCGCCCAAGCCGATCTCCCAAACCTACACGGTCGCCCAGTCCGACGGGGTGCCTTCGAGCGAGCCAGGGTTCTGGCCTGGCTTCCGGGGTCCAAATCGGGATGGAATCAGCCGCGAACGGGTTGACCTCGCCCGCGACTGGCCGGAAGGCGGCCCACTGGTGCTCTGGACGGCGCAACTCGGTCCCGGCCACGCCGGAGCCGCCGTCCGCGATGGGCGCGTCTATATCCTCGACTACGACGATGCCGCCGCTCGCGACGCGCTCCGCTGCCTCTCGCTGGATGACGGACGCGAAATCTGGCGATTCTCGTATCCTGTTGAGGTCACAGGCCAATACGGCAAGTCTCGCACCGTGCCTGCGGTCAGCGAGCAGCACGTGGTGTCGTTCGGTCCGCGCTGCCACGTCACTTGCGTTGACTCCAAGACGGGCGAGTTCCGCTGGGGGCTCGACCTGGTGAACGAGTTCGGAGCAAATATTCCCAAATGGGGCCCCGGGCAGTGTCCGCTCATCGACGGCGATCGGGCGATCATCGCCGTGGGTGGAGATGCTCTCCTGATGGCCGTCGAGTGCGCCACCGGCCGCATCATCTGGAAAACACCAAACCCGAAAAAATGGAAAATGACCCATTCATCGGTCGTCCCGATGGAGTTCAAGGGGCAGCGGATGTTCGTTTACTGTGCAACTGGTGGCGTGGTCGGCGTCGATGCCGACGACGGCCGAATTCTCTGGGAAAACCCCGAATGGGTCGTCAGTTTCGCCAACGTCCCCTGCCCCATCCCGTTCGACGACGGTCGCATATTCCTTTCCGGCGGCTATGGCGCTGGATCGATGATGATGCGGCTCGACGAACGCGACGGAGCATTCGTTCCGACGGTGCTCTATCGGCTGCCCGAGGCGACATTTGGCGCCGAACAGCACACGCCCATCCTCTACGACGGCTATGTTTACGGAATGGCCGTCGATGGCCGGTTCGCCTGTCTCGACCCGGCCGGCACAGTCGTCTGGGCAACCGATCGGACCAACCGTTTTGGCCGCGGGCCGTTCGTAATTGCGCGTGGTTTGCTCTACATCCTGAACGACGACAGTGGTGTATTGACGCTCATCGAGGCGACGCCTTCGGGCTATCGCGAACTGACCCGAGCCCGTGTGATCGCCGGCACCAAGGCATACGCTCCAATAGCCGTCGCCGGCGGGCGACTGATTCTGCGTGATCAGGACGGAACGATGGTCTGCCTCGACGTGAGGAGGAAGCAGCTATCAGACGAATAAGGACTCTTTCCGCGCTCGCCGCCGTCGGCCTTACGGTGTTGACCGCTCTCGCCATTCACGCCGTGTTGAACTTGGACTACACCGGGCCGGAGCAAAGGCCGACGGATTACATGCACGAGTTCCCGCCGACGAACCCGGCACTTATCCGCTACCGCGAGGTTGAACGGATTGACACAGGACTGAAGGCGCCGCGCGGGATCGCCGTCGGGCCGGGGAACAAAGTGTTCGTCGTCGGCGATAACGTGCTCCGTGTGTTTGACGGCAAGAACGAGAAGGACATCAAGACGGGAGGCCCGGCGAACTGCGTCGCAGTTGCAGCCGACGGCACAATCTACCTCGGCATGGAGAACCACGTAGAGGTTTACGCAGCGGACGGCACACGTCAGGCCGTATGGGATAGCGCCAGCACAACATCGTTCCTTACGTCCATCGCCGTATCGGACGATGGTGTCTACGTCGGCGACGCCGCCAACCGCGTCATCCTCCGCTACGACACTTCCGGCCGCCTCGCCCAACGCATCCTCAAACAGGACCCGGAGCGGCAGATCGACGGAGTTCTCATGCCGGGCATGCACCTCGACGTGGCCGCGCGGCCCGGTGGAGCTGACCGGCTCATCCGCGCCAACGACCCTGGCCGGCTGTGCGTCGATGTCTATACTGCCGACGGCGAACTGATGGCTTCCTGGGGCAAGGCGTCTGTCGAAATGCCGGGCTTCGGCGGCTGCTGCAACCCAACGGATATTGCCGTCCTGCCCGATGGACGCGTCGTCACCAGCGAAAAAGGCGAGGCGCGCGTCAAGGTTTACAAGGCGAACGGCGACTTCGACTGCGTCGTCGCCGGCCCCGAATCGTTTCCCCGCGGATGGTGCCCCGCCGCGGACTGCACGCGGGGCAAGGCGCTCGACCTTGCCGTCGACGAGATCGGGCGGATTTTCGTGCTCGACACGGATACGTCGAGCGTGCGCATTTTCATGCCAAAGGAGGCAGAAAAACCGTGAGGCCTTCATCCGAGAAACCCGTAGACCGGCGGGCGTTTTTCCGAACGCTGCTTCGCGGCGCGGCGCTCGGCGCCCTTGCCGGAACAACTTCGTTCCTTTTCTCCAAGCGGCGAGATGGCTCGCAGTTCCAGTGCGCCAACGACCGGAACTGCCGCGACTGCTCCTACTGCTGCAACTGCCCGATCAGCAACTACTCGTCGCCCGGATGCGGTCCCGACTGCGATTCCAACGGACCTCAGGCAACGTGAGGATGACGCAATGGAAGAAGAAAAGAAGGGGATGACGCGGCGCGATCTCCTCATAGGCGGCGCGCGCTGTGCTGCCGCGGCGGCGCTCGCGGGCGGCATCGGTTTTCTTGGCTCCGGCGCGTCCTCCGAAAACCTCGTTTGGCAGATCAACCCCGAAAAGTGCATCCAGTGCGGCAACTGTGCGACGCACTGCGTGCTGAACCCATCGGCGGTCCGATGCGTCCACGACTTTCATCTTTGCGGCTACTGCGAGCCGTGCTTCGGGTTTTTCCAGCCGGACCAGCCGGAACAGACGACCGCTGCGGAGGGTCAGCTCTGCCCCGTTGCAGCCATTACGAGGAGGCAGGTCAAAGGACCGCTCTACGAATACACCGTCGATGAGTCGAAGTGCATCGGGTGCGGCCGCTGCGTAAAGGGCTGTTCCATGCGCGGCAATGGTTCGCTTTACCTCCAAGTGCGGCATGACCTCTGCTTGAATTGCAGCCAGTGCGCGATCGCCGAGGCGTGCCCGTCCGGGGCCTTCGAGCGCGTTCCCGCCAACCGACCATACATCCATCGCGCGAAGAGGAAGAACACTTGAGCTCAAAGCGGAACGTCGCGCTCCTCCTCACACTGATTGCTGTGTTTGCCGTTGCTGGCGTGATGCTTGCGGAATGGCTGCCCCGTGCCGAGGTTTCATCGGAGGAGTCTGCGGGCGCCGGAACACCCAAGGCACGCTTCCCCAAGCCGGAACTTCCGCCAACATACGTGGTTCCGTCTCAAGGAGACCCGCCTGCGCGAGCGACTTGGCTCGAATACATGGACACAGGTGTCCTTCTCGCGGCGCTTGCGCTTGCCTCATGGCTCGCGCTTTGGAGGCGCTCCCGCGTCGGCCTGTTTGTTCTGATGCTTTTCTCGCTCGCCTACTTCGGCTTTTACCGCCGCGGCTGCGTCTGTCCTGTGGGCGCGATTCAGCACGTCGCGTCCGCTCTCTTCCAGAGCGGAGCCGTCGTGCCGGTTGTTGTCGTGCTGTTCTTCGCCCTGCCGCTGTTCTTTGCAATCTTCTTCGGCCGGGTGTTCTGCGCCTCGGTCTGTCCGCTCGGTGCGGCGCAGGACGTCGTGCTCATCCGGCCCGTGCGGGTGCCGCGCTGGCTCGAGTTGGGGCTGGGGCTCGGTGCGCACGTCTATCTGGGCGTGGCCGTTCTATTTGCCGCGCTG
>CAZBRH010000017.1:0-844 GCA_964494245.1 uncultured Planctomycetota bacterium | reverse complement strand
ACGACCCGTTCGTCGGATTTTTCCGCCTCAGCAGCAGCCGCGAGATGCTTGTGCTCGGGCTGTGTTTCCTCGCGCTGTCGGTGTTTGTCGGTCGGCCATACTGTCGGTTCCTGTGCCCCTATGGTGTGCTGCTGCGGCTCGGCTCGAAGCTCTCGTGGCGGCACGCGAGCATCACCCCGGATGAATGCATTCAGTGCCGCCTGTGCGAGGACGCCTGCCCCTTCGGCGCCATCCGGAAGCCCGCCGAGAAGCCACTGCACCGTTCCGAGGGAAAACCGTGGCTCGTGGTTGCGCTCATCGCGTTTCCGCTTCTCGTCGCGGCCGGCTTCTGGCTTGGACGGGCAGCCGGTCCGGCGCTCGCCGCGTCGCACCCAATAGTAATCCGTGCCCGTGAAGTGCGCAAAGCCGAGATGGAGGCCGCCGCAGCGGAAACCAATATCGTCGCGGCATTCCGAAAGACCATCGCGACCGGCAGAGAAGTGGACCGTCTGTACGCGGAGGAGGCCGAGGTGCAGGGCCGGTTCAAGACGGGCGGGTTGGCGCTCGGCGGCTGGCTCGGCCTCGTCGTCGGAGCACGGCTCCTTGCACTCTCCGTCCGGCGGAAGCGCACAGACTATGAGGCAGAACGCGGCCCCTGCATCTCCTGCGGACGGTGCTTTCATCACTGCCCCCGCGAGCATCTCCGACTCCGCAAACTTCGCAACCAGACCCCGGCCACCCGCGAGGAACTTACAGCGTGAGCAAAGCCGACCTCCCGGAGGAAAAACTCCGCAGACTCGGCGAAACATCCTACCGCACCGCGGTTCGCACGGCGATCGTTGCTGCGACCTTTTGCCTCGTCGTC
>CAZBRH010000016.1:28219-33488 GCA_964494245.1 uncultured Planctomycetota bacterium | reverse complement strand
TCCTGACGGCGCGAGCTGTTGAATACTCAGCCAGCCCCGACCCCGCGAAGCAGTGGCTGGGCGGTGGCGACTTCCACGATGTGGACCACGCGACCTTTCTACGGATGAAGAAGACGTTGATGCGGCTCGAACGACTTGCTGATTTCCCGTGCAACGCTTCGCTCTGGATACGCGCAAAGGGTCTTGAAAGCCACGTGAATCTGGCCGTCCAGAACGGCACAATCCACCGCTACTACGAGTTCCGCAAGGCGCTGATTCCAATGCCGCCCGAAATGGCGCAATGCATGAAGACGGCAAAAGTGGTTCTCGCTCCCGAGCAGCACCCGACGGAGACGCTGACTGCGCTCGCGCCCGTCTTCGACAGTCTCGGTGAAGTGGTGGGGGTGGTCGAGTTGAGCGCTCTGCACCCCAATTCGAAGGCCCTCGCTCCCGCTTGGAGCTGAGCCCTTCAGAGAATCAGCATCGCGTCTCCGTAGCTGTAGAAGCGATATCCCTTCTGCTTCGCCTCCTCGTATGCTTCGAGGATACGTTCGCGACCTGCGAACGCGCTGACAAGCATGAGGAGCGAACTCTTGGGCAAGTGGAAATTCGTGACCAGCGCATCGCCCGCTCGAAAGCGGTACGGGGGATAGATGAACAGGTTTGTCCAGCCCTCTCCTGCCGCGATGCGGCGGCTGCTCGCCGTTGCGAGCGTTTCGAGCACGCGGCAGACAGTAGTTCCGACAGCGACGACGCGTGCAGCGCCGTTCGCGGCGTCGGCCGCCGCAGTGCTCACCGAGTAGCGTTCGGGTTCTACGGCGTGCTCCTCTATGTTCTCTGCCTTGACCGGCTTGAACGTTCCCGGACCAACATGAAGTGTTACGTATGCGAGTCGGCAGCCGCGCGCCTCGATAGTGGCGAGGAGTTCGCGCGTGAAATGCAGGCCCGCCGTCGGTGCCGCGATCGCCCCCGGTATGCGCGCGAACACGGTCTGGTAACGTTCCGCATCTTGCGCCGCGAGGCGGTTGTTCCTGGTCCGGCGCTTGATGTAGGGCGGGAGAGGCGGCTGTCCCGCACGATTCAAGACATCGGAGAGGTTCCCGTGGCAATTGAGTTGAATGCGGGACCGTCCGCTCTCATCTTTCCCGAGCACATGCGCCCACAGTTCGTCCGAGAAGGTAATCCGCTCGCCGTCGCACAGGCGGCCGCGGCAGGTCAACATCGCCTCCCATTTTCCGCCGCCCAGGTCGCGCACGAGCAGGACGTCGACGGCGCCACCGCTTTTGCGCTCCCCCCTCAGGCGCGCGGGAATGACCCGTGTGTCATTCAGCACAAGCACGTCACCGGGGCCAAGATATTCAGCAAGATCGGAAAAAAAGCGGTGTTCGATCGCTCCCGAAGATCGGCGCAGAACAAGCAGGCGAGAACTATCCCGCTTCTCACAAGGATGCTGGGCGATAAACTCCTTGGGGAGGTCGTAGTCGAATTGAGCGGTTTTCATTCCGCCTTCAGCTTCAGCAGAACCTCGGCATTGCCGACATATATGATGAGCTGATTTTGCTGATCAAACTCGATGGCGTCTGCTTTGCCCGTCCTGCCGGGGCCGTCCATAGTGGCGGGCCTCCCGTCCAAACGTCCGTGGCCCTTCGCCGCGTCCCAATGGAACCGACTTCCGAAAAAATTCTGTTCGGGTGTTATGATCCTCACGTTCCCTTCCGCCAACAAGCTCTTTAGCCGGACCTCCCCTTCCGCGCCCAGACCACCTTCCTCGAAGGCCAATACCAGCGTATCGCTTTGCATCGTTGTGTCGCCCTGAATAAGGCGCGTGTTGCGCTCCATCTCCGCGCGATTGGCGAGACGATCATAAACCAATTTGCCGGCACAAGAGGCGGTTGCAGTAACCGGTCCCGTCTCCGCGGCTGCTGGCGCCGAGCTTGGAAGAGCCGCGAAGGGTTGCAGACCGCTGGTTCCGGTCATTTTGACGACAACATCTCGGTCCAGCACCATTTGCGCCACAGGTGGCACAAGGTCGTCCCTGCTGGCTCGGTCAAACAGGCGCATGCCGGTTCCCGTGAGAGTTCGGCTTTTGCTTTCAGCGGAGACACTCGACGCGGTTGTAACTATTCGTTCTTGGATTCCCCGCGCGTCGTCAGACGCATATTGCACATCTGCGACCGCGTCCGCACCGTGGACGCGGATGTCGAGCGGGTCAACGCCTTCGATCCTTCCGTTGATGTTTCCGGAGAGCTTCGCAGATGACCGGGCAAACCCTCGAACAAAGATTCCTTTATCCGCGCGGAGCACCATGTCTTTCTGGACCTGTTGTTGGGTGCCTGCCTGCACCTGCTTATACGTTGTCATTTCAACGACAGAGCAGAGGAACTCATCATTTCCGTCGGGGCGGGCGTCCTTCGCCCTCAGCGACCAAGTGATGAACCCCGTCCGCCTGTCGTGTTGCGGCCACTCAATGTCGTGAAACTCGAGCCCACCGCCGCGGGCAACGGTCCCGAGAGCGAAGACAGCAAACAAGCCGGCGCAGATGCCTACGCCAAGTATCGGTTCATCAATGTGTCCCATTTGCCTTGTGCTCGGAGGATCATTTCAGCCACTTCCCTGATAGCTCCGCGGCCGCCCGGTGCGGCCGTCACGTAGACAGCAACCCCCTTGACCTCTTCGACGGCGTCCGCCACCGCGACGGGGAAACCGGCACACCGCATTGGCGGTATGTCGGGCAAGTCATCGCCCACGTAGCAAATCTCATTGTCTGTGAGGCCGGCCCCTTCGAGCAGCTTGCGGTATGCCGGAAGCTTATCGAGCGCGCCGGTGATGCAGTGGCGGATGCCAAGTTCTGCCGCGCGGTGATTCACTGCCCTGCACTCGCGAGCAGAAAGGATCGCCGTCTCGATTCCGTTCCGCAAGAGATACTTGATGCCGGATCCATCGCGCACGTTGAAGACCTTTGTCTCGCTGCCGTCATCGTGAAAAACAATAGACCCGTCGGTCAGGACGCCGTCCACGTCGGTAATCAGCATTCGGATGGATGCGAGCTGTGCGAGTCGGGAGCTACTCTCCTTCGCCATTTCCGGGTTCTTCCTCCAAGACGAGGACGCCGCATTCAGGCGGCGTCCGATGGTGATAAACAGTCCGGCCGCCGCTTAATCCGCTGCCCGGCACGCGGCGGCGGTTGCCAACCGTTTCGATGTCGTCCACACGGATTTTATGGGCCCCGCAAAACGGGATGTCGAGCACGAGAGCGTCTCCGTCGAAGGCGCGGGGAATCCCGCTGAGCTCGTCGCCGTTCCGCAGCCGAACGTAGATGCTGTCCTCAGCAACCTTGCGGCTTCGGCCGTTGAAAACGATGGCGTGCAGACCCGAGATCTTGATTTCAAGCTCTTCAGGAACTGCGAACCGCTGTCGAACGCGTAAGCTTCCATCGCGCAGCGACTCTATGCGGCAACCGAGCACATCCCCCTTTTCCGTGACGACATACTCATCATCGCGTGTGTCTGGCCGCATATCTCCGATAGCCGTGCTCAACACGACGCGGCTCACCGCCTCGGCGGGGACATGCCACGGCCCGTTGCGTGTCGCAAAGGTTAGAATCCTCGAATCAATTTCTTGTAGTCGCCCGCAAACGTGGTCGCCCGAAGCAAGGATGAGCATGTGCGGCGCGGCGTCGGCGTCGCTCGATTCGGCGGGATAGGCAAACCGACATTCGAACGGAATCTGACCCGGCGAGCGAAGCGCGCACAGGAGACTCTGAAACGCTTCGATTCTACGACCGTTTCGCCAATGGTCGAGACGCGCCTCGTCGTAGGCGCTAACGACCTCGCGCTGGAGGTCCGCGAGCTTCGGCTGGCCACCTTTCTGCTTTGCAAGCTGAATCGCCTTTGTGAACTGTTCAATTGCTTCGCCGATGCGTCCTTCGCGCTGGAGAAATCTGGCAGAGGCGGCGGTAGCCCACGGGTCGTCCGGCGAACGCCTTCGACTCTCTTCCAAGAGCTCGCATGTTCTTGTCCTGTCGCTGAGGACCCGGACACGTGATCCCGACACGAGCGCGATGGAATCGGCATCAGAGGCGATGGAGGCCCCCTCGTTGCTCATCTCGTATAGAGGCCGAGAGGTCACAAGTTCTCCGCGGACGACGTCCAACAGGTAAAGCCCCTTACTTGTGATGGCCATGACCCCGCGGGCCGTGACGCGGCCGGTCACCGGCGGCGGGTCGGGAACTGGCCACGTCCAGATTGTGGAACCAGATGCAGCGCTGAGGCATCGGATTTCCTTTCCGGCAAGAAAGAGCCGCCCCGGAGCCAATCCTTCTCCCGGCCAGCCGCCGAGGAACTCGAATTCGCCTTTCACCTCAATCGACCATTTGACGGATCCGTCGGAAATCTGAATGGCGATCAGTTCACCACCGTCCGCCGGCATGCAAACAACGACACCGTCCGTTACAACAATGGGCGAATAACGAAGAGGCGAACGCAAGTTATAGAAGTTGCCTTGAAGGAGATTTGTGCGGCGGCGATAGGGAACGAGCCACGCGATTTCCCCTGTTGCCGCACTGCACCTACCAATAATGCCGTAACCGTTATAGAAGAAGAGATCCGGTCCCTCGGCGGCAATGGCCGAGGGGAACGAAGCGCGCGCTCCCGATGCTGGGGAGCTTCCGCCTGTGCTGATAGACCAGCGCAGCGCCCCGTCGCGGAGTCCTAATGCGAGCAGGTGAACTTCCCCCTGTGTGGTCTCCAGCATTGCGTAAACATCCTCGCCGCGGCAAAGCACCGGCGACGAGAACGAGACAAAGAGCGCACCGTCGGGGCCAGCCGCTGCGACTTTCGGAAAGGACCCCCTGGTCTTGGACCAGAGCGGCCTCCCCGTCTGCGCATCGTGGGCGGCCAGCCGCGTCCCGCCGCTGATCAAAACCAGCTTCTCCGCAGGACCATCTGACGAATGCGCCCCACGGCAATAGAAGTTGTATGACCGGAAACTGTTGTAGTAGTTGTCGGAATCATAGTTTCGGGAGCGGTGGTTCCAGATTGGCCGCCCTGTCAGCGCATCCATGGCGCGCGGGCCTTCCGGCGTGTTCACGTAGATTACGCCGTCCATTATTTCCGCGTGACAGGTATGACCGAGCCGTTCACTACCCCCGTGGTAGTCTCGCATCCGCGCAACATATCTGTCCCCAAAGTGCGCCTCCCAACGGATATAGTCCATTCCTTCCGGAGCAGGCGGCGCGAATGGCGCGGCGGATTCCGTGGCCAGCGACATCGCAAGTTCGCGCAACTCCTCC
>CAZBRH010000016.1:27990-28204 GCA_964494245.1 uncultured Planctomycetota bacterium | reverse complement strand
AGTGTCTTCCCGCCAACCTCAAGGGCGGCCCCCCGCGGGCCAAACAGCGCGAGCGCCCGATCCAGTATTCGAGCATCTCCGGCCGCGGCGATCGCCGCTTTTGCAGCGCCTGTCCGCCTCACCGTTTCCGGCAGCGAGTCGGGAACAACGGAATCCATCCAACGTGTCCAGAGCCGCAGAGCTCCGCCAACGTCACCGTTCTGCATCCGAATGT
>CAZBRH010000016.1:19385-27969 GCA_964494245.1 uncultured Planctomycetota bacterium | reverse complement strand
CCGTGCGAGCTAAACGCGAATTGGTCAACAAGCCGACGGGCCGCAGTCGTGTCCCGCTCGCCCACGGCACGCCGGAACAATGCCTCCGCTTCGGGATCGTAGAGTTGCCTGTAGAGAAGCTTTGCCGGGGCGGGAAGGGCACGAAGCTTTGTTTCGCACCAGATGCGGGCGGTGGCATAGACACCCTTGCGCAGCTCGATGACGCCCTTCGGTGTGTCGGCAATAAACTTCTGGCAGAGGTCGATGACCTGACGCCATTCCTGTTTTTCGATCAACTTGTCGATTCGCGATATGGTTTCGGCGACATCTTCGTCAATGGGCAGGTGGCCGATGGAGCTCGGTGTCGGCTCGAGTTCCTCTGCTGCGTGGGCAGCCGGAGATGCAGCGACGAGCGCCGCAAATGCCCACGTCCCTACGAAGAACCCCCTTGCTGTTTGCCGCATCATTGCCCCCTCTGCTCCTGAAGCCGAACCAAACATTCTCTCGCAGCGCTGGCAACGTCGGCATCCGTGTCATCAAGCAGCTTTCGTATTTCGTTTACGGCCGTCCGGGCGTGCATGGCCGCGAGCGCCCGCACCCCGCTCTCCCGAACTGCGCCAGAGTCGTCGCGGAGGGCTTCAACCAATGCGGTCCGCGCGCTGCTGCCGCCAAGCTCCCCGAGAGCCGCAGCACACGCTCTCCGCACGTCTAGACCGGGGGCCGATTGCAACGCGCGAACCAAACGGTCAACATACCGATGGTCGCCCGTTCGGCCCAAAGCAACAGCGGCGGCGGAACGAACCCTGTCTATGTTTTCTTGTTCGAACGCCTCTTCTATAGCTGCGCGCGCCGGCTCCGTGCCAATCTGGCCTAGCGCTTCGAGTGCGACAATCCGAACGGGCAATTGTGCCGACCCGACCAGATCGGCCAGCGCGGGAACCGCCGCGGCGGCGCGGAGCTGCCCAAGCGAACGAATGGTGTCCTCCGTTTCGACTTCGCGTTCCTGCGAATGAAGCAAGGCCAATAGTGTTTGTTCGGCGTCTTTGCTCCCGTAAGCAACACCAAGCGCGCGGATCGCCTCAATCCGCGCGGCGCCGTCAGCATCCTGCCGTGCCCACGAGATTACTTGCTGCGTGATTTCCGGGTCCGAACCCTGCGTAGCCGAAAATGCCCGTAGTCCGGCGATCCGAAGCTCCGGCTCGGGAGACGACAAACACCGCAGAAGCGCCTCACGAGCTTCTGGCCAGCCAACGATGCGAGCGTAGGCGGCCAGCGCTGCGGCTCGAACGGCTGCGGGACGGGAAGATAGGAGGATGCGGACAAGGGCGGCACGTGCTGAAGGGATGCCTGCTCTCATCAGTGCCCCGATGGCCTCGGCCGCCACGCCTGGCTGGATGTCGCCGAGAGCAATGGCCTCCAAAGGGGCCACATTCTCCGGTGAAGTCGTGCGAAGAGCGGAACAGACGCTGATGAGGAGGGGTGTGTCGTCCGGAGCGGCAAATGTGCGTTGAAGCAGCACCCGGTGGTTCTTGGGCTCCGATGTTGCGAGGAGCGAAGCGTAGAAGCGCCTTTCGATTTCTGTTCCTGTTCCGAATCTGGCTGCCGCGAGCGTGGCAACCTCTTCGGCGGCTCCAAGCTCCTTGGCAGCCACCACGGCTTCTCGGGAAAGGCGTCCGGCTGTTGTCTGTGCCACGTGGAGGCAGAGTGCTGCATCTTGACGTGTGCCAACTCGGCGTAGCGCCTCCAATGCGGTCTCCATAACGTCCGGGGCGGCATTCTTTCGGATCAAATCCGCTAGGAACGGCACGGTGCGACGATCGCGAAGGGCGCCCATGACGCTGCAAAATCCGCGGAGGCGAGCAGGGTCCGAGGCCCTCCGCGCCGCGGCCACTACGGTGGGAGCGGCCGAGCGTGGCCGCACCTCGCCTAGAAGCCGCCGGATGGGTTCCGTCGGCTCGATGGCATTCTCGTCGCTAGTAACGCGGTCGATGAGCAGCGCGGCGACTTTGGCATCGCGGAACTCCGTCAGGATGTCCAGCGCCGCTTGGCGGATCAGCGGGTCGTCATCGGCAACCGCAGCCGTCACGGCCTCAAGCGCCCGGCGATCGCCCGTCCCCTTGAGGGCACGAAGACTGTTCAGCCGAACTTCGCTGCTCGTGCTTTCTTTGAAACGATCAACATAGAACGGGATGAGCGATGCATCCTTGAACGCCCCACCGGCTCGCAGCGCTGCTGCTTGCACAGCGGCGTCGGACGACCGCAGGCAGTCCTTCAGGAACGGCAGCGCCTGCCGATCCGCGATGTCTCCGAGGAGCTCAACCAATATGACCATGTTGGTAGGATTCTCCTCGGCCTTTGCGGCCTCGATGATCTCCGGCACGATTTCTTTGCGGGCAACCTGCCGCAGCGCCAACGCCGCCTGCCGCCGCACAGTGTCGGCGGTATCGCGTTTCAACACCTGCAAAAACACCGGCGCAAGGGCCGGATCCCGCAGTTCAGCCAGTGCCGAAACAATGCGCTGGCGTGCGGAGTCATCGGTAGTTTCCAGCGCCCCAAGGAGCGCTTTCTGAATAGAATGAGGAGTAATCTTCCGTGATGCAATGTGAGCAACGAGCGCATTTACGGCGAGCGCCCGAACGGACGGGTCGGCATCCTCCTGAATCAAGCGGCAAAGCAGTTGGACGGCAGGAACGCTCTCAATTCGGCTTATGCAACTCAACACACCGTATCGTAGGCCGTTATCGGGCGATTTTGTCATCCGGGCAAATTGCGGCAGGCATTCGGGCAAGACAAGGCCGCGGGCGTTGATGATCTGGATACAGGCGTTGAGCACCACGTCGTCCTGCTCTTTTTGGATAAGCCCGACGAGGAGACCGGGGCTGACCACATCGGGGAAGTTCGAAAGCGCCCGCAAAGCGGCGGATCGCAGATGGGGGTCGTTCGAGATCAGGGCTTTCTTGAGGATGGGTATGGCTCGCTGATCCCGAACGTTGCCCAAGGCGGCGATGACGGTGTCGCGGATGTCTGGCGTGTCCTCCTGCGCGAAGGCATCGATGAGTGCCTGGACGGCGCGGAGCGACTTGGATTGGCCGAGGCGGGAAGCGGCAGCGCGGCGCGACTGCTGGCCCCCCTCTCGCAGCGCTTCGATTAGGGCGTCCAACGCCCGCTCGACCTGCTCCTGGCTTAGGTGGCTGATGGCCGTATAGCGGACGTAGTCGCTGTCCTCATCCTGAACAACCCTCATCAGGATATCGGCCTGGTCCTCTTCCTTGAGAAAAGATCGGACAGCATAGACGGCTGCCTGCCGGACGGCCTGATGATCATCTCGGGCGGCGGCGCGCAGAAAGTCGGCGGCCTCGTGCTTCAGCAGCTGCGCGATGGGGTTGATCCATTGGCTCCGCGTGTAACCCTCGGGCTCCATCTCGTAGAGCTCCAGCAGCCGGGGCACAGTGGTCTTGTCGCCCATCGCAGCGATCGTTCCCAACGCCGCGCTCATCACGCTGCGGTCGCGCTGTTCGAGCAGTTTGAGCACATGCGGCAGGGCTTCCTTGTATTGGATTCGGCCGAGCGCCTGCAAAGCATATTGGCGGACTTGTGGGTCGGTTGCCGTCTTCATCGTTTCGAGCAGCCGTGGACCGTGGCTCTTGTCGCAGATGCCCTGAAGCACACTGATGGCGGTTCGCTGGAGGTTGGGGTCCGGTGCTTGCATGAGGAGCAACAGGAGATCCGCGGCTGCTTTGCCGGCGCGCGAACCGATGGTGGATACTGCCTGCGCTCGGACGTTGGGAGGCGCGTTGATAATGGCATCGTAGAGTGCTTCGTGCGCGGTCGCGCCAAGCGCGAACAATGTGGCGATGCTTCGGCTGTCGGCTTCACGCCATTGAGTGCTTCGCAATTTGGCGATGATGCTCTCGGTGAGGCGAATGCGGGCTTCTGGCGTCAAGGCGCGAACCTGGGCCCGGCTCATGTATTGTTGTGCAGCCCAGTAGGAGACCTCGGTGTCGGGATCAGAGAGAGCGCCAGAGATGTAAGTGTCGTCTGGACGCCAAGTGACGAGTGTTTTGTAGGCGGCGAGACGGACGTTCCCGATGGGGTCGGTCAGCAGGGTTTTGATGGCCGGTTCCATTCCCGCTCGATACTCCGCGGGGACATCGGCGGCGAGCGTGGCCGCGTGCGCTCGGACAGCCCAGTTTTTATCCCTTGAGGCGGCGATGACCGCATCTGAAAGTCCCTGCATGCCGGTTTGTGAGGCGAGGGTCAGCCCGTCCACTCGGGCCATCCAGTTGGTGGACTGAAGAAGCTTGTAAATGTGAGCGCGAGCGGCGTTTCCGGCTCCGCGAATTGCGCTCACTGCGTTTGCGCGCTCTATCGCTGGCGTGTTCCAGTCGTTGAGCGCCTCAACGGCGCGGTCGAGCGCGTTCGCCGGCTGCGCCGCGCGAGCCGGCACACAGATGACGCAGAGAACCACGATCGGCAGGAGCCACAGAAAGCGTTGTCCCATTCTTGTGCGCCCAAGAACTTGGAGAAGGGAACCAGGACACGCCAGTTCTCTAGATGGTATTCTACTGACACCCACGCAGCGGCGCAACGTTCACTTCCGCCCTGTCGCCTCACGATAGCGGACGACGACGGGGACTTCGGGGAATGGGAGGCGCTGCATGAGGAACCGGCTAATGAACCGCCGTGTGGCCGGACCGAATTGGTCGGGCGAGTTGACGAAGAGCAGGAACGTCGGTGGGGCAACTCCGGTCTGCGTCGCGTAGTAGATCTTTGGCGCCTTTGCCGTTCCGCTTCCGTGAAGCGACTCCTTCTTGAGTTCCTCGATTGCCGCGTTCAGCCGCCCTGTCGGGACCCGTGTCCGGGCCTGTTTCCAGAGCGAGCGTGCTAGTTCGACTGTGCGCCGCACCCGCACATTTTTCAGCGCCGAGACAAAAGAGATTGGCGCGTATCCCAGCCCGGGCAGCTCTGCCGCGAGGTAATCCACATACTCGGCGGTCGGGATGTCTCTCGCAAGGTCCCATTTGTTGACGACGAGGATGCATGGCTTGAATTGGCTCGCGATATACCTACCGAGGTCTTTGTCGACACCAGAAACCCTGCTTCGCGCGTCGAAGAGAAAAAGCACCACATCGGCGCGACGGACGGATTCCTTCGCACGCACCAAACTGTAGAACTCTATGGAACTGCGCATCTGCCGCCTCTTGCGGAGGCCGGCTGTGTCAATGGCAATGAACACCTTGCCATCGATTTCGAAGCGCACGTCGACGGAATCCCGCGTTGTTCCGGCAATCTCGCTGACGATCATTCGCTCTTCGTGGGCGAGAGCGTTGATGAACGTGGATTTCCCCACATTGCGGCTGCCGACGACGGCGATCCTCATCTCCGCGGGCTGCGCGCGGTCGCCCGGCAAAGGAGCGACAAGCTGAAACAAGCATTCGCGCAGCTCGCCCGTTCCGACGCGGTGGAGCGCGGAGACAAGAATGGGTTCCCCCAACCCGAGCTCATGGAACTCGGCAGCAACCTGTGCTGTGTGCGGGGATTCGACCTTGCTTGCAACCACAATGATTGGCCTGCCCTGGGAGCGAAGTCGGGCAGCGATTTCGCGATCCTGCGGAAGAACGCCCGCTGTCGCGTCCACAACAAATAGCAATACCGATGCGTCTGCGATGGCGCGCCGTATCTGAGAATCCACATCAGCGACAAGCTCGCGCACGTCGGCCCCGCCCATTCCGCCCGTGTCCACAAGTTCGAACTCTACACCGTCGGGACTCGTAAGTATTGCGGAGACGCGGTCGCGCGTAACGCCGCTGGTCGGCTCCACGATAGAGATGCGTCGTCCGGCAAGCGCGTTGAAGAGCGTGGATTTGCCGACGTTTGGTCGGCCAACAATCGCGATGACGGGGATCATTGGGAAACCTGCGAAGGAGTCGCTTCCCCACTCTGGTGCTTGAGCGGTGTCGTCGCGGAATTTGTGGCGAGATATACTTCCGCCGGAGCCGCACCGTCAACCTGCCTTCGGAGCAGCGCGTAGCAGACCGCACGAGCCGACTGGGCAAATGATGCACACCACCCGACAACCAAGCCGCACAGCAATGCAAATACAACCCGCAGCAGGAACCCTGGCACAGGGCCAAAAAGCGTATCGCTTGCCTCTGGCGCAAACACGGCGCTATATACACGCGCGAAGCCAGCACCGAAGCCCGACCACGCCATCAGTGAAGCAACCGTGAACCCCCCAAGCACGAACAACGCTACTACGACAAGACACGGGAGACCATACGCGGCTGACACGAGTGTGTAGAACGCAAAGTGCCAAGGTCGCCGAAAAAGATAGTCCCCCGCGCGGACGATTGCATCGAACGCATCCGTCCCCTGATAACTGACACAACTCGTCATCAGGCCCCTGCCAAAGAGAAACACAAAGCAGACGTAGATCGCTGCCGCTGCGAGCAAGAGGAGAAGCGGAAAGGACAGCACCACAAAGATTTGGCCAATCCACACGAGCGGTTCCGGTCGGACGTTCCAAAGGAGCCGTGCCAAGACGATGCTGACGGCCAATCCTATCAACGCGACTAATCCGCCATACTTCACGGTGTCCGTCTTTTGCTTCACGACGACCAGTGCATAGCAAGAACCGAAGACACCCGCGAACAACACAACCGCTGACAAGATATGGGCCGCGGCGAGAGCAAGCAGAAGGCCGCACAGGAATAGCCCGGCCAACACGAGAATCGACGCGACTGGGGGCCAGAAAAACGAGCTATATCGAGCAGCAGCGAACTGTCGGGCCTCCGCTGTGGTGATCCGTCGGCCTGTCGCATACTCCACAACGGCGGATCGGCTGATCGCGCCGCCGAAATATGCCCACGGCAGCCAGAGAAGCAGAAGCAAGACGAGACCCGATGAGACCACCATGCGCAGCGTCGTCGCCCGCTGGACGGCTTCCAACAACCTTCCGTTCCAAAGCGACGCTCGGATGTTGGCGCCGTCGCGCCGAAGTTCCGTCCAGGCACTCGACATGCCAGCGCGGAGTTCAGCCCAGGATGCCGCTGCGTTGCCGGATCGGACGTGTTGAAGGATTCTCTGGCTGACCTCTCCGCCCGTGTGCTGGCGCACGTTGAGCAGCAGCGCCAATGACAACACAAGCATCAGAATGCTGAACGCCGCGCCAAGAAAGCCGAGCCAGACCTTCGCCGGGTCGCACGCCATCCGAAAGCAGCGAAAGAGGTCGAACCACTCTGGCCGCCAGCCGGCGTTGCTTCCTCGTTCAGGCATCTGCAACCTCCACGGCTTTGGGCCCTCCCCAGAGCACAGGCGAGAACGCCCTACGATGTGGCGTTGATCCGTCGATCCCAGCAAGCCGTTGCTGGAGCCGCTCGAGTATTTCTGTGTGCATCTGGCACACTCGCGATTCCGTCACGCTAAGCAGCTGGCCGATCTGCTTCATTGTTAGTTCGTCATAATAATAAAGCATCACGAGGAGTCGTTCTGTCGAGGGAAGGCGCCGGACCTCCCGTGCAAGCATGTCCCGACGCTCCTTCTCCTGAAGCAAGACCGCGGGGTCGCACACATCACGCGCCTCAATGATATCCAACCGCCGAATGTCCTCTGAATCTGGGGGTTGTGCAGAGAGAGAGACACGAGCGACTGCGTGCCCACGCACGCGGCCATCTCTCACCGGCCTGCGTGAGGCCCCGTCTCTGTCGTCTCCTGATTCAATGAGTTTCGCTCGGTTCGTTCGGAGTCGCGGAGCGGCACGCAGGCAGCGCAACTCATCCAGCACAGCGCCGCGGACGCGCAGGGCGCAATACGTTTCGAATCGTGTCCCCATTCGCGGATTATAACGTTCGACGGCTTCCACAAGACCAAACGCCGCCGCACTCAGGAGATCATCCATCGGGACATTTCCCGCCAGTTCAGCGGCGATTCGTCCGCAGATGGCCTGAGCCAGCGGCATGTAGCGCTCCACCAAAGCGTTACGGGCTTTAGGAGAGCGAGACCGCCGAAACCGCGCCCACGCTGCTCGGACGTCTGCGGAGGGAGCTCCGGCCGCATTGGCCCCCTCGCGTTTGCGCGAGCGCGGATTCCGGTTAGGAATCTTTGACATTCGGATTGTCGCCCTCCCGACCCCGCTCCTGCTCCGCGCGCAGGATTTCCGCGATTTCGCGGAGCGTCTTTGTCGCCTTGAGCTCCCGAAGCCGATCAATGCGGTCAAACACCGTCTCGTCGTACAGGCGGTGCCCCGCCTTTGTCCTGCCGACCTCCCTGAGTATTCCGAGAGCCGTGTAGTAGTTCACGCTCTGACGCGACAAGCCGCCGTATTCAGCCACCTCTCCGATTCGGAAGAGCTTTTTCACTGGTCTCACAGGAGACATCGGAGGCCACCTACTGCAAGGAGTTGAAGATTTCGCCCAACGACAATGGTCCAGACTACATACAAGAAAGAGAACCTAATCTGCTATACACTATATACTACACTTACGAGGGAGTCAAATCAAAATGTGCAAGAACCTGTGGTTCAGACAGTTCTGGAGCACGGAACTACCGCGCTGGCCGTCTCGCTGACTTCAGCCGGCACAGCTGTTCCGTAGGATTCTTGGAGTGC
>CAZBRH010000016.1:5924-19332 GCA_964494245.1 uncultured Planctomycetota bacterium | reverse complement strand
GAGGCAAGGGATTTCTGTTGGCCGCTCCGCGGCCTTAGAAAGCGGCGTCTTGCCGCCGCACTCCATTTGTAAAGGACGGCCTTCGGCAGCCGCCGAGGAAGACGCAGACTATCTGAATCACAGGTGCAAGAACTACCACCACGATGTGCCATCTGCGGGGACGTTCCCCCACGTTGGGAGAGCCCTGTTCGTAAGACGGCGTGGTGGAACCTCGGCCTATTGGGGCCGTGTTCGGGGAGTGGTCATTAGCTCTCGGTCAGGGACTATGGGGCGCAGACGGGGAAGGCCGCTCCATCCGTAGATGGAATACCCAGGCCCAAATGCAGGGCCGGCGAGCTTGAAAAGAGCCAGCGCGGCGTAAGCGGTGTTACGCGTGTTGACGTAGTTGCGACCGGAGCCGCCGAAATACCACTTTGTCGGTTCGTCCTCACCGCGGAATGCGCCATCTGCGTCTCGGTCGCCGGAGCGCCGCACTTGGAGTTCCAGGATGCCGCGTAGGGCACCCAGCACCCATTCCAGATAACTCGCACGGCCGGTAAGGCGATGCAGGTCCAGAAGGAGGTTGGCGAAGTTCAGTGGGGTAACGAAACTCGGAAACGGCGCGGTGCGTGTGGTCATCCAATCGCCAAGCGCAACCGCTGCTTCAAGATAGCGGCGCTCTTTCAGCACTCGATAAGCACCGAGGAGCGCCACGCCAGCACCATCGTCGTTGTAGCAGACATCGAGTTGCCCGTCCCCGCCCGTGTGATGGTCGGGGTGGGAACGGGTCGGCTTGTAGGGTATCATGGATCCATCGGGGTGTTGGAGCTCGGCAATCGTGATATCGCACATCGGACGCACCACGCGCTCGAACGCCTTCTTGTCGCGGTCCACCCGGTAGAGCTGATAAAAGAGTTTGGCCGCACCAAGCTGCCAACAGCCCTTCGACGTCCGCGCAAACTCTCCTCGGTCGAAGTGGCAGGCGTGGGCGGGCCAGCCGTCCTGCATTACGTAGTCCGCAAACCATGAGGCGGTGATTCGCGCGCGGTCCAGCCATTCGTTTTGCCCCGTCATCCTATGCATAAGCACCATCGCCTCGGCGGCTTCGACTGCGTCGCGCGGATAGCAGAAATGTTCGAAAGGCACGGCTCTGGGATGGAGCCGTAGAATTCCGGACGCCGTGGGTCGAGCTTTTGCAGTCCCTTCAAGTAAAGAGCTCCGCGTTGCATGGCGATGGAGTACCGCTCGTCGCTGGTGAGTTGGTACGCATTGAGCAGCACAAAGATGCCGCGCCCCTGCGTCCACGACAGACCCCAGATTTTCGAGCGGCTCGGCAGGTGGTAGTTGTAAACAAACCGCCCGACATTGGCGTCGGTAAACGGGTCCACACAGACGCACTGAGAGTTCACGCACCAATCGGCAGCCGCAAGAGCGGCTCTGCGGCATTGTCGGCGGACGGAATCACTCAAAGCTCTCGGCATGTGGCGTAGCTCCTTTCGCTATGGCGTGGCCATCTCGATCTTATCTAGAATTCCGCGGACAATTTCCGCGATATGATTTTCCTCGCAGTCCTGCTCCGGGCACATAATGGTAAGGGAACGCCACTCAGTGCCGTCCTGCCGGACGGGGAGCAGCGCCATCACGAGCACGCGCCGGGCAAGCGGATCGTTGACCCTCTGGTAAGGCACGAGCATGAACGTGTTCACTTGCCAGCGGCGGCCGCCAATTTCGAGTGCGCCGCCCTTCCCTGCGACCACGCCGTTCTCGCGGCGCATCTTTTCGAACCACGAGCGGTAGTGCTCGACAGCGCCCGCTTCCTCGACGGCGCGTCCGAGGTAGGCGACAATATGCCGTCCGTCCGGCGGCGTCAGAGGAACTGCGGAACTATCGCCGTTGGACGCGACGTCGCCAAGTTTCCAGCCGTCGGGCAGGAAAACCTTGACGGCGCCGCCCTGCTCCACTTCGCCTGCCTCACTCCATCCGAGCACATAATCGGCACCGAGCTTCTGCTCCACTGCATCGAACACCTTGATGGCGACGGCTGCCTGCTTCCGCCATTGCTCCTCCAACTGGTTGCGCCGCTCGCGCTCGGCCTTGACCTGCTCAAGGGCTTTTTCCGCAAGCTCCCTAACCTCTGCCTCAGCCGGGCGGGCACCCGCCTTCACTTCCTTCAGCCACGCGAGGATGTTGTCCTTCTCCGTCCGATGAAACTCATGCCCTGCATCCTTGACCACATGCAGGACGGCCGAAAAGCCGTCCGCAAGAAATTCAAGCTGCCCGCGCCGGGCAAACTCCTTCAGCCGGGTCTCCTTCTCCCCGACAACCATAAAATAGGCGAGCTTGTCCTTGTATTCTGCTGGAGGCACGGGAACCGAAAGATCGCTCGCGCTAGAGACCGGCGCGGCGGACATTGTGATAACCCCTGCGAGCCGGCCGGGATGTCTCACGGCGATATGGAACGCCATTTGTCCCCCGGCAGAATAGCCAAGCAGAACGACCTTCGCCGCATCGACGCCATGCGTCTCCGCGGCGTGATCGATATAAGCAAGGATCGTCTTGTCCTCGTCCAATTCCCAAAACCGCGTGGATTTGCTTTTGGGCAGCATCAACGCATACCCGAGTTCATGCAGTTCGGGCCACCAACCGGTCACGAGCTCGTTCCCTTCACCTCCCGCCGGGTGCAACCAGACGAGCAGGGCAGCTTTTTGCCCATCCTTGACAGAGGGCACATATAACTGATAGCTGCCGACCCCGGCCACCGTATGGGTCTGTGTGTTGGCGCCGAACGCTGCACCCGGCGCACGGGAGTAGATGACAAACAGAACGAGCAACACAAGCAGCAGATTTCTCAAGATTGTGGTCTCACAACATGCGCTTGGGGCGAGTCAAGCATCAGATACTCCAATCAGGCACGTAGGCCGCTATGTGGGCGCGGCGGGCGCGTATCACCATATAGACACCCAGCAGCGCCAGCGCGACTGCAAAAATCACAGTCAGTGCCGCGGACGTCGTCCTAATCATCAGCAGGTATCCTGCATACGCGCCGGCGAGCCCCGCAATCGCCATAACGGAGACCTTTGTGCTATCTACCTGAATCCTCACGTGGAAGTGATAGAGGATGGCGCCAAGAAGCGCCGTCGGGACGACGTAAAGCAAGCTGATCCCCTGCGCTATCTTCTGGTCGAGGCCGGCGACGAGTACGAGCAGCGGAACAACGATGACGCCGCCGCCGATGCCGAGCAAACTCGAAAGGAACCCAGCCGTCAGCCCGATCCACGTCAGGATGAGGAATCGCAAGCTCTCGTTCGGCGACAGCGCAACCTCCCAGCAACGGGCGATCATGATTGCCGCTATCACGACAAGGCCGCAGCCGAACACCTGCCGCAGCCGCTGCTGGTCGATGCGCTTGACCAGCGGCGCGCCGATGAGCGCCCCGACGAACGCCGCCGCCACCAGCGCGGCGTCGTAGTCGATTCGGATATCCACATGCGCCCCGCCGCGCCCCGACATGTATAGTAAACCTGAAAACAATGACGTCGGGATCACATACCACAAGCTCGCGGCCTGAGCTTCCTTCTGCTGGAACCCCGCCCAGAGAACGAGGGCGGGAACGATGACCGCGCCGCCGCCGATTCCGAGGAGGGAATTGAGCGCACCGCAAAGAACGCCAATGATGCCGACAACTACGAACGGCCGCAGTTCAACAACTCCTTCACCGTGCCTCCCTGCAACATTATGCACGGGCAGGACGCCGTTTTCAAGCAGATGCGGACTGGCGACGGTCACTCACGCTCCGGCGCGGGGACGACTTCCCACAGCGGACAAGGAGCCCCTTCGCTCGTTACGTAGAGCGTCTTGTCGTCTGCGCCATAGCAGATGGATTCGCCCTGCTTGCGAAGGGGCATGTCGATGCGGGAGGGCTTTCGGCTGAAGGCGTCTTTCCACGCTTCGTTGTCACCCCGCGTGAACTCGAACGCAGACCCGTAGGTGAGCACGACGCAGCGATGGCCGTCCACCGACATGTCCATCGCGGTGACCATTGGGAACCGGACCGCGGCGATACGCTTCGCCACGAGCCGCCCTGCCGGTTTGTCGGCAAGCGGCAGCTCATAGACGGGGCTTGCCAGCCCGACGACTTTCTTGATGAGGTAAGCCGTCTTCCCGTCAGGCGCGACCGCAACCGCCTCGCAATCACCGGCGCCATCCTCGTAGGTGAAAGTCAACGTGCGGACAAGCTTCGCCACGCCGGAGGTCTGCTGCCCCCTCTCCGGCAACTCAGGTTCCTCCACCACGTGAAGCAAGCAGGCCCCGCGGCGGGCGGCGTTGTCACCCCCATCCGCGATGAGCAGAAACGGCTTGCCGTCCACCAAGAACGAGGCCATATCCTCCCAGTCATGAGCCGGTGCGCCGGGGACGGAAAACGTGCCGAGGTCCGCGCCCTTTACGTCGAAGGCGTAAATGTGCGCGCCACTTCCGGAGTCGTTATGCGTCCAGAAGACGCCCTGCCGCCGACGGCTGGCGGCGATGCCGCTGCTCTCGGACACCTTTTGGCTCACGAGGTGGCCTAGGAACTTGGGATTGCCGTACACAATGGGGAGGGGCGGAACTTGCTCCGCGCCGTCCGTTTGCGCGAGGGCTTGCTCCCCGGCGAGCAGGACGACAACGGCCAACACTGCCACAAGAGGTCTCACGAACGTCAACACAAATCCTTCACGGGGACGGGCTCGCGGCCGGGGTGGGCATGGGCATAATCGCCGACAACTCAAAGACGTAGTGTTCGTACCGCTCCCAAAGCACCTTATTCCGTTCTTCGATCAGATCGGTGGCCTTTGCCAACAAGTCGCGTTGCTGTGGCGTGAGAATCTCCATCGCCAGTTTACTGTACTTGTCGCGGATCTGCTCCTGAGTTTTCGCTGCGATGATGCGCCGCGCTTCCATCTGTTGCTGAAGCGGGACTGGGCCTTCGCTGGACTGGTGGCCGAGCGCCGTAAGCCGAGAGCCGTATTCCGTCTGATACTGCCCCCACAGGGATTTCAGTTCTTCAGTCTGCGCGGACGACAGACCCAGCCGTCCAAAAAGCTCTCCACCCTTTACAAGGGATTCGTATGTGCGAAAGACAAATGACTGCCCGGCCCCCTGCGCCTCGAAAGCGGGGACCGGACCGAGCAGTTCATCGAGCGTCTTCGCGTATTTCGCCATGTGCGCCGCGAGCCACTGCTCCCACTCCTCCATAACGCGCGTTGCCTCGCGTATTTTGGCGAGCTGCGCATCAGAGAGCACATCATCGACAAGTTCGATCGGTAGTGCAATCTGAGCCGCCTTATAAAGTTCTGCGTAGCGGATCATGTAGGCCTTGAGTTTTTCAGGGTCCTTGCGGTCTTCGGCGGAAAGTTGAGGAAGTTTCGCGGCGATGTCGCGATATGCTCCTCGCCGCTCGGCCGCCCATTCGTTGTATATTCGTGTGAGCGCCTTCTGTTGCTCCTCCGTCAGGTCCAGGCGGTCGAGAAAGCGGTAAGCACCGGGGAGTTGGTAGAGAAGCGAACGCCATGCGCCCTGCGGAAAGGCGTGGACTTCAAGCGTCCCCTGCACTCCGGCGGCATTCACTGACGTCGGCGCAGCGAAGGCCACCAAGGCAAACCCCGCTAGCAACGTTGTTCTCATTCCTACTTCTCCGTGTTCCGAAGCTGCGCCAGCAGGCCGATTCCTTCCTTGAGGTAGCGGGTCTGGCGAGCGACCATTGCCCGGGCGCGGCGTAGTTCATCTAGACTCGCGGGCAGCTGCGCGCGCAGGGCGGAGACCTTCGCCAGATGTTCGCCCATCACGTAATCCAGGTTTTCGACTGCAAGCATCTCTTTGCTGACCTGCTCCTCTAGCTGTCGAGCCCTGTCCTCGTCGGACGCGGCGGCCAGCGCTTCCTGTGCGAACAGCAACTCGCTGTGGCGCATGCGCCTCCGCTCCCCATAGGTGCGAATCATCTCTTCATATCGTGCGATTTTCTCCTTGAGGTCCGCGCACTGCGCCTCCAATGCTGCAAGGTCGGCGTTGATACGTTCCGCGTCTGCGCGCACGCGATTGAGAAGCCGGTCCGAAGTCAGAGACACATGTTCGCCGCTCTCGACAACCGACACGCCGCCGCTGAAGCTCACCACAACCTGGCCGCGGTCAACATATAGCCCCGGCTCGCCGCCGTTCGCCTGCTCCTCCACGAGGAAATCAGCATCACTCGCCAACACGCGGAACCCTCCGACGGCGATCTCTACCTTCTCCTCCTTATCGTCGGTCTTGACGCTGACCGCCGCCCCCCCACGCTGGAGGTTGAGCTTCGTGTATCCCGGCATCGATTCCGGTCCAATCCGGAACTTGCTTTCCGGCCGGAGCGCGAACCCCACACCGCGCACAATCTCGATAGCGGCCTGCACATCCGAAACGGCAAGGTCAGCCCCGATAGGAAGCCGCGCGACCTTATCGCCGCCGCTCGCCCGCACGACACTGCCAACTATTCGCTTGGGACGGAGCGCCCTCCCCCGCTCCGGACCCGAAAAGTTGACGATGAACAGGCCGAGGACCAGCACCGCCGCGGCGGCGAGCGGAACCAGCCACGCGGGCAAGGTCCTCGCCGGACGGGTGCAGACGCCCCGAAGGACACGAGCGTTGAATGCTTCCCCCGGGTCCGCCCAGCGGAAGAAATTCCCCACGAAAGCTTCGGCCCTGCGTAGTTCAGCAAGCCGTGCGGCACAGGCGGCGCACTTGGCCGCGTGCTCGGCCATCTCGGCATATCCTTCGGCGGTGGAATCAACGAACGCGCCGTTGTCTATCAGATCGCGAAATCTGTCGCAGGCATTCATCGCAGTGTCGTTTCATCCTCCTTGATGCTTTCGCGGATGGCGTGGAGAGCCCGACTGATCTTGCTGGTCACTGTGCCGACCGGGATTCGAAGCCGAGCTGCAATCTCTGCACACTTCAACCCATGAAGGTATTTGAGCATGAGCACATTCCGGGAATCGGCATCGACTCGGGCAAGCAATTCGGCGACCTCCAACGAAGCCGTTGGATTCTCGATACGCGGTTCAAACTGTTCAGCCGCCAGCTTCTGCACCTCGTCGCGCCGCGCCGCATTTCGCATTGCCCGAAGGGCAAGGTTTTTCACTGTTTGCGCCAGCCACGCGCTGAACGACTCGCCCCGCCGAATCTGCCTCATCCTGCTGTATGCTCTAACAAACGCATCCTGCGCAATATCTTCGGCCAGAGCTCGATCTCGGCAAACAAAGAACGCAACGGCAACGGCGAACGACCGATAGCGGCAAATCAGCTCGTCAAAGCCCTGAGGGTCGCCCTTGATACAGCGGGCGACGGCCTCCGCATCGTTGCTGAAATCGTTTGTCGCCATCGCCCTTTTCCAGAATATAGATACTTGTGAAGCCGGTTTTGCTGCAATCTTGTGAAAAAAAACAACGTCAGCAGATTCTTGGCAAAAGCTCGCCGCGTGGGGCATCCAGAAGCCGTTCGCCAAGCGCAGTCGCCAACATCACCGGAAAACTGCCCTTCGGTTCCACCACGCCAATTACAGATGCTTTTCGACCGTAAGGGTTTTGGCGCAACACGTCGATCGCCCGCCCGGCCTCATCAGCGGGAACGAACACGAGCGCCTTACCTTCGTTGGGCATCTCCAACGGATCAATGCCCAACAGCGAGCAGGCGCCCTCGACTACCTCTGGGATCGGCAGGGCATCCGCATTGAGGCGGATCGATACGCCGGAGGCCGTTGCGACCTCGTGCAGCGCCGCCGCACATCCGCCCCGCGTCGGGTCTCGCATCGCGTGCACATCAACCTCTCGGACTAGTGGCTCAAGCATCCGGTTCAGCGGCGCTACGTCCGACACGGCGGAGCTCGCAAAACCAAGCCGTTCGCGCGCCCCCAACACTGCAACGCCGTGCAACCCGATTTCTCCGGAAACGATTACCGCGTCCCCTGGCCGGACGTTGTAGACCGACACTCTGGCCCTCGCGGGCATCTCACCGAGTCCTGATGTAGTGATATACAACCCATCTGCCTTGCCGCGCTCCACAACCTTCGTGTCGCCGCAGGCAACCACGACACCCGCCTCGTTCGCCGTCACACGCACGGATTCAAGCAGCCGCTGCAACCGGTCGAACGGCATCCCTTCCTCGATGATGAGCGACAGCGAGATGAACTTCGGCACAGCGCCGACGACGGCTAGGTCGTTGATGGTCCCTGCAACCGCGAGCCGGCCAATGTCGCCGCCGGGAAATTCGAGCGGTTGGACGACGAAGGAGTCGGTGGTGAAGGCAACCCGACCGGCCAACGCGACCTCCGCCGCGTCTTCCAATCGGTCGAGCAGAGGGTTTCCGACGTATTCCCGGACAAGCGCGATAAGCTCTCCTGTCATCGTCCCGCCCCCGCCGTGCGCCAATTCGACGACCCGCTCGCCCATTATGCCTCCCCATACCGGTAGCTCACGCCACACGCGCCCTCTGCGGAGATCATGCATGGGCCGACTGGAGTCTGCGGCGTGCATGCCGTCCCAAAGATCGGACAGGCGGTCGGCCGGATTTGGCCGCGTAGGACTCCACCGCACGAGCAGCCGGCGGGAAGCTCGTCCCCACCCAAATCGAGCCCATACTTCCGCGCCGCGTCGAATCGAGCGAATGTGTCGCGCAAGACAAGCCCGCTGGCCGGGATGTGCCCGATACCGCGCCATTCGGCGTCGGCGACCTCGAAGGCCGCTGCTACTGCCTCCCATGCCCGCGGGTTCCCCTCTGGCCGCACCACGCGCGTGTAGCGGTTGATGACCTTTGGTGCGCCGTTCTTGAGCATCCGAACAAGTTCCTCGACCGCCAACAGGACATCAATCAACTCAAATCCGGCGACCACGCCCGGCACGCTGAACTCATCCACCAGAAAGCGATACGGCTCGGTGCCAATGATTGTGCTTACGTGTCCGGGCAGGATGAACCCGGAGACGGCGCACGCCGGATCGCTCAGCACAAGCCGCAATGCCGGCGGCACAAGTTTATGCGACAAGAGAACGGAAAAGTTGCCGAGGTTTTCGCGTTGCGCTGTGAGCACGGCGGCGGCAACTGTCGGAGCGGTCGTCTCGAAGCCGACGGCCAGAAACACGACGTCGCTCCGCTCCGCCCGAGCCAGTTCCAGAGCCGTCGAAACCGACGAGGCGACAATCACCCGCCCGCCGCGCGCTCGTGCCTCTTCGAGTGAAGTCCCTTCCCCCGGCACGCGCATCATGTCGCCGAATGTGACAACTGTGGCGCCTCCCAGCGCCAATCGCGCAGCGGCCTCGATATACGAAGCCGGCGTGACACAAACCGGACACCCCGGCCCGGACAAGAGAACAACGTTCGGTGGGACAGCCCGCCGAAGACCGGCCTTGCCGACGGCAACCGTGTGCGTGCCGCAGACCTCCATCAGCCGGATTGGGGGCTGGCCGTCCATCTCGCGCCAAATGCGTTCCAAGATACGGCGGGCCAGCGCCCCGTTGCGATAGCCGAGGTCCGGGACTGTCATTCGTGCGTCTTCTCGTAAGCTTCCTGAAGCAGCCGCAGCGTCTCCAGCGCGTCGGCTTCGTCATACCTCTGAATGGCGAACCCGGCGTGGACAAGCACGTATTCCCCGGGCACGGCATCAGGAAGGAACGTAAAGTCCGTATCCACGAGATTACCGGCAACATCGACCTTGCCTCGGCCGCCGTTGTTTTCGATCACTCGTCCCGGCACAGAAAGACACATAGCCAACTCACCTGTTCGCGGCAGCAACAACAAGCTGACCGAGCGCAACACCGCCATCGTTGGGCGGCACAAGCCGATGCCGATGCACGGCGAACCCAGCGGCCTCGAGTCGCCAAACCGACTTTTCGAGGAGCAAAGCGTTTTGAAAGCAACCACCGCTCAGGCACACGTCTTGCGCCCCAGTCCTGTCCCGAGCTGCCGTTGCGCATTGTAGCAGAAGCTCGACGACCGTGTTGTGAAATCTGCCTGCAATGACAGGCGTGGGCGTGTTTGCATCGCGATCCTCGACAACGGCTGCCAGTATCGCTGCGGCCTCGGCACAAAGCACGCCGGCTTCTTCACTGAGCCGCACCGGATACGAGTCCTCGACGTCGGGTTCCGCAATCGCTTCCAGCTCGATAGCGGGCTGACCTTCATATGTGCTACGCCGACAGACGTCCAGAATGGCGGAGGCCGCGTCGAAGAGCCGTCCCATGCCGGAGGTCAGGGGACAATTCAAGTTCCGCTGGAGCAATGCGAGGACGGCGGACGCCTCTTTCGCGCTCAACCAGGGCGCCGCCCGCACCGCGTCCTCTCCCATCAGCGGAAAGAGCGCGCCGAGCGCCATCCGCCCCGGAGAACGCACAGCAGCGTCTCCGCCGGGCATCCGCATGTATGCGAGATGGGCGAACCGTTCGAATCCCGATCGGTCTGCCAGCAGCACCTCGCTTCCCCATACGTGCCCATCGTCCCCATAACCCGTTCCGTCGAAGGCGACGCCGATGACCGTGTTTCGCAGTCCGTTTTCGGCCATGCACGCCGCGATGTGCGCGTGGTGGTGCTGGACGCGAACGACCGGCACACCGAGTGACTCTGCGAAACGGGTGCTCGGATAGCCGGGATGCCTGTCGCACACGGCCGCCAACGGTTTCACACCGAGCATCGAGCAGAGCTTCGTTGCGGCGTCCTTGAGCGAACGATACGCCTCGGCGTTCGTCAGGTCGCCGATGTGCTGTGAGACATAGGCGAGCCGTTCCCGTCCTACCGCCACGCAGTTCTTCAGCATCGGCCCGCAAGCCAGCAGGCCGTCCACATTTTCGTCCACGGCGATGGCTTCGGGAACGTAGCCGCGTGAACGACGCAAAATGACCACATCGCCAGCGACGTGGCGGACGACGGAGTCGTCGTTTCGCGTCAAGATATCGCGGTCGTGCAAGAGGAAGAAATCCGCGATGCCGCGCAGGTCTTGTAGGGCTTCCTCGTTCGTCCGCGCGATTGGCTCCTCTGTCCGGTTGCCGCTCGTCATAACAACGTAGGGAAGCTGTTCTGCGATCAGATGATGGATTGGGGTGTAAGGAAGCATGAGGCCGTGGAGGCGGCTGCGCGGGGCCACTTCATTGGCCAGAATGCCCTCGTCCTTTTTCTCTGCCAACACGATGGGCCGTTCGGGACTTTCGAGCAGCGATTCTTCGGATTTGCTGAGATGAGCCACCGCTCGCGCGGCCGCAAGGTCACAGACCATTACTGCCAACGGCTTCTCTTCACGGTGTTTGCGCGTCCGGAGTCGGCGGACTGCCGTCGGGGAGGTTGCATTGCACGCAAGGTGAAAGCCGCCGATTCCCTTGATCGCGACAATCTTGCCGCGCCGCAGCGCAGCAACCGCGTCGCCGATTGGGTCGTCCGAATCCATGGCATTTCCATCGGCGTCGCAGAACCGCAGTACCGGACCGCAAGCGTAACAACACACTGGCTGCGCGTGGAAGCGGCGGTCGGCGGGATCGTTGTATTCCCGCTCGCAATCGGGGCACATCGCAAACTTCTTCATCGACGTATTCGGTCGGTCGTAGGGCAATCGCTCGATGATGGTATAGCGCGGACCGCAGTCGGTGCAGTTAATGAACGGGTGGCGGTGGCGGCGATTTCCGGGGGCACGCATCTCGGCGATGCAGGCGTCGCACGTTGCTGTATCGCGGGCGGCATCGGCATCGAGAGCGCCCGCCATATCGCTCGATTCGATCAGAAATGCGCTGTTGCGAATCGGCGGGGCGGCGGTCACTACGACATTGCGGATTCGGGCAAGCGGCGGGGCGTCGACTTGCAACCGCTGAACGAACTCGGCGACGCGCGCCTCTGTCCCCTGTGCAAGTATCTCGACGCCGGCAGGTGTGTTGCGTATGCTGCCCGCGAGGCCGAGTTCCACAGCCAGCCGGTAGGCGAACGGCCGGAATCCGACCCCCTGCACCGTTCCGCTGATCTCGATTTTTCGCGTGATTGTGATTATGTATCCCCCGCGCACTCGGTGTCCAACGGGTAAGCCGCGGACTTGCAGTCTACTATCAGTGAACGCAGAGAAGGCAGACGAACACGACTAGGCGGCACCGTGCTGGCCACCCCGCGTTCGTCCAGGCTTGTCCACAGAGAGTCTGCACGCTTTCAGATACTCAATCCACGCATCCATCCCCACCCCCGTTTTCGCCGATAGCGGAAACACGCGCACATTCCGGTTCAGCTTTCGACAGTCGGCGGCTGCTCGCTCCACGTCGTAGTCCACATACGGTAAGAGGTCAACCTTCGCTATGACTACCGCGTCCGCTCTGACAAACACAGCGGGATACTTAGCTGGTTTCTCGTCTCCCTCTGGAACGCTGATGACGGCAACCTTGATATGCTCGCCAAGCTGCGGCTCGGCGGGACAAACGAGGTTTCCGACGTTCTCGATGACGACCAGGTCGAGCTCGTCCAGCGCAAGCTGCTTCAGAGCGCCGGCTACCATCGCGGCGTCAAGCCGGCAGGCGCCCTGTGTCTCGATCTGAACAGCAGGAGCACCAGCCCGCAGGATGCGGTCGCGGTCAAGCGTCGTCTGCACGTCGCCCTCGATGACGCCGAGGCGGACGGGCGGCCTCATGGAGCGGAATTCGTTGATCGTGCGCTCCAGCAGCGTGGTCTTTCCGCACCCAGGCGAGCCGATGAGGTTTACCGCAAAGACGCCCCCCTTGTTCAAAAGGCGGCGGTTTTCCTGAGCCAACTTGTCACCCTTCTCGATGACAATCTTGTCCAGCGCGATTCGCTTCCCCAACTTCCTGCTCCGCAACCAAACTTGCAACAACAACATCGTCGCCGCCGGTGAACGACCGTGAAAAGCCGCCACAGCCCGGACAGGGGTCCATGACGTTGGTCGCCTGGTAAGTCCTGCCGCAGTCGCACACGGCCTCAGCCGGAACTGGTTTGACGGAGAAGCGGACGAGGTCGATGCCGCACAATCTGGCCGCCTCGCCCAAACAAAACGCAAGCGCTTCAGGGTTCACACCGGAAAGGACGCCCACTTCGATGATCATTTCGTCGATGCGAACGCCAGCGACCCGTCTGACCACGCTCCGGCAGATTGACTCCGCAACACTCAACTCATGCATGCCCGGTTTCCTCTAGCGGATTATGACGGAAAAACGCCCCGGGCGCAAGGCCGAGCACTGAGAAAGCGGCGCCGCTTCCACAATGCCGGTCGCGCGTCTGCCCAACAGAGTGGACTTCGGCCCACAGTTCGGATAGATTGCCACCCTCTGGTGGGCACCACCTATGCGACAAGGACACATTCCGAAGGTGACACTGGCGCTGGCCGCATTCGCCGCTCTGTCGGGCTGCTCGGCCGCTCCCAACCTCCGCGATTACCTCACGGACCGCATTCGTGATG
>CAZBRH010000016.1:272-5914 GCA_964494245.1 uncultured Planctomycetota bacterium | reverse complement strand
AGTGCACGTCGCCGTCGGCCCGAGCGCCCTCGCCGAGGCGCAAACCGGACGCTATGTGCACGTCTCCGCGGGGCTTGCCGTCGGTGGAACGGACTGGATCGGACTAATCAACGGCGAGTTCACAACGCAACCCGCACCCGCTACCTACGGTTTCCCTTGTTCCAACGCATTCGTCGTTGCAACAATAGCCAGGGACCCAATGATGCAGTTCGATGCGGCTTTGATCGCGTGTGCGCTTTGCACAAAGGTTGCGGATGCCGGCGACCAGGGATACATCTGCCTTTGCTTCGTGCCCGCCAAAATGCCGTCCGATTACGACCGCACCACGCCGAGGACGAGATGGTTCGACATCAGCGCCGAACTATCCATCGGTCTCCGAATCAGAGGCACGTTCAGCCCCGGCGAAGCGCTCGATTTCTTGCTCGGCTTTTTCGGCGCAGACCTAGCGGCGGACGATGGCCGCTTGGGGCCGCGCCGCCCGCTTTTTGAACCACACAACTGATTCACCGATACTTTGTTAGTCCTGACGCGCGGTGCGCTACCAGTCTAGCCGCGCTCGGAGGATGGCCGTGGACGACGAGCGAAAAGGCGCAATCCTGTTAGCGGCTGTTTTGACCGTCTGGGTGACGAGCTGCTCGATCCCGCGCAGCGTCGGCGGGTATGTCGCTAACCGTTTCGACGACGCGCTTGAGATTATCAATCTGAAGGTCGGCTTTGGGCCAAGTCTGTTCGTCGAGTTCCGAGCCACGCCGTTCATCCGCGTGCCCATCGGCCTGATCGGCTCGGGCGCATGGATGACGACCGCGTGGGTCGGCCTGATTGATGGCAAGTTGCAACAAAAGATGGCCGATACCCTCATCGGCCTCCCTCTCGGCCAGTTCCAGTTGTTCCTTCTTGCGTCCCAGATTGTGAATGGCGAATCCGTATCTGGAGGGCCTTATCCCATAGTTTCATGGCCTCGCCCGTTCCCGCCCCCGATTCGATGGTTGGACGTGAGTGCCGAGCTATCCGCGCTTGCGCGATTCAAGTTCACGTTTAGCCCCGGACAAGCGCTCGACTTCTTCCTCGGCTTCGCCTGTATCGACATCGCCGGGGACGACTAGCGCCACTTGTGTTCGAGAAAACGTCCACCTCATCTGGCAGTTGCCCGCGGCTGTCCGCCTTTGTTGAGCGGCCGCAGGCGTGCCGGATGGTGCCCTGCCGCGGCCTCGCGCGAAAACACGGCCGCCTCTACCTTTCGGCACCCGGCGACAGTGTGATGATCTTCGGGCCGTCTCCGCCGAAGAGCGGACTTTCCTCCATCAACCGTGTTCGCGCAAGCTCGCAATAATCCCGCGAGTTGTCGATTAGAATAAAGCGTCTGCCTAACCGCCGCGCGACCACGCCGACGGTGCCGCTCCCCGCGAACGGGTCGAGGACGACGTTCCCGCGATATGAGTAGAATTTGATGAGCCGTTCCGGCAGCGCCTCAGGGAACGGGGCCGGATGCCCGATCCGCTTCCGGCTTTCCGTCCCGAAGCTCCATACGCTGCGCGTTGCCGTTATAAATTCCGTGTCGGTCAGGTCGCAATCTTCCTTGCGGCCATCCAGTTTCCACTGACCTTTGGAAAAGACGATGATATATTCGTGTCGGGGCACGATGTGCGGGTTCGAGCAACTCTTCCAGCTTCCCCAGGCGCAATGTTTGGCCGCGCTGTTCTTGTTCCAGACGACTGTGCCGCGGTATAGCATGCCGAGGTCCGTTAGTTGTTGAATGAAGGCGCTGAACGTCGGATAGGTGATGTTCTGCCGTTTGTTTTCGCCGATGTTGATGCAGATGCGGCCGCCGCGAACAAGGACGCTCTTCGCCGCCGCCCACACCTTGCCCATCCACTCGAGGTATTCGCCGTAGTCCAAGTCGTCGTTGTGATTCGAGTAGGGCTTGTCGAGATTGTATGGTGGCGAGGTGATGATGAGGTGAACCGACTCGGTCGGGAGAGCTCGGAGCGCGTAGAGGGCATCGCCACAGATGATAGAATCGACCGGTAGGGTTGCCGCTTTGTCGTCCACGCCGAAAGCGTATCGCTCCCGCGCAGGGCCGTCAAGCCCATATGCACAAACGCAGGCCGATCACGACGAGGATCGCGTATACCGTCCTGCGCAATCGGTCAGGATGAATTTGCTCCGCCAGTTTCAGTCCGGCATATGCCCCGGCCCCAGCAAGCGGAGCCGCAAAGACCCCTCGCAGCGCCGCTTCTTGCGTCACTATTCCTTGTGCCGTTAGAAGCGCGATGCGGTAAACGACCATGCCGGTGAATAGCCATTGAACCGCGACCTTCGCCGTGTCGAACGGAATCGGCCGCGAATAGACGTAGAGAGCCGCAGGCGGGCCGCCGGTGTTAAACAACCCGCAGGCAAGCCCGCTAACCAGCCCGGCACCTGCGCCCAGCAAATGCTGCGGCCTGCTCACCGTGTGCGGACGCACCGGGCCCAGAAGCAACCAGATCGCTGCCGCGACAACGAATCCTCCGAAAACTCGTTGCATCCATTCCGCCGCGCCAAACGTCGCTAGCATCCACAGTCCGAGAGGGACGCCCGCAGCCATCGCCCCCACAAGCGCCCACATCGACGGCATTGCCAGATGCCTATGGAGGCGGTGCATGATAACCATCTGAACGGCGAGACACATAAACGAGGCGACAACGCTGCTCGACAGCAGCCCCTCCCCCGCTAGGACAAGCAGCGACACGAATAGGATGCTGGAGCCGAGTCCCGTCAGCCCTTGCAGCAGACCGGCCGCCAGAGCAGCGGCGGAGAGATAAAGCCACCCACTCATGTCTTCGTGTCCGCAAGGCGCGAAGGTTGTAGCGGAACGTGAGCGCGCTGTCAAGCTTGACACACACGCGGTCTCGACTATAATGAGCCGAGACGTTCGGAAACCTGGGCGTTTGACAAACAAGCCGTCGGGGGCATAGCTCAGCTGGGAGAGCGCATGGCTGGCAGCCATGAGGTCAGGGGTTCGAATCCCCTTGCCTCCACCACTGAATGAACTCGTTTACAGCCGAAGACCTTCGGCGCTCGCCGCCTTCCGTTTCGCCTCTTTTGCGCTCTACGAAGACAAGACGAACGCCCGACGTGCATCACGTCTAGCGGCACGATGGTGGGATGGCGCTACCGCACTCGCCTGACGGCAAGCGTCTGAACGCGGTCGTCTCGCTCTATGCTGATTGGGATGGAGATGGGAGTGCCCGTGCAGAGCTTATCAATGGTTTCGGTAATGGCCTGGTAAGTGGACTCGATGGCACCCCAGTCGCTGCCGAGGCAATATTCCTCGAGCTGACCTCCGAGACTGGCAAGCTCGCTGAGCCCCATGCACCTCGCATTGCCTCGGAGCGCGTGGGCGATTTCGCTAACCGAAGCGGTGTCGTGTCGGGCGATGCACGCCTCAAGTTGGTCGAGTCGAGCCGCACAAAATTCAAGGTAGAGCGCTGCCATCGATGCGCCTTCTCGAAGGCAGCCACTGCGGCGGGGCGTGTGTGTTGCCTGTCCCATTGTTCGTCCTCTCCTTCGGCCCCTCTTCCTTACGACGCCTTCGCTTCACCCCTGAAGCAAAGGCCGTGCCCACTCATGTAAACGAACGGGACGTGAACATAAGTTCGCCGAAACTTGCAACATAAAGCATTAGCCGGTAATCAGTTGTGCCGCGGTGGACTCATTACGATAGCCAATAGGGGCAACGCAACGAGCACGGCCAGAGAAGGCGGCGGCTTCAAATTGCGTAGGCGCTAACGCGCATATCAGGCACCTATTGTGACGAAAAAACGTAACTTTCGCCCAGACTTAGACTTGGGCGTTTACCCTGTGCCGGGGCATGCTCCCTCGTGAACCGTAGCGGTTCCTTCGGCGTGCGCCGCTGGCGCCTTGTTGAGAAGCATGGCCATGAGCTTCTGGCGTGCCTCTTCGCTACGGCCAGCGTCCACAAGTTCCTTCGCCTCGGTGAGTGCCTGCAGCTGTGTGGCGGTGAACGCGACTGGCGTCCCCGGCGGGTATGCCGCGGGGGGCGGAAACCGACGCAGGATTGCTCGTCGGAGTTCGGCCAGGCCATCCCCGGTTCGCGCGGATACCTCAAAGCAGTCTCCATTGGGCGGGCGCCAACCCTGTTTTGCGGGCAAGTCGGACTTGTTCGCGGCGAAAACCATGTCCCGCTGTTCTAGATGTTCGATGATGCCCCGCTCACTAGGGTGGAGGCCGATGCTTCGGTCAATGACGAAGATCAACAAGTCGGCATCTGAAACAACCCGCCACGTTGCGGCCACTCCCTTCATCTCGACCAGTCCGCCACGCCGGCGAAGGCCAGCAGTATCGACCAACTCGATTGGATAACCGTCCAGCACAAGCAACTCGTCAATGAAATCACGGGTAGTTCCCGGAACTGGCGATACGATGGCGCGGTCGCGACCTATTAGGGCGTTGAATAAGGCGGACTTGCCGACGTTCGGCCTGCCAATCAGCGCAATTCGTCGAGGCCGGGTGAGAGCCATTCCAAAGGAAGCAGACTCAATCAAGGCCGCGAGGCGCTCCGCTGCTGATCCATCGGCAGGATCCAAAGCTCTGATCGCGTCCGATAAAGCGCCGTTGAGTTGATCGCACAGCACTCGCGCGGCAAGCTGCGTAGCAGCCAACCGAAGCAGCCGCAGGGCTTCACTCTGGATTCGATCTAGTTGAGGGTCAACAATATCGAATGGCGGCGTTTCCACGGCTCCCGTCTTTATCAAGAGTCGCATAACCTCCGCCGCGGCCACGGCGCCACCGTGGCAGTTCACCTCGACCACCTCGTGGCGTCCCGACGAACGGGCGATCCGAACGATGACTTCATCAATCACGTCGTCGCCGTCCACCATGTGGCCGTAGTGAAGCGATTCGGGCGCGGCGATGAACCATTCATTCTTTTTCTTGGGGCGAAAAACTGATCCAACTGTGCGTAGCGCCTGCTCGCCACGAACGACGATGACCACGATCCCCCCGCTGCCCGGCGGCGTAGACAGAAACACGCGTGCCGGCACGTCTCTTGACACGGATACCGTCATGTGAGCGGACTCAGAGGAACATCAGGTCACGGGGAAGCGCGGGGCTTGGCTTCAACGCTTCACGCGCGCGTTGCCTTCCCAGATGCTCCAGACTTCGTCCTCGTCGGCGGGCTGGGCGTAGTCCGTAAGCATTGTCGTGGCGAGTGCGCCCGTAGCCCAGCCGAACTGGACCCACTTCTCCGGTTCCCAGCCCCTGAGGATCGCGTAAAGCATGCCGCCGACGAAGGCGTCGCCTCCGCCGATGCGGTCGAGAACCTGAATCTCGCGCGGCGCGATGATGTGCCAGTTGGGGCCTTCGGAAAGGATGGCCCCCCAGAGGTGCGTGTTGACGCTGACGACTTCCCTAAGCGTCGTGGCAAAGACAGATGCGTTGGGATACGCCCGCTTCACGCTGTCGATCATCCCCTTGAAGCTCTCGATTTGACCGGCAAGTCCCTTCCCTCCGGTCTCAGGCCCTTGAATGCCGAGGCAAAGCTGAAAATCTTCTTCGTTTCCGACAAGAATATCTGCCACACCGGCGATTTCTGCGAAAATGTCATGCAGCTCCTTCTCGCGTCCTTTCCAGAAGGAGGCGCG
>CAZBRH010000016.1:0-234 GCA_964494245.1 uncultured Planctomycetota bacterium | reverse complement strand
CGCAAGTGCGGTATTTCTTGGCGGCGCGGGCGAGTTCGAGACAGAAAACGCCTGTTTCGGGCGACAACGCCCCAATGAGACCGGACATGTGCACAATCTGCACGCCTTCCTTGCCGAAGATGCGGTCTAGGTCAAAATCCTTCACGTTCAGTGTCCGGCCAACTTCGCCAGCGCGGTCGTTGTGCACACGCGGCCCACGTGTGCCGTAGCCGCTGTCAGCGATGTTGAACTGGT
>CAZBRH010000015.1:27005-34203 GCA_964494245.1 uncultured Planctomycetota bacterium | reverse complement strand
AATCTCTGGCGGAAAGGGGAATGTGCGCGAGGACTTGGCAAGACGGCTGGCGACCAACCCAAAAACAGATGCGGTCAGCTTTTGGCCATTAGCCATCAGCGGTTAGCGTTCAGCCGCAGCGGGCAGCCGTCAACTGTCGGTGGCGGGGCAGGGAGGCGGGCAGGTGAGCTTTTTGACGAGTGTGACCTCGTTGCCCTGGGGGCTGAAGCGGACTTCGTCGCAGAGGTTTCGCATGAGGAAGATGCCGCGCCCGTGTTCTTTCAGGATATTTTCGGGCAAGGTCGGGTCAGGGACCTTTCGCGGGTCGAAGCCGCTGCCCTCGTCGCGGACGGTGACGCGGAGGGAATCGCCGTTGAGCCAGCAGTGGACGTAGACTTTCTTGGTTTCGTCGCAGTGGTTGCCGTGCTCGACGGCGTTGACGACGGCTTCTTGTGCGGCGAGCCGCAGGTCGAAGATCGTGTCTTCCGGCAATCGGAGCCGCTCGAACGCCTCGGCGAACATCTTGCCGATGCGGGTGACGCTGTCGCGCGTGCTGTCCAGCGTCACATCGAGGATCGTGCTATCCGCCGGCAGGTTCATCAGGGCGTCCGGAAAAAGGGGGCAGATAACTCTTTCGTCATACGGAAAGAAGATTATCCGTCTCGGTTCTCACTGAGCGCTTCCCCGACGCTCGAAAACGTGCGGAAGACGGCGGCCACCTTGGTCATCTCCAGGATTTCGGCCACCTTGGGCTTTGGGTTGACCATCCGGAGGTTGCCGCCGACGCGGCCGACTTTTACGTGCACGGCCACGAGCGTGGCGATTCCGAGCGAACTGATATAGGGCACCTTCGAGAGGTCGAGCACCACCGTCCGCGCGCCCGCCGCAAGCTGCTCGTCCACCTGGCTGGTGACGACGTGCTGGTCGTCGCGCGAGACGATCTCGCCCAAGAGGGCGATGACTGCCGCTCCGTCCTTCCTGGATGTTTCGATTTTCACCGGAAGCCCCCTACAACCTCAACAGGCGTGAAAGAACGCCCCGGCTGACCTGGACCGCGCCGTGCGGGCACAGCTCCTGGCAGCAGAAGCAACGAATACAGAGAGTATCGTCAATTCGGATGCGTCGGTCAACGATTTTCATTGCTCCTGCCGGGCAGGATTCGGCGCAGACGCCGCAGAGGCGGCATTGCGCTCGGCGGACACGCGGGCGGACGGTGAAGAGCCGCCGCGCAACCCCCGCGAAGATGCCGGGGACGAACATCAGCCGCCTGGAAGGCGGCGGACGGACGCGATGGGCGCGTATCTCCAGCGGGTCGCAGCCCACCAACTCGACACACTCTATGTCCGCCCAGCCGACGTCCAGCCCGTCGGTACGCGCCTCGTCGGCGGCGGCCAGCACGGGCACGTCCTCCTTCCGAAAGCCCAAAAGCCACGTCAGGGCGGCGTCGAGCGCAAACGGGTCGGCGCTCGCCGCGAGGAAGCCGAAGCGGCGCGGGGCGCCGTGCGAAGGCCCGCTGCCCTCCATGCCGACGACGCCGTCGGCGATGTTCAGCCCCGGCGCAACGGCGTGGCAGATTTCGACGAGCGCCCGCGCAAAGAGCCGCGCATCCCGCCCGGCGTTCAGGTGCCATGCGATCTTCTCGCGGCCAACGACGCAGCCGAAGAGGTTCTTCACGGCGAGCGTCAGGAACATCTGCTGGTGCGTCTTGACCTTCGGCAGGTTGATGACGAGGTCGGCGTCGAGGACGCGGCGAGCAAGCAGGAGCTTTCGGAACCGAGCGCCCGGGGGCCGGGGGACGGCAATCGCTTCGGTCAAAGGCCCGAGGGGGATGCCAAGTTCATCGGCGACGGCGGTGATGCCGGATTTGGCGGCGACTTCGGCCAGGGAGCCGATGCCGGGGCTGTCGCCGACGGTGGCCTTCGCCCCAGCGTCGAGCACTGCCCGCGCAACGGCGCGGACGACTTCGGGGTGCGTCGTTACGGCATCTTCGGGCGGCCTGCCAGCGAGTAGGTTGGGCTTGAGGAACACGCCGGCCCCCGGCGACGCGAACGTGCCGACGCCGCCCAGGAGGCCGAGCAGCTCGCCCACGGCGCGCTCGACGTTCGCCCGCGAGTAATCCGGGCACTTGGCGAGGGCGACCTTGGGGCGAATCGTGGTCATCGGGAGCCGGGCCGGGCGGCGGTATCGGCAGTTCTCACCTTGGCTCCAGGCGCAGCACGAGCCGCTTCATCCGGGGCATCTTGTCCTTCGGGACATCGACCTGGAGCTTGTAGGTATGCGGCAGTTCGGTCACGGTCTGGGTGTCGGTGCGGTCGGCTTTCCAGCCCTCTCCTTCGGCCCATTCGTAGGTCACAAGGAGCTTGTGGGCTTGAAGCTTCTGTGGCGAATTCGCGGAGACGACAATGGTGTTCTCGCCGGGGTAGAGCGAGGGAAGCGCCGCCCAGTTGAGCTGGAAGATGGTCTTGACGCGGCGCAGGTTGAAGCGAGCCGCCGCGCCCTTTGTCTCTACTTTGAGCGCGTAATCATAAACGGGCACGGCGGAGTTTTCGTAGACGGCCTGCTGGAGGCCTGCCGCCTTGTCACTCTTCACAAGAAGGGTGTTCCATTGGACGTTTTCTCGGCCTTTCTGCCCGGAGACGGTGCCGAGGGCAAGGGTTGTCTGCGCGCCGTCTTCCTGTTCGAGGTCGAAGTCGATTTCGACCTTGACGACGGCGTAGGGGGATTTGACGCGGGTTTCGAGCGAGGCCGGCTGGCCGGGCTTCGCCGGGCGGAACATTCCCGTCGCGGCGTCGTATTCGAGGTTGACGGTGTTCTTCGCGGCGGCCTGGACTTCGCCGCGGGCTGCGTCGGGCTTCCATTCGAGCCATCCGTTGCCGTAGTAGCGGTAGGTGTATCGGCAGAACTCGTGTTCCTTCTTGTAGGGCTCGAAGTATTTGAAGTTGGGCGTGTCGTATTCGTCTGCGTGGCCGCAGGTGTGGAACGGGCCGAACTTCGAGAAGGAGGGGCTTTTGAGCCAGAGGCCCACGTTGCCCCAGAGGCGGACGTATTCCTCGTTCGGCTTGAGCTGGATGTCGAGGACGCCGGGGGCGACGTAGCCGCCGTAGAGGTCGTTCGTCTTTCCGGAGCTGGCGCTGGCGATGGCGGCTTCCCAGAAGCCGGGGACGGTCAGGCCCTCGCCCCAACGAAGGAGCGACCAGGGGCGGTCGGCGTGGCAGTGCTGCTCGATGCCCTTCTGTTCCGGCTCGATTTCGCGCGTGCAGAGGCCATATTCGGGCGGCAGCCGGCCTTCCTTTGCAGCGTCCTTGAGCAGCGCCGGATCGGCCTTCAGTTCGGCGAAGCTCGCGAGTTTGCCCGCGCGGTTCAGCACGTAGAACGCCGTCATTGTGTCGAAGGCGTGCCAGCCGCCGTCGTATTCGACTTCGAGCACCGTGTGGCCGCCGTAGCCCTTCGCATTTGCCTGGACGACCCGCGTGTTGAAGCCGGCCTTCTGGAGCAGGACGGAGAACGACCCGGCCTGCGAGCCGCAGAGGTTGAAGCCATAGCTGTTGATGACGCGAAGAATCTCTCGGCGGTCGGCTGCCATGTATCGGTGGTGGAAGACCATTCGGCGATAGAACTGATAGAGCGCGAGGAACTTGTCTTGCTCGCTCATCCCCGGCTTGACGACGCCCTGAATGATGCTTTCCAAACTCGACGTGTCGATCGCCCGGTCGGGCAAGACCTTTGGGCAGTCAACGACCTCGACGGCGGGCGTCGCCGCCGGGCACACCGTCGCCATCAGCATCGCTCCGAGCAGGGATATCGCGGCGCACGCGCGGACGGACATCGCAGCATTCCTCCTGACGGCCGGCCTGCCGCCAGCATAGCGCCGAAGCCGCCGGCTTGCAACGGTTTCGCGGGGTTGTGGAAGGAACCGAGCCGCGTGCGGGCGTCAATCGGCTTTGGCCGCCAGGTCGTAGCAGGCGATGGACTTTGCCAACCGGACGAAGAGCTTGCCGTCGGCGAAGGCAGCGGACGTGCAGGCGACCATGCCGACTTTGGCTTTTCCGAGGAGTTCGAACTTTTCGGAGGAAGCTTTCAGCATGAGTATCATTCCACCTCGGCCGCCGACAAAGAGCTTGCCATCGGCCAGAAGGGGGGAGGAGAACTCGTCGGTGCCGGGCTTTCCCTCCCAGACGGTCTTGCCGGATTCGAGGTGAACACAGATGGCGCCCTGGCTGCCCATTGCGTAAACGTGCCCCTCGTGGACAAGCGGGCTGGCGCCGCGGTCCGCGAGAGCAGGGACGTTCCACAGTTTCTCGGCCTTGTCCTTCGCAAGCTTGTAGGCGACAACGCCCGTGTTCCTGTCGCCGGTAAGAACGACCATGTAGTCGCCGACAATCGCGGGGGTGGAGTTGCCGGGACCGGGGCTTTTCCAGAGGACGTCGCCGGTTTTGGGGTCGATGCACGAGCCACCAACGAGGAGGTAGGTCTTGCCGTCCTTTTCCCAGTATGCGGGCGAAGAGTTGGCGGCGCCGATGGCCTTCTGGCTCCAGAGCACCTTGCCCGTCGCAGCGTCGAAGCCGGTCAGGGGGCCTGCGGCGATCACGGCGACGCCATCAACGACGACGAAGGACGAGTTCTTGTCGCCCTTGCCGATCTGGGCCTTCCAGACCTCGTCGCCGGTCTTGGCGTCGAGGCAATAGATGCCGCCGTCGGACCCGGCCACGTAGCAGCGTCCGTCGGCGATGCAGGGCGTGCTGGAGGAGCCGTATTGGTGCGGAACGCCGGGATACTGCTTCTTCCAAAGCGTCTTGCCCGACGCGGCGTCGAGGCAGACGATCGTGTCGTGGGCTTTTTCTTCATCCGTCGGAAAGGAGGCCGCGATGCGCTTCTTCAGCTCTCCGACGATTCCGTTGTCTGCGAACCACTGGTCGAGCGCGGCCTGGCTCTCGAAGGGTTTGTCCTTGATTGTCGCCAGTTTGTCGAGCAGGTCGAGCGGAATAGCGTCCTTTCCTTCGTTCAAGCGCTGCGCGGCGAAGCGGCCGAACTTCCTCTGCTGGTCGGCGTCCAGCTTCTCGGCCACCCACTTCCTGACCCATTCCTGGGCGTCCCGTCCCTTGAGCGCCGAGCGTTCGTCGGAGATGCGCGCGGCCTCGACGGCCTTGAGAAGGTCTTCGGGCGGCTTTTCGGCGATCCAGCCGAGTTGTCCCAGCGACCGGGTCGCCAGCGTTCGGGTTTCGAGCGGCATCCGGTATTTCCAGCAGACGAACATGAACACCCGGCCGTCCGCGACGACGGGGCTGCCATATCCGCCAGCCACGCCGCCGGGGATGGGTTCTTCGCTTTCCCAGAGCTTCTTCGGTCCGTCGGCCGCCCACTTGTCAGCAAGGGAGGGGCTTTCGGGGGCAATTCCGTTGCGGCTCGGCCCGCGCCATTGCGCCCAATCGGCCGATTGCAGTGGAAACGCGGCGAACGACGCAAACAGAAGAGCGCAGAGAATCACTCTCACGTTCTTGACTCCTGGGTATTCACCGGCCGGCTGCGGCGCTGAAGCGCCCTGGTCATCTGTGAGTATACTTCCTCTTGCTCTGGACGCAAGTCACTTTCGGCGTTGCGGCGGCCTATGCGGAGTATCCTTCCTCGCAGCCCGTTTCATACATTGCGACGATGTTTTCGGGCGGGCTGACGGATTGGATGTTGTGGCACGGGGCGAGGATGTAGCCGCCGCCCTTCCCGAGGATGCGGAGGTTGTCCCGCACCTCCTGCCGCACCTCCTCGACCGTCCCGAAGGCGAGCGTGTATTGGTTGTCCATACCGCCGTGGAAGATGAGCCGGTCGCCAAAGTCCCGCTTGAGTCCCTCGCGGTCCATCCCCTTGCACCGCCACTGGATGGGATTCAGGATGTCGATGCCGAGATCGATCATGTCCGGGAGGATGTCGCGGATGGCGCCGTCGCTGTGGAAGTGGACGTAGGCGCCGGCCTCGTGGACGAGGTCGATCATGCGCTTCATCCGCGGCAGGAGGAACTCGCGGATTTGCGCGGGCGAGAACATCAGGGATTCCTGCGAGCCGAGGTCCTCGGCGATGTGCGTGATGAGCACCTTGCCGGGGATCGCCTCGTAGAGCCGCCGCGTGTTTTCGTAGCACAGGTCGAAGAGTTTGTCGAGGCAGTAGTGGACGATTTCAGGGTGGAGCACGAGGTCCATGAACGCCTGCTCGCGGCCGCGGAGCGCGCAGTAGTCGAGAAATGGCTCGGAGCCGCCGCCTTTGATTGGGCGGCGCTCGTTCCGCGCGACGACCGCGGGCAGGTGGTCATACGCCCACCAGTCGGGGCTGGGCCAGACGTAGTTCGCCTCGATCTCCTCGACCGAGTTGTATCGGGCGAGCGGGGCGTTGACGACCTCCATGTAGGAGCCGCCCTCGTATTCCACCTTTCTTTGCTGGACGCCGAAAACGTTCCCCTCGCCGTTCGGGTGCGGCGGGCCGACGTAGCGGCCGCCGACGCTGACGCGCATGTCGATGTGCAGCCGTTCGCACGCTTCGTCCAGCGTCGCGCAGCCGAGGTAGCGGAGCAGCTTGTCCTGCGCCTCCGGCGTCGCCTGGAAATCCATCGGAACGCGGTCCGGCTTTTCGCGCCGGAGGACGGCGAGCCAGCGCTCGAGCGAGTCCATGATTGCGTCTCGTCTCGCTTGCGGTGTCCAGTCGCTTCTTGTGTGATTAGAACCTGTTTCGGTCGTCCACGCAAGCGCCTCGTTCGCTTGACGCAACGCTGCCGCAGGGATACACTGGCCGCGCCCTATCGAGGAGACCAGATGCCTGCGCATCAGTCTATGCCGGACGCCCGGGGCCGTTTTGGACCCTACGGTGGGATGTTCGTCCCCGAAACGCTCGTTCCGGCGCTCCAAGACCTCGCCCGCGAGTTCTTCGCCGCTAAACAGGACCCGGAGTTCCAGCGGGAGCTTGACTACTACCTCGCAGAGTATGCCGGCCGCCCGACGCCGCTTTACCTTGCGCGGCGCCTTTCGGATGAAGTCGGTGCGACGGTTTACCTGAAGCGCGAAGACCTGCTCCACACGGGCGCTCACAAGATCAACAACACGCTCGGCCAGACGCTTCTCGCGCGGCGGATGAAGAAGCGCCGCGTCATCGCCGAGACGGGCGCCGGGCAGCACGGCGTCGCCACCGCGACCGCCGCCGCCGTCTTCGGCATGGAATGCGTCGTCTACATGGGCGCCGA
>CAZBRH010000015.1:14815-26980 GCA_964494245.1 uncultured Planctomycetota bacterium | reverse complement strand
AGCGGCAGGCGCTCAACGTCTTCCGCATGCGCCAGCTCGGCGCCGAAGTCCGCGAGGTCAAGTCCGGCTCGCGGACGCTAAAGGACGCGATCACGGAGGCGATGCGCGACTACGTGACGAACGTCCACACAACAAACTACATCCTCGGCTCCGTTCTTGGGCCGCACCCGTATCCGGTGATGGTCCGCGACTTTCAGGCCGTCATCGGGCGCGAGGCGCGCGAGCAGATTTTGAAGAAGGAGGGCCGCCTGCCCGATCTGCTCGTTGCATGCGTCGGCGGCGGCAGCAACGCGATGGGCCTTTTCCACGAATTCGTCAGCGACAAGTCCGTCCGGATGCTCGGCGTCGAAGCGGGGGGAATCGGGCGGAAGCTCGGGCAGCATGCGGCGCGATACATCAGCGGATCGCTCGGCGTGCTCCACGGCACGCAGACGATGCTCTTGCAGAACGACGACGGCCAGATCGCCCCGACGCACTCGATCTCCGCGGGGCTGGACTACGCCGCCATCGGCCCAGAGCTTTGCCTGCACCACGATTCCGGGCGCGTTGCGTTCACAAGCGTGAGCGACGACGAGGCGCTCGAGGCGTTCTGGGGCGGCTCGAAGGCATCATCCCTGCGCTCGAAAGCGCCCACGCCGTCGCACAGGTCCTGAAGATGAAGGGCGAGTTGCCGCCGCTGGTCGTCGTCAACCTTTCCGGCCGCGGCGACAAGGACGTCCAAGCCGTCGCGAAGCACCTCGGCGAGGAGCTGCATTGAACCGCATCCGGAAACTCTACGCCGACCTCCGGGCCAAGAAGCGAGCGGCATTCAACGTCTATCTCTGCGCTGGGGACCCAGACCTCAAGACCACCGCCGCGCTGATCCCGGCGCTCGAACAGGCCGGCGTCCACATGATGGAACTCGGCATGCCGTTCAGCGACCCCATCGCCGACGGCCCGGTGATTCAGCGGGCAGGGCAGCGCTCGCTGGAACGCGGCACGACGTTGCGCAAGGTGCTCGACCTCGTTGCCGACGTCCGTAAAACGTCGGAGATTCCCATCGCGCTGATGACGTATTACAACGTCATCCTGAAGTTCGGCGTCGCCGCTCTGGTAAGGGAGGCGGCTCGCGTCGGCGTCGATGGTCTCATCATCCCCGACCTGATTCCCGAAGAGGCCGGCGACCTGATCGCGCTCGCGCGGGACGCCGATCTCGCAACCGTCTTCTTCGTCGCGCCGACGAGCACCGATGAGCGCATCGCTCTCGCCGAGCGGTCGTCCACCGGCTTCATCTACTGCGTCTCGGTCACCGGCATCACGGGAGCGCGAGAGGAACTGCCCGCTGACCTCCGCAGCTACCTGACGCACGTCCGGTCGCTGACGACGCGCCCTCTTGTCGTCGGGTTCGGCGTGTCGAAGCCCGAACAGGTGCGGATGCTGGCCGGGCTTGCGGACGGCGTGATCGTTGGGAGCGCGGTCGTGCGACAGATCGAAGCGGCGTCGGGGCTGCCGCGCGCGGAACTCGTCCGCAAGGTCGCCGCCTTTGCGTCCAACCTCGCGCGGGGAGCACGATAACCCATGGCGATCCTCTGCCCGCGTTGCGGACGGCAATACGACGCGACGCTCTTCCAGTTTGGCCGCTTGGTCACGTGCGACTGCGGGGAAGTGCTGCGGGCCGGGGCAGAGGTCGTCCTCGGCCGCGAGCCGGTCGAGGCCGAGGCCGCAGGCGTCGGATACCTCACGCCGGCCGGCGAGAACGACCTTTTCCTCTACGTCATCCGCCACGGGAAGACCGTGTGGAACAAGTCCGGCTGGCTCCAGGGCCAGCTCGACATCGAGCTTTCGGACGAGGGCCGCGCGGAAGCAGAACGCGTGGCGGCGGCGCTCCGGGAAGTCCCGTTCGAGGCGGCGTTTTCGAGCGACCTGCGGCGCTGCGTCGAGACCGCTGCGATCATCCTCCGCGGCCGCAACGTTCCGCTTGCCAAGACCGCCGCGGTCCGCGAACAGGACTACGGCGAATGGGCGGGCAAGACCTACGCCGAAATCGCGCGGCGCTGGCCGGAGCTGTGCGCGGAACGCGAGCGCGACCGCGTCAACTCGCGGCCCCCGGGCGGCGAGTCGCTCGGCGAACTCCGCGCGCGAGTCATCGCTCAGATGGACAAGATTGCCCAGGCGTATCGCCGCGGCAACGTGCTCGTCGTGACGCACGGCGGGCCTGCCTTTGTCTTCTTCTCGACGGTGATGGCGCCCGACGGCGCGTTCCGGGGCAACTTCACCGTCGCCAACTGCGCGATCAGCGTCGTTGCTCATACCCGCTTCGGTTGGAAACTCCAGATGCTGAATGGCGGTTCTCCCCCGCGCTGCGGGTATTGATTCGGAGCAACGCCGCCGCTATTCTGTGGGTTGAAAGTGCGTTATCCTGCAGGGAGGCGCAAGAGTTCAGAGCCAGCAGGTGCAGGTGTGGTGGATGCGATGAGCGCCAAGCGGGTCACTACTCATGGCGGCGGAGAGCCGGGCCTCTTCCTGGTCGGCCTCGACATCGGCTCGGTCAGCGCGAAACTTGTTCTCCTGGACGAATCGGGCCGAGTGCTCGAGGACCATTATGTTCGCACCCGTGGGCAGCCCGTTCGCACGGCGCGCCGCCTCTTGGCGGATATGCTTTCGCGGGTGCCCCGGGACCGCATCGCCGGCTTTGCCCTGACAGGGAGCGGCGGGAAGCTGCTCGGCCGCATCCTCGGCGTCGAGACGGTCAACGAGATCGTCGCCCAGGCAACGGGCACGGCGGCGTTCCACCCTGGCGTCCGCACCATCATCGAGATCGGCGGCGAGGATTCGAAGCTCATCGCGCTCGACGCCGGCGCAAATGCGGGCGAGCCACGAATCGTCGACTTCGCAATGAACACGGTCTGCGCCGCAGGAACTGGCTCCTTCCTCGACCAGCAAGCAACCCGGCTTGGGCTGCGGATCGAAGGCGAGTTCGGCGAGCTCGCCCTTCGCTCGAAGGCCCCGCCGCGCATCGCGGGCCGGTGCAGCGTCTTTGCCAAGACGGATATGATTCACCTCCAGCAGGAGGCGACGCCCGACCACGAGATTGTCGCAGGCCTGTGCTTCGCTCTCGCCCGCAACTTCCACAGCAACATCTGCCACGGGAAGCAGCTCGAGCGGCCGATCGCGTTCCAGGGGGGCGTCGCCGCCAATGTCGGCATGATCCGCGCGTTTGAGGAAGTTCTCGGACTTTCGCCCGGCGGCCTGCTCGTGCCCGAACATTTCGCGTCGATGGGCGCCATCGGCGCCGCCCTCTACGCGCGAAGAACCAAAACGCTCGCGCCGATGCCCCACCTCGCCGCACTGGATGCGCACCTCGCAGGACACCCGCCGAGCGCGAGGCGGCTCGAACCGCTGCGCGACGAGGGTTATTTCTGCGAGACGGAGCCGGCGCCGCTCCGCGGCCCCGTTCCGGTGGATGTCTGGCTTGGCGTCGATGTCGGCTCCATCAGCACGAATGTTGTCCTCATCGACGCCGACGGCCGGGTCGTCGCGCGGGAATATCTCATGACGGCCGGGCGTCCTATCGACGCGATCCAGCGTGGCCTCTCGCAGATCGGCCGCGAGTTCGAGGGCAAAGTCGTCGTTCGCGGCGCGGGCACGACCGGCTCGGGACGATACCTGACGGGCGACTTCATCGGCGCGGACGTGGTAAAGAACGAGATCACGACGCACGCCCGCGCGGCGGCGTTCATCCGTCCCGATGCAGACACGGTTTTTGAGATTGGCGGACAGGACTCGAAGTATATCTCTCTATCCGGCGGCGCGGTGGTCGATTTCACGATGAACAAGGTCTGCGCCGCAGGCACCGGCTCGTTCCTCGAAGAGCAGGCAGAGCGGCTGGGCGTGCGGATCGACCGCGAGTTCGGCGATGCTGCGCTCGCCGCCAAGGCCCCCGTCTTCCTCGGCGATCGCTGCACCGTCTTCGTCGAGTCCAGCTTGAACCACTACCAGCAGGAAGGAATGGAGCGAGACGACCTCATCGCGGGGCTTTGCTACTCGATAGTCCATAACTACCTCGGCAAGGTCGTCGAAAACCGCAAGATCGGCGATGTCGTCTTGTTTCAGGGCGGGACGGCCTACAACCGCGGCGTCCGGGCGGCGTTCGAAAAGGTTCTGGGCAAGAAGATCATCGTCCCCCCGCACCACGACGTGATGGGCGCGATTGGGGCCGCGCTCATCGCAAAGGAAGAGACCGTCGGCCCCTCGAAGTTCAAGGGGTTCGACTTGAGCCGCCGGAAATACGCGGTCGAGACGTTCGAGTGCCGCGACTGTCCAAACCACTGCGAAATCAAACGCGTCGCCGTCGAAGGCGAGCGGCCGCTCCACTACGGCAGCCGGTGCGGCAAGTTCGACGAGGCGAAGCGCGGCAGGGCACAGCGAGACCTGCCACGGCTCTTCCGCGAGCGGACACAGATGCTCCTTCGCGCTTGCCCCAAGGAACAGCCCGACCGGCCGAACGGCCGCACCGTCGGCATTCCGAAGGCCGCCCACTACTTTGAACTCTTCCCGCTCTGGAAGACGTTCTTCACCGAACTCGGATTCCAGGTCGTCACCTCGCGCGACACGAACCAGGAGATTATCCGCGAGGGCGTTGGCCGTGCCCTTGCCGAGACATGCTTCCCCATCAAAGTCGCCCACGGCCACGTGCTCGATCTCGTCCGGCGCGGCGTGGACTACATCTTTCTTCCGTGCGTCATTGACCTCGAAGCGTCCGAGCCGGGCTTCGCCAACTATTACGCCTGCCCCTACGTGCAGTCCGTTCCGTATTTCATCCGCGCGGCCATCGATGTCGAAGAATCGGGAATGCGGATGCTCGCGCCGGTCATCCACATGAGCCGTGGACGCCGACACGTGATGCGCATACTGGCGAAACTCGGGCGCGAAATTGGGTATCCGACCCGCGCGGGGCTGCGCGCGGCTCAAGCGGCGTTTGAGGCGCTGGACGAGTTCTACCGGCAGGTGCGGCGGCGCGGGCGCGAGGCCATCGAATCCCTCGGTCCCGACGACGTCGCCATCGCCATCATCAGCCGCCCCTACAACGGCTGCGACACGGGGCTGAACCTCAACCTCCCCGAGAAGCTCCGCGAGATGGGGGCGATTGCCCTGCCGATCGACTGCCTCCCGCTCGACGAGGCGGCTGTATCCCGCGATTTCCCCCACATGTATTGGAGATACGGCCAGAAAATCCTCGCGGCGGCACGCTACCTGCGCTCGCAGGACCGCATCCACGCTCTCTACGTCACGAACTTCGGCTGCGGGCCCGATTCCTTCATCAGCAAGTTCTTCGAACGCGAAATGCAGGGCAAGCCATACCTCACCATCGAGATCGACGAACACAGCGCCGACGGCGGTGTCCTGACCCGGTGCGAGGCGTTTCTCGACAGCATCCGCAACGCCCGTCGCGACCGAGCGCATACCGCGAGCATCCCGCGCAGAGCGCCCGACTACATCCCTGTCCGCGAACGCCAGCGTGTGCTCTACGTGCCCCACATGGCCGACCACGGCCGCATCCTCGCCGCGGCGATGCGCCACTATGGCGTCCGCGCCGCCACGCTCCCGATGGCCGACGAAGAAAGCTTGGCCATCGGCCGCAGGTTCACCACTGGCCGCGAATGCTATCCCTGCGTCATCACGACGGGAGACATCGTCAAACAGACGATGCAGCCGGACTTCGACCCGGCCGCGAGCGCCTTCCTCATGCCCGAAGCGATGGGGCCTTGCCGGTTCGGTCAATACAACAGGTTCCATCGGATGGTGCTCGACGACATCGGGCTGGGCGACGTGCCCATCTTTGTGCTGAACCAGGGCCGGGGCTACAACGAGGCGCTCTCGAAGCTCGGCCCCTCCTTCCGCCGCGTGGCTTGGCGCGGCTTCGTCCTTGTGGACCTGCTCCAAAAGCTCGTCCTCCAGACGCGGCCTTACGAAATTCACGCCGGTGCGACGGACGCCGCCTACGAACGTTGGCTGCGAGCGATTGAAGCAGCGCTCGAAGCCGGAAAAGACGTCCGCCCGCTGGCCGTCGAAATCCGAGCCGCTTTTGATGCCATCCCAGTAGACCGCAGCCGCCCGAAGCCCCGCATCGGCCTCGTCGGAGAAATCTACGTCCGCTGCAACGACTTCGCCAACCGCTTCGTCGTCCGCCGCCTCGAAGCCCTCGGCGCCGAGCTCGCCGTCCCGCCCGTCGAGGAGTGGATCGATTACATTGACCACAAACGCCGTGAAGACCTCCGCATCGACGGAGACTGGCGCGGGCTGCTCATCGAGCACGCGAAGGGGTGGATCAAGGAGCGCGACGTGCGGGCGCTCTCCGAGCCGTTCCGCGGTGCGCTGCGGGATTTCTGGCTCGAAGAGGACACCCCTGCGGTGCTCGCCCGCGCAAGCCGATACATCGCTCCCGAAGTCCGCGGCGAGGCCGCCCTGAGCATCGGCCGCGCCGTCGAATACGCCGAACGCGGCTTCGCCGGCGTCGTCAACGTCATGCCCTTCAACTGCATGCCCGGCACGATCGTCAACGCGATCATGCGACGCTTCGTCACCGACCACGGGAACATCCCCTACCTGCAACTCCAGTTCGACGGCCACGAGCACGCGGGCGAAGACCTCCGACTCGAAGCGTTCGTCCACCAGGCGCGCCAGATATCTCTCTTGCACGGAGAAAGCCATGAAAGGCCGAGCGTGGAAATTCGGCGATGACGTCAACACCGACGAGATCATCCCTGCGCGGTATCTGAACATGATCCGCCCGGAGGAGCTGGCGGAGCATTGCATGGAAGACGCCGCTGGCGGAGCCGAGTTCCGACGGGGCGTCCGGCCGGGCGATGTGATTGTTGCGGGGGCGAATTTCGGCTGCGGCTCGTCCCGCGAGCACGCGCCCATCGCCATCAAGGCGGCGGGCGTCTCGTGCGTCATCGCCAAGACCTTCGCCCGCATCTTCTTTCGGAACGCCATCAACACCGGCCTGCCCATCCTCGTCTGTCCCGAAGCCGCCGAGGAGATCGCAGCGGGAGACGAAATCGAAATCGACCTCGCACGGGGCGCCATCCGGAACATCACACGCGGCAAAGACTACTCGACCGCCCCGTTCCCGGCGGAGATGCAGGCCATCATCGCCGCCGGCGGGCTGATGAAGTTCGTGAAGAAGACGCTCGGGAAATGACTGCGCGGCGAGCCGTGGGGCGAACTTGACATGTGCGCTCCAGCAAAATAGCATGCGGGTAAGACTGATGTGCCGAGAAGGGATTGCCGAACATGAAACCATTTTCTATCACCCCGGACATCGTGGCTGAGACGCTCGCCGAATACGCCGGAGGCACGGCAAAGAAGGGGTTTGCTCGGCAGGCAATACTTCAGGGCGACTGCCAGGATGTCCTGCGGCGACTGCCAGCAGACTGCGTTGACCTCATAGTAACCTCGCCCCCCTACGCGGATCGGAGAAAGAGCTCCTACGGCGGCATTCATCCCGACCGGTACGTCGAGTGGTTCATGCCGCGGATAGCCGAGTTCAAGCGAGTCTTGGCACCCACGGGGTCATTTGTTCTGAATATCAAGGAGAAGACGTACAACGGGGAAAGGCACACATACGTGATTGACCTGATTCTCGCCATGAGGCGGCAGGGATGGCTCTGGACCGAAGAATACGTGTGGCACAAGAAGAATTGCTACCCGGGCAGGTGGCCGAACAGATTTCGGGATGCATGGGAGCGTTGCCTCCACTTCACGAAGCAGCGGGAATTCAAGATGTTCCAGGACCAGGTCATGGTTCCTGTTGGGCAGTGGGCCGAGAAGCGCCTCGCCAAGTTGAGTCAGACCGACAAGATTCGAGATGAATCGAGGTCTCGGAGCGGGTTCGGCAAGAATGTTTCGAAATGGGTGGGACGCGAGATGGTCTACCCAACGAACGTCCTACACTTCGCGACGGAATGTGGCAACAAGAATCACAGCGCGGCGTTCCCAGTTGCGCTTCCGGAATGGTTCATCAAGTTGTTCACCGAGGAGGGGGACTTGGTAGTTGATCCGTTTGTTGGTTCGGGCACGACGGCGGTTGCATGCAGACGTCTAAACCGACGCTGCATCGGCATTGATGTCAGAGCGGATTACTGCAAGTTGGCGCTTGAGCGCCTAGCCGAGGAAGGGGGCGCGGTGTTGTGGGATACGCTCGTCAAAGTCGAAGGCTGATTCGGCGCAAGGAGCAACCCATGGGAGTTATTTCGGAACGCGACATAACGGAGTATGTGGAAGCAAATATCCAGGGCTTTCACGAAAGGCGACTCGCGAGTCTTCAGAATCTGCGACTGAAGAGCGTTCTCCGGCGCAAGAATCCATACCTTTACAAGGCCAAGAACACACTCTCCGCCGAAGAGTTTATCCGCTCCGTCTTGGATGCGCACCTGTCATCGCAAGAGGAGGGCATCTTCGGGACATTTCTCGAGGGGTTGGCCATCTTTGTTTGTGGTCGTGTTTATGGTGGCCGGAAGTCGTCTGCAGATGGCATCGACCTCGAATTCGACAGGGATGGCACCACATTTATCGTGACAATCAAGTCAGGGCCAAATTGGGGAAATGCTGGGCAAATCGCCAAAATGATAGACGACTTCAACAAGGCCGCAAGGATTCTGCGCACGAACCGAAAGGGCGTCCGAATTGTTGCAGTCAACGGTTGCTGCTACGGCCGTGATGACCGCCCGGACAAGGGGGCTTATTTCAAGTACTGCGGCCAACGCTTCTGGGCGTTTATCTCCGGTAGCGAGAATTTGTACGTTGACATCATAAGGCCACTGGGGCACCGTGCGCGGGAGCGCAACGAAAACTTCATGGTTGAGTACGCGAAGGCGATCAACAGGTTCACCCGCGAATTCATGAACCAGTTCTGTGACTCAGACGGAACAATCCGTTGGCATGACGTCGTAAGGTTCAACTCCGAGAGTCGGGCTCCATGATCGTATGGGCGCGCTCCCCGAGAGGTTCGAAGACACAATCATCACGGGCGACGCTATCTCCGTGCTGCGGCGAATGCCCGGCAATTGCTGCCATCTGGCCATCACCAGCCCGCCCTATTGGAACATGGTGGACTACGGGGCCAAAGAACAAATCGGGCAGTCGCCCTACGAAAAGTACCTGGCAGACCTGCTGGATGTCTGGCGCGAGGCGGCACGCGTCCTTGTTCCCAACGGAAAACTCTGCATCAACGCGGCCAAGCAGATGCACCGGCGCTACGTCGGGATCGATGTCTGCGAGGAATACAACGAGTTCGCCCGCAATCGCCTCGCGCCTCGCGTCGGCGGCAGGACGAGCATCAAGATCGGGACCCGCCTCGTGAAGAAACGCCGCGCCCCAGCCCGCGCGCACGAGCCGAGTCTGTTCTGAGCGAACCGTAACGCTCCAGACCGTTGGCCGCAACGGATGTGAAAAGAGGCAAAAAGATGCAACAATCCGTCACCGCTCTCCGCTTGTTCCGCACAGCCGCTGCGCTGGCGTTGGTCCTCGCTCTGGCTGCGGGGGCGGCGCTGGCGCTGGAACACACCTGGGCCGGCGTCGAGCGCATCGTCGCCGTCGGCGATGTTCATGGCGACCACGAGCAGTTCGTCGCTGTGCTCCGCGCGGCAAAGGTCATCGACGACAAGGGCGACTGGATTGCGGGCAAGACACATCTTGTCCAGCTCGGCGACGTGCTCGATCGTTGGGCGGACTCGCGAAAGGCGATGGACCTTTTGATGAAACTGGAAGAGCAGGCCGGAAGGGCCGGGGGCCGCGTCCACGCGCTCCTCGGCAACCACGAGGCGATGGTGCTGCTCGGCGACTGGCGCTACGTCCACCCCGGCGAGTTCATGGCGTTTGGCGGCGAAGAGGGCTTTCGCACGGCAATGAGCGCTGATGGGAAATACGGCCAGTGGATTCTCGGCCATAACACGGTCATCAAGATCAACGACATTCTGTTTGTGCACGCCGGGCTCGTGGGCGAGTTCGCGCGAATGTCGCGCGACGAGTTGAACGACGGCGTGCGGAAGCAGCTCCGCGAGGGGAAGCCGCTAGAGGGCGGAGTGGCGATGCACGGCTCGGGGCCGCTTTGGTATCGCGGGCTGGCGCTGGCGGACGAGGAGAAGCTGACCGAGGATATCGACGAGCTGATGGAGGCGCACAAGGTCGAGAGGATCGTGATTGGCCACACCTTCGCACCGGGCGGCATCCGCGTTCGGGCCGGCGGGCGGGTCATCGTCATTGACGTCGGCATCAGTCGATACTATAAACGGCTCGGCGGGCAACCTGCGTGCCTTGTGATTGAGAAAGGAAAGTTCCTCGAGGTCCGACCGGACAAGGAGCCGCAACCGCTTAAGCTCCCGGCTTCGGAGGAAGCCGTGCCGGCGCCATAGCACCGGAGCGCTGCTTGCCACGGATAAACACGGATGAACACTGACAAGGGTTATAAAGAAACCGTGTGCCGGGCGGCGCTGGACGAGGCGACGTTTTTGCATCTGACGTTGAGCAAGCCGCTGGCGAAGGACGCGGCTTGGCGGCGAATCTCGGTTCGTCCCGTGCAGATTCGTGGCGAACGACAGCTTCAGTTTTCGTATTTCGATGGAAAGAAGGATATTGCAAAGAACCTCGCGGGCGCCGAGGCGGAACGGGCGCTCGCGGAAGCGCTGGAAATGCCCTTCGGCCAGATTCATCTTCAATCCACATCCGGCGACCTCCAAGTGCTTGTCAGCCGCAAAGGAAGCGTCCACGTTGCGAAATCCGCGCCGACGCGGGACGGGGAAGCCCCCGCGCTCGAGCACGACCGGGTGAAACAACAGCCGCTCCGCGCGGGCGGACGCGATGTGTTTCTGAAGGCGGCGCGAATCCTGAACAAGAGCGGCAAGGTCCGCGCCGGCATGCGTCCCAAGCTGAACCAGATCAACGAGTTCCTCCGGATTCTCGACGTGGTTCTGCCGAAACCGACGACGCCGGAGAGGCCGCTCCGGATCGTTGATTGCGGCTGTGGGAGCGCTCTCTTGACGTTCGCCGCGTATCATTACCTGAACCACAAGCGGAAGGCGCCGGCAAACGTCGTTGGGATCGACACGAACGAGGAGCTGATCGCCAAGTGCGCCGCGCTGCGCGACTCGCTCGGCTGGGATGGCATCGAGTTCCTCGCTTCGAGCATCGCGGCCTACCAGCCGCCGGAGCCGCCGGACATCGTGCTCTCGCTCCATGCGTGCGACACGGCGACGGACGAGGCCATCGCGCAGGGCGTCCGGTGGGGGAGCCGCATCATCCTCGCCGCGCCCTGTTGCCAGCACGAACTGCACGACCAACTCGGCGGCGGGCCTCTCCGAGGCGTCCTCGGAGAGGGCATCCTCCGCGAGCGCCTCGCCGACATCATCACGGACACGTTCCGCGCGCTTGCCCTGCGGATTATGGGCTATCGGACGAGCGTCATCGAGTTCGTCTCGCCGGAAGCGACATCGAAGAACCTGATGATCCGCGCGGAGGCGGGCGCGGGGACGGGTGACCCAGCGGCCGTCGCCGAGTACAATGAACTCAAGGCGTTCTGGAACGTGACGCCGGCGATTGAGCGGATGTTGGGGCGCAGCTTTCAGTCCCAGATTGGCACCAGATGAGGGCGGCTCGCCCTTGTGAACCGCGAGCAGCAGTCGGTATAATCCCCTTGTCTGACAAAGGGAGGAACGCGCCGGATGCCAGTTCCATGCCCCAGCGTTGACACAGTCACTTCCTTACTGCGCGAGCATCGCGCCGAACTCGAAAAGCTCGGCCTGCGCCGTGTTGCCGTGTTCGGTTCGACCGTGCGCGGGGAGGCGCAGCCGGGCAGCGACATCGATGTGCTTGTCGAGTTCCGTTACCCCGTCGGCTTCTTCCGGTTTCTGGATGTCAAGGCGTACCTTGAAACGCTGCTTGGACGCCCGGTCGACCTTGTCACACAGGATGCGCTGAAGCGCCAACTCCGCGACGCGATCCTCCGGGAGGCCGTCTATGCCATCTAGGTCATGGCGGCTGCGGATCGAGGGTATACTCGAAGCCATCGCCAAGGTCGAAGCGTACACGTCGGGCATGGATTATGATACGTTCCGCAGGGATTCACGGACCGTCGACACTGTCGTCCGTAATCTGGAACTCATCGGAGAGGCGGCCGCCCATGTGCCT
>CAZBRH010000015.1:8717-14798 GCA_964494245.1 uncultured Planctomycetota bacterium | reverse complement strand
GGCGAGGGCGCAACATCCGGACGTCCCGTGGGAAAAGATGTGCAGCATGCGCAACATCTTGGTCCACGAGTATTTTGGCGTGAGTTTGCCAATCGTGTGGGAGACGCTTCGAGAAGACCTCCCCCCGCTTGTTCCCTTGCTTCGGAAGATGCTCTGATTCAGACGGACAGGAGGTCGCTGGATAGCGCGTTGATCGTCACGTGAGCGCCCGGGCGAATCGGCAAAGCGGCGTGGATTGCCGACCTGGTTCGCCCTTCTGGGAAGGAGACAGCATGAAGCGGATCGATTTCAGCGACGCGCGCAGCGACGCGAAGTACCTGATTGGCGGGTTCAGCGGGATCATGAAGGGCCGCCGCTGGCTGGCTCAGACCGCGCGGATGAAGCTCTTTCTGCCCGCCGACGAAGCGAACCGGCTGACACTCGTGGTCTGGTACAACCGCGAGCAGGAAGTGTCGGTCGTTCTGAATGGGACGGCGCTTGGCACGGCGCAGGTCCGCGGGACAAAGCAGACCGAGACGTTCGCGTTCGACGTGCCAGCCGGATTGGCAAAGGCGGAGAGCGTTCTCGAACTGCGATGCCGGAACCCGCATCCGTTCGACGCCTATGTAGCCCGTTGCCTCGAAGTCGGCTCGCTGGAAATCGAGAAATGGGACGAGCCGGAGGCCGCCGCCCCCAAGAAGCCGGAGCACAAGCTTCTTTTCGGCGACATCCACGTCCATTCAAACCTCTCGCCTTGCGGACGCCCGAACAACGGCTCGCCGGAAGAGAACTACGAATGGGCGCGCGAGGACGGCTGGGACTTCGTCGCACTGGCCGACCACGACTCGCACATGACGGATGAGATGTGGGCGCGCTCCATCGAAGCGTGCAAGAAATACGACGACCCCGGCGCGTTCGCCACGCTCTTCGCCTACGAATGGACGTCGTTCCACTACGGCCAGATGAACGTGTATTCGCCGAGCGAACGCCTGCCGCTCTATCGCTGGACGGACGACGCTTATTCATCGCCGCCCCGGCTCTGGAAGGCCCTCCGGGCGCTCGACATCCCCGTGTTTACCGTCTATCATCACATGGCGGCGCCCGGCCAGGCGGCGACGTGGGACTACTACGACCCCGAGCTGCTGCCCCTCATCGAAATCTATTCCGTATGGCGCTCATCGGAGACGGCGGATGGCATCATCGCCCGCGGCCGCCCGAAGCTGCCGGGATGCACGGCGCGGGACGCGCTCGCCCGCGGCCTCAAGGTCGGCTTCGTTGGCGGAGGCGACACGCACGAACTGCGGCACGGCACACGCGGCGTCGCCGCCGTCTATGCGACCGAGTGCACGAAGGAAGCCATCTTCGACGCGCTCCGCGCGAAACGTTGCTACGCAACGACGGGCGCGCGGATTGCCCTCGAATTCACCATCGGCGGCATCGGCATGGGCGGCGAGACCATCTTCACGCCCTACACGCAGGATGTCGTCTATCCGGCGCCCTGCCGCATCGAGGTGCGGGGCACAGCGCCGATTCGCAGCGTCGAACTGGTGGACAACGGCGAAGTGGTCTTTAGCGGGGGAAGCGGGTTCGGGCTGCGCGAGGCCCGGCTCGATTTTCCCATCCGAAACCTCGTCCGCGAGCACGGCGGAGCGAGTCTTTCGACGCCGTCCCACGCCTACTACGTCCGCGTCACGCAGGAAGACGGCCACATGGCGTGGTCTAGCCCAATCTACTTCACGCGCGACTGGAGCGGGATCGAATAGGGGAAACGCCCCCACGTCGGTCCACGGGGGCGGCCTGCAACGCTTGCCCAAGAAGTCGCCATGCTGGCCGTGGTAGGGCCGCTCCATTATTGACGTTTGCGTGTGAGAAAGAAGCGGGCAGGAAGCATGCAGAGACACTTCGCTTCGCTCAGGGGGACAGAACCTGCAGTGACATAGCGGGATATGTCATTCTGATCGTAGCGAACAATCTCTGCGCACCACCTGTGTCGCCTCATTATCAAATGCATACGTCAGCAAGGACAGGCATCGCCCTATTGCCTCACGTAAAAATCTATACGAAAAAATAATCGTCGTCTTGATGGTAAGGGAGTCCAGAGGGGGAGGGTGCATAACTTGTGAACTTGTGGATAACTCTCGCTCTACCTCGCCACATGGCCTCGTTCCCTCCGGCTCGCCGCGAACTGGGGGCCTACTTGACCCCCGATGCGGCCTCTCGTCGTTTCGGCCCCGTCACAGACGGGGGGCTTCCCAAGGTTGTGCGCTTGTCGCTCGCCATGTCAATCGGCCTGTTCTGTAGCTCCCTGATCTGGCGGCTCAACGCCGCCGGATTCATGCTTTCGTATTGTGCTTGCAGCCGTCGCTTGTCCGCCGTCGTGATGCCCTCCTCTAGGCCCAGGACGCATAGCAGCGGTTATAGCCGGTTACTCGAACCAGCGTGTCCAACAGCTGCCCCTTTTCCTTCTTCGACGCCTTCCGGTATCCCTCGGCCAACTTGCGGCTTGCTGCCCTTCGCTCTTTCATACTCAACTCCCTTCGCTGCCTCCTTCGCGTCTTCGGAGGCGGCCACTTTCGTATAGATTTTTCGTGAGGCAATTCGCGATTTGACGTCGCCGCGGTTCCTGTATAGAATACAAGCAGAAGATGGCCGGAACTCAACGTGGGGAAAAGGAGCAGGATGATGACGGTTGCAGAGCTCAAGTCGCAGGTTGTCGCGGTGCTCGACGGAATCCGGCCGCACCTTCAGGCCGACGGTGGAGATGTCCAGCTCGTTGACGTTTCGGAGAAGGGCGTTGTCAAGGTGAAGCTGACCGGCGCGTGCGGCGGCTGCCCGATGGCGCAGATGACCCTCCGAAACGGCATCGAGGCGCGGCTCAAGCAGGCCGTGCCCGGCGTCACGGCGGTCGAGCCCGTGTAACACCCGTCGCAGTTCCCGCAAGCCCCTTTGGAAGCCACTGCTCGCTCACGGCTCTGGAGCCGGGTCGCCTTCAGGCGCTGCCTCGCCGTGCGCGTGCGGAGGGGTGCTCATCCGCCGGGTGACGGTTGCGACGAAGACGCGCCGGGCGCCGGCGTCCTTGAGCACACGGGCGCATTCCCCCGCCGTCGCACCGGTCGTCAGGACGTCATCCACGAGCAGAACGGACTTTCCGCGGAAGGGTTCGGCGCGGCGCAGGGCGAACGCGCCCCGGACGTTCGCCCTTCGGTCGGGGACGGACATCACCTGCGTCTGCGGCGCCGTGTTGACGGTGCGGACGAGCCGACCGGCAACGACGCACAGGTCGAGGCGCTCGCCGAGTTCCTCCGCGAGGATTTCCGATTGGTTGAAGCCCCTTGCGCGCCGGCGGCTGCGGTGCAGCGGCACAGGGACAATCACATCGACGCAGTCGATGAGGTTCGTATCGCCGAGCCGCGCGGCCAGCAAGGTGGCAAGCGGGAAGGCGTTGTGGATTTGCGCGCCAAATTTCAGCCCGAGCACGAGGTCGCGCGCTGGACCGTCGTGGTGCGCTGCAGCGACGGCGCGGTCGAAGAGGAGCGGAAGGTTGCGGCAAAGCGGGCACCGCTTGCGCCCATCGGCGTGCGGTCCAAGCTCATGCCCGCACTTCGGGCAGGTCGGGTCCTGCACGTATGAGATGGCGCCGATGCACTCGGGGCAGAGGTAGCGGTCTTCGCTCTCGGTCAACGGGGCGTCGCAGACGACGCAATGGGGCGGGTAGATGAGCCGTCCGACCGCCTCGCCGACGCGGGCGGCGACGGGGCGAAGAGCGGCCGCGCAATTTCGCAGAGCTCTCATTGGCCGCATACCGGCGACGAAGGGGGCCCGCGGCGTCTATTCGACGTGCTCGATCGTGTAGTCGGCCTTGCCGAGGCCGAATTTCTCGGCGGCTTGAATCTGGTAGTAGGGGTCGGTGCCCCAGACGCGCTGAAAGAGATGCCCGCTCCGGCCAAGCTTCCGTCCGGCAGGCAAACTGCCGGGGATGAAGTTCTCGACCTTGACGTGGTCCAGCGCGGCCTTGTCCACCGCCGGGATTGAGACGGAGCCGAAGATGCCGATGTCCGGCACGAGCGACTGCGTCGTCATTCCCCAGCAATCACAGAGCGGCGTGATGTCGAGCGCGACGTTGAAGCAGACGACGCGGCCGCGTGGGAAGCAGCGCACGACCTCGTGGGCGGCGATGGCGAGGCCATCCTGAAGCTGCTTCTGGCCCGACGAGTTCACGTCGATGGCGCCGACGGGGCAGCTTTTCGCGCAGTGGCGGCAATAAACGCAGTGGTGCAGGAAGATGCTGATTTCTCCGCCGCTCTGGGTGCACGCGCCCGTCGGGCAGTTCTCGACGCAGCGGCCGCAGTGGATGCATTTCTGTTTGTCCCACGTGAAGCCGCCGCTTTCGAGGCGGTGCAGCGCCGCCCGCGAGGCGCGGGTGACGCAGCCCATCGCGAGGTTCTTGATCGCGCCGCCATACGACGCTTCCCCGTGCCCCTTGAAGTGGCTGAGGACGACGAGCGCGTCGGCATCGACAACGTTGCCGCAGAGCTGGAGCTCCTTGAGTTCCGCCTTGCCGCGCTTGTATTCCACGGGGACGGTGCGGTAATACTTGCCGGTTGCGCCAGCCGCCGGGAGAATCTTTGCTCCGAGCGTCTCTTCGGTGTAGCCGCGCCTCGCCACATCCCAGACGGAGTGCGAGCCGTCCGTGATGAAGGGCTTGCCGCCCGCCTCGCGTATCTTGTCCGTCAGGATTCGAACAAAGAGCGGGTGGACCGTCGAGTAGCCGAGCCCTTCTCCGAGGTGCATCTTGATGGCGACGGTTTTTCCCTCGAAGCGCTTCCGGAACTGGAAGCGGTCGATCATGCGCCCGAACTTCGCGGGCAGGGTCACCTTGCGACTCAAACTTTTTACTTCGGTTGTGGCGAAATAGACCTTGGCCATGCAGCTCCTTTCACACAAGGGTTCCGGCCGGCGATTCCAGAGCGTTCCTGAAGGCCAGGAAGAAGGCGGCGGCGACGGCGCCGTCGGCCACGCGGTGATCGACGGAGAGCGTCACCGCCATCCGCTTTCGTATCGCGATGCCGCCGTTGCAGACGACGACCTTGTCTGCAATCGCGCCGACACCCAGAATGGAGCCCTGTCCGGGGTTGATGATCGGGAGGAAGTTATCGACGCCGAACATTCCGAGGTTGGAGACGGTGATGCTTCCGCCTTCGTATTCGAACGGGGTGAGCCGCTTCGTCCGCGCCTTCTCGATAAGCTCCGCCGTTCGCGCGGCCACCTCCACCAGCGAGAGCCGCTCGACGCCGCGAACGACGGGGACCATCAGGCCGCCCTCGATGGAGACCGCCAGGGCGACGTCCACGGTCGCGTGAACTTCAATGCTGTCGCCCGCCCACGAGGCGTTCATCATCGGCACGGCGGCGAACCCAGCGGCCACGGCCTTGATGATGAGGTCGTTGTACGAAACCTGCACGCCGGCGGCTTTCAGCCGTTCGCGGAGTGCGACCGCTTCGGTCATGTCTATGTCCATCTGAAGGTAGAAATGCGGCGCCTCGCGTTTCGACCGGCTCATGCGGTCGGCCACGATGCGGCGCATTGCGGTCAACTCGACCTTGGCGGCGGGGGCCACGCGAAGCGGCGACGCCTTTTCTACGTCTTGCTTCATAATCCGCCCGCCGGGGCCGGTGCCCCGGACGGACAAGAGGTCTACACCGCGCTGATACGCGACGACCTTTGCTGTCGGCGAAACTCGGAGAGCAGCGACCTTCTTGGCGTAGGCAGCCACATCGGCCTCAACGATTCGCCCGCCCGGGCCGCTGCCGCGCACAGCGAGTGGAGTGACCTTTTCGGCTTCGGCGAGCTTGCGGGCGCGGGGCGAGATGAGGAGCCGGACGGGGGCGGCAGTTTCGGCGGCCGGCGGTTCGGCGCTCGCTGCCGCGCTGGGGCGGACGACCTGTCCGGCTTGCTCGCCGGCGGCCTTTGCGGGCTTCGGTCGCGCTGGCGCTTCCGCGGGGACCTTATCGGTCGCAGGGTCGCCAATGTAGGCGATAACCGCTTCCACCGGCACGGTTTCTCCCGCAGTGATGAAAGCCAGGAGGCGATTTCCTCGGCGTT
>CAZBRH010000015.1:8436-8707 GCA_964494245.1 uncultured Planctomycetota bacterium | reverse complement strand
AGCTTGAGGACGGTCCCTTCCCAAAAGGATTCGACTTCGAGCGTCGCCTTGTCTGTCGTGATTTCGAGAAGGATGTCGCCCTTTCGGACGCGGTCGCCTTCGCGGACGCGCCACTTGTCGATGGATGCTTCTTCGACCGTTTGGCCGAGGCGGGGCAGGAGGACTTCCTGAAGCACCGAGCGCTCCTTGGGTTATTCCAAGAACGGCTCTTCGCCGCCGGATTCCGCGCTGTCCGGGTCGAAGACGTGTCCTTCGTCAATGAGCTCCATCT
>CAZBRH010000015.1:2654-8426 GCA_964494245.1 uncultured Planctomycetota bacterium | reverse complement strand
ACCAGTCGATATCGGCGGCAGACCGGCGGAGTTGTTCGAGGATGTCGGTGGCGGTGACGGACCCGGGGCCGGCGGCGCTGCCCGCGCGGTCGGCGGCGAGGCCGTGCCAATAGACGGCGGTTCGGGCGGCTTCAAAGGGGCTGAACTTCTGGGCAAGCAGACCGGCAATCATGCCCGTAAGCACATCGCCGACGCCTCCGCTGGCCATGTAGGGGTTGCCGGAGGGGTTCACGTAGCATTTCTCGCAGCCGGCGACGACGGTTCCGGCGCCCTTGAGCACGACAATCGCGCCGGTGCGCTCGGAGAGCCGGCAGGCCGCGTTGCGGCGATCGCGTTGGACTTCGTCCGCCGTCGTTCCCGTCAGCCGAGCCATTTCGCCAGGGTGGGGCGTCAGGATGACGGGCACATGGGCGGTGCGGACGATCATTACGTCCTCCGCGAGGGCGTTTAGCGCATCGGCGTCGAGCACGAGCGGCGCTTGGGCGCGCTCCGCCAGGCGCCGAACGAGCAGATCGGTTGACGGGTGCCGGCCAAGCCCAGGGCCTGCGGCGATGACGGTCGCCCGAGGAGCGAATTGCTCGATTTCGCGCCACGCGCCGAGGGCGATTGTGCCGTCGGGCGTCTCGCGGAGCGGCAAGCTCATCGTGGTCGGCGATGCTTCGGCGACCAGCGGCTGCATGCTCGCGGGGCAGCCGAGCGTCACCAACCCCGCGCCCGCTCGGGTGGCCGCCATGCTCGTCAGCAAGGCCGCCCCCATCATTCGGCGCGATCCGGCGACAACAAGAACGTGGCCGAAATCTCCCTTGTGGCTATCCCTTTCCCGCGGTTCGGGAACGGGCGGTTCGGTAACGTCGCGAAATCCCGGCACTCAGGGCCTCCTCGTGGCCAGTTGATTGATCTTCGCTGCAATATAGCCCGCCCCGAATCCGTTGTCAATGTTGACCACCGAGACGCCGGGGGCGCAGCTGTTGAGCACCGTGAGCAGCGGGGCGATCCCGCCGAAGCTGGCTCCGTAGCCCACGCTTGTCGGCACGGCGATGACCGGGCAGGGAGCCATCCCGCCGACGACGCTGGCCAGCGCACCTTCCATTCCGGCCACAACTACGATGGCGTTGGCCTGCTGTATTTCGTCGGCGTTCGCAAGCAGGCGGTGGATGCCGGCGACGCCGGCGTCGTAAACGGCGGCTGCTTTCGCGCCGAAAATCTCGGCGGTCACGCGGGCTTCCTCGGCGACGGGGATGTCGGAGGTTCCGGCACAGACAATGAGCACGTTGCCAATGGGTTTCGGGCGAGCGGACTTGAGGATGGCGGCGATGCGGGCGACTTTGTGGATGCGCGTTTGAGGCCAGCGGCGCCGCAGCGCTCTGAAAACATTGGCGTCGGCCCGCGTGGCCAGCACGTCGCTGTTTGCAGCGATCATGCGCGCGGCAATGGCGACGATCTGGGCGACCGTCTTTCCGGGGCAGTAGATGACCTCCGGGAATCCAGTCCGCAGGGAGCGATGATGGTCGATACGTGCAAAGCCCATGTCCTCGAAGGGCAGGAGCCGCAGCCGGTCGAGCGCCGCTTGGGGCCGGAGGCGGCCCGCGGCGACCTGCTTGAGAACCGAGAGCAGTTTTTCGGGGTCCATTCGTGTTCCCTCACGCGAAGTCGCCAAGCTGCGGCTCGGCGTCGATGTCGAGCGGGGCGACCCGGCCGGCTTGGAGCAGATGAAAGCCGAGGCCGGCTACCATTGCGGCATTGTCTGTGCAATGCCGCGGCAGCGGGATAGAAAGCCGTATGTCTTCGCGCTTGGCGGCGCGTTCGAGTTTTTCGCGGAGCCGGGCGTTGGCCGCAACGCCACCGCCTACGGCGAGCCGCGAACATCCAACGCGGCGACAGGCGGCAATCGATTTGCGGACAAGCACATCGACAACCGCTTCCTGAAAGCCCGCCGCAATGTCGGCGATCTCTCGGTCCCCGAGCGAGGAAGCGTCCCGTTCGCGTCCGTCGCGTCCGCGCACATGGTAGAGAACGGCGGTCTTGAGGCCGGAGAAGCTGAAGTCAAGCGAGTCGCGCCCCAGCAAGCTGCGCGGGAAGTGGACAGCGGAGGGGTTGCCGCGCTGCGCGGCCTTCTGAATTTCTGGCCCGCCGGGGTAGCCGAGTCCGAGGAGGCCCGCAACCTTGTCGAATGCCTCCCCCGCGGCGTCGTCTATGGTTCTGCCGAGCCATTCCGTCTCGACGGGGCTTTTGGCGTAGCAGAGGACGGTATGCCCGCCCGACGCGACAAGCGCCACAACGGGATACTCAAGTTCTCCCGGAGGCAGGCAACCGGCATACACGTGGGCGACGACGTGGTTGACGGCGACGAGCGGCAGCTTGTGCACCCAGGCCAAGGTCTTCGCAGCGGTAAGCCCGACAAGCAGAGCTCCCACGAGCCCTGGGCCGTTGACGACGGCAATGGCGTCGAGGTCTGGGGCGCGAACGCCGGCGTCGGCCAGCGCACTGCCGAGGACCTGCGTGATAAGCTCGATGTGTGCACGGCAGGCGATTTCAGGGACGACGCCGCCGAATTTCGCGTGGAGGTCCTGCTGGCTGGCGATGATGTTGCTCAGGATTTCGCGGCCGTCGCGGACGACGGCGGCGGCCGTTTCGTCGCAGGACGTTTCGAGGCCGAGAATGAGCATGCTACCTTGCCGGGTTCGCGGCGGCTCGTTCCTTTGCAAGCAGCATTCCCTTGAGTGCATTGACTGCGGCAGTCAGCGTGCGATCCTCAAAGGGCTTGGGCACTGCGGGCTTGTGTTCGTCCGGCGGCGCATCGAGGTCTGGCGTGTCCTCAGGCGCAGGCGGGGGCTCGGGTTCTGGTTTTTTTTCTGGCGGCAGCGGGGGCAGGCCATTGCGCTCCCGCGCGCGGCGCTGGTGTTCCTCGCGCCAGTGGTTCCAAAGGTCCACCTCCTCCTGCGGCGTAACGGCCACCTCGATATCTGGGTCGATTCCCCACTTTTCCTGCTTTGGGTTATTGGGGTTGTGGTGGATGAGTCGTCCGGACGGCGTGTAGTAGTAGGCGGTGGTGAGTCGGATGGCGCTTTTGCCATCTTCGAGCTTGAGCAGCGTCTGGACGGATCCCTTTCCGAACGTGCGCGTGCCAACGATCACGCCGCGCTTGTTGTCTTGGATTGCTCCGGCGACGATTTCGGACGCGCTGGCGCTGCGGCCGCTGACAAGGATGGCCAGTGGGAAATCCTCATATGTCCTCTTCGCCTCCGCGCGATAGATTATCCCCTGTTGATTGCGGTCTTTGGTCGAAACGATGATGCCGTCGGAAAGGAATCGGTCGGCGACATCGATGGCCGCCTTGAGCAGCCCGCCGGGGTTGAACCGCAGGTCGAGCACGAGGGCCTTCATTCCCTTGCTGCGCAGGTCGGCGATGGTCTTGTCGAGACTTTCGGCGCTGTTGGCCTGGAACTGTGTAAGCCGAACGTAGGCGATCCCCTGTTTTTCGTCCACGAAGCGCGGGTCCTTGACGCTCTCGATCCGGATGATGTCGCGGACGATGGTGAGGTCTTCGAGCTTTCCGTTTTCGTGCAGGACGGTAATGGTCACGGGCTTGCCTTTGGGTCCGCGGAGCTTGCCAACAGCGTCGCGCAACGAGATGCCCTTTGTGCTCACACCTTCAATCCTGACGATCCGGTCGCCAGCGAGCACACCCGCCTTGAACGCGGGGGTGTCTTCAAGCGGGGTGATGACGGTGAGAACACCATTCTTGTCCAAAGTGATTTCGATGCCCAGCCCGCCGAATTCACCCTTTGTTTCGACCTCGAGGTCCTCTTTCTCTTCAGGGGGCAAAAAGGCGCTGTAGGGATCGAGCGTCTGGAGCATTCCGTCGTAGGCGCCGTAGAAGAGTTTCTGCACGTCCACCTCTTCGACATAGTTTGTCGTGACGCTCGACACAATGCGCGAGAGCGTCTGGTAATGGTCGTAGAGGGGGGACTCGCGCCTCGGCATTCCCGGCCCGGCGAGCGTAAGACACGAAAGCACGAGCACCGTAACAACGACAAAGACCAGCTCACGGTTTCTCATGGGGATCATCCTCCGGAGTTGAGTTGTGGGCGGGGTCTTTCCCCACCAGAAGGCAGTCTAACAGCATCCTGCGGAGGTGTCAACCGGCGGGACGGTCAAAGCGCGAGGGCGGCGCCGGCCATCAGCAGCGCAACGACAAAGATAATGAGCACAATCAGCACCGCGACCGAGAGCTTCACAATGTCGGCGGAACGCCCCTTGCGGAACACGAGAGCCGTCCCCTTGCTTGTGTTGTTGACTTCGAGCAGGTCGCTTCGGCGCGAGGCAATGATGGCGAATGCCGCGGACGACATGCACGTCGCCCCAAACCACGTGAACCCTGAGAAGAGAAAGATGACCAGCCGAATCACTCGCGCGGACGTGAGCTTCATTACCCCGGGGTCAAAGAAGAGAAGGAAAAGAAACAGCAGACTGGCGACGGTTACGACGCTGAGCGACAACGCGGCATGAATGCGCCGATCCGGCGCTTCGCCGCGCTCTCGTTGCGAGCGGCGGAGCGCCTCGAGCGCAAACAGAACGCCGACAATGAGGCAGACAAAGCTCGTGACGATTGCGGAAAGCTGAATCACATAGAGCATCTCGCCGGTGATGGCAAACCAATTCTCCGCCGCCACAAGAGCTACGGCACTGAGAAAGGCCAAGGCGAACAGGACGATTGCCGACGTAAGATAGAGCCGCCTGCCACCCCACTGCACGCGATACGACCGGTCCACTACTTCCTGGAGGTCGGTTGGCTCTTTACTCTCGCTCATAGCATCGCCCCTGAGAGTCGAGGAGGACGGCGGTATTATAGCGCCTTCCGTGGCTCATGTGTCAAGGCCAATCTCCGCCGCGCTTGCGATGCCCGCTTCGAGAACTGTAAGGAATACGTCTTGGCTTCAGATGCGAACAATCGCGGCGACATACCGGGGTTCGAGCATCCGCTCCTGCTCGGTCTTGCCATCGAGGAACTCGAAAAGGAAGCGGTTCGGTGTGAAGAGCTTCTCGACCGCCCGAACAGCGTCGAGCAGATCATCGGCGGAGACCCGTCGGTCTTCTTCGGCGGCAGCGACGGTGGCAACGAACCGGATCAGCGCAACAAAGTAGCTCGCGGCATAAATGCCCTTATACACACCTCCAACGAGCGCCTCGTAATTGGCGAACAGTCGGCAGATGACGTAGTTTCCGAGGATGTGTTCGATGCGTGCGGCCGCGGGTTTGTAGAACTCGCGGTAAAGCTCCGCCGTAGCAGGTCCGGGGCCGCGCGGGTCGGACTGGCGCTGCCGGATTTCTTGTGCTGCTCGGTCTACGAGCGCTCGCGATCGCGATGGCGTGCGGCTGCGCAGCCCCGTGCGTCGGCCGAGCAGGGCGGCAAGCGCTGCGTGGTGTGCTGCGTAATCGGGCCGGATGGAGCGTGCCTGCTTCACCATCTCGTCGATTCGGTGCCCGGCCTCTGAGACACGTGCGCGGAGTGCCGCGTCGCCCCCGGGGCTGGTGTAGCCGTTGAGCAAGTAGCCGAGCAGGATGGGCATGACGGTCAACCGGTCGGCCAAGCGGATTTCCCAACTGCGGGCGACGGCCAGGAGCATTCCCTCGACCAGCCGGTAGGCAGCCCAGTCGAGCTTCGGGCCGCCGCCCACCGTTGGAATCCGGTGGTTGGAGGAAAACGACGCCCCCACCGCAGGAAGCTGTGCCCCGGCGACGGTCAGCGTGAGCAGGTTGAGCGGCTGCTTT
>CAZBRH010000015.1:0-2626 GCA_964494245.1 uncultured Planctomycetota bacterium | reverse complement strand
CGAACGAAAGCGAATAGTTCACCCCGCGTGGCGTCAGAATCGGCGAGACGGGGAAGGAGATGCACCATGCACCGCGGAGCGCCGATGCTCCGAGTTCGGACAAGCGGCAACGTCCCTCGGCCGTCAGGAAGACGCAGCGCTCCCCGACCCTCGCAAACAAGGCCGGGGCTTCGGGGTCGTTTTCGGGCTGCACAAGGGCATCGCGGGCGGGAATGGGAAACCGGGATTCGGTGAGAAGGCGGGCAAGCTTTTCGCACTTGGCGGCCGAGATGGAAATCTGGGGCGGCTCGACGCAGCATTCGCCGCAGCGGGCGCACTGAAAGCCCGGGAAGCCCTCGGGCGCAAAAACCGTCATCTTCTCTGCCGGGGCCAACTGAGAATGCCCCAAACCGGAGCGCGCAACGTTTCTTTTCCAACGCCCACGCGAGCGCGCGAAGACACTTCGCGGCCGCATGGTGCCAGAGGTGGGAGTCGAACCCACATGTGCTCATCGCACACCGGATTTTGAGTCCGGCGCGTCTGCCAATTCCGCCACTCTGGCTTCAAACGCTATTCTAGTATCTGCCCACGAACAAGACAAGCCAGCGAATGAAGGATGACTCGATGACTGCGTTGCGAGGAGAGGCATCGCGCCTTCTTACCTTTTCCGCAGTGCCTGCCGCTGAAGGCGAATGAGGCGGCGGATGCCGCGAGTGGCAAGAGCGATCATCCGGTCGAGTTCACATCGTTGGAACGGCCGCCGCTCGGCCGTTCCCTGAATCTCGATGATTTGGCCTCGGCCGTCCATCACGACGTTCATGTCCACCTCGGCGGAGACGTCTTCTTCATAGCAGAGGTCGAGCATCGCGCGGCCGCCGACAACGCCGACGCTCACGGCAGCGACAGGCGCCACAATCGGCTGCTGGCGGATTTCTCCCTGTTCGCGGAGTTTGCGGACGGCGTCGGCCAGTGCGACAAACGCGCCGGTAATCGCCAACGTTCGCGTGCCGCCGTCGGCCTGGATGACGTCGCAGTCGATGTAGATAGTTCGCTCGCCGAGCCGTTCGCGCCGGACGACCGCGCGGAGGGCGCGCCCGATGAGGCGTTGGATTTCCTGTGTGCGGCCGTCGATCTGGCCGCGACGGCTGTCGCGACGACGGCGTGTCTGTGTGGACGACGGGAGCATGTCGTATTCGGCGGTCACCCAGCCAGTTCCGGTGCCAGTGAGGAAGGGCGGCACTTCGGCTTCCACCATTGCGGTGCAAAGGATGCGCGTGTCGCCCGCGGTCACGAGCACGGAACCAGGAGCGTGGCGGGTGTAGCCGCGAAGTATGGTGGCGGGGCGGAGCTCATCCGCACGTCGTCCGTCGGCTCGCGCCGCCATCAGGAATCTCCCGCGCCGAGAAGAAAGATCAGGAGACCCTTTTGAACGTGGAGACGGTTTTCGGCTTGGTCGTACACGATGGAACAGGGGCCATCGATGACCTCGTCCGCGATTTCTTCTCCGCGATGTGCCGGGAGACAGTGCATGACGAGCGCCCGGTCGGGGGCGTGTCGCATCAGTTCGGCGTTCACCTGATAGGGGCGGAAGAGCTTCCTGCGCTTCTCGATTTCGTGCTCCTGCCCCATGCTTGCCCAGACGTCGGTGTAAACGATGTCGGCGTCGCGCACCGCCTCGGCGGGATCGCGCACAAGCCGGGCTTCGGGCACGGTGGCGGCGAACGCCGGGGCGAACTCGTGTCCTTCGGGCGCGGACAGTGTAAAGGCGATGCCGAGCCGCCCGCAGAGCACGGCGAGGGACCGCGCCACGTTGTTTCCGTCTCCGACAAAGGCGACACGGACGCCTTCGAGCGAGCCAAGCTTCTCGCGGATCGTGAACACGTCGGAGAGCGCTTGGCACGGGTGAGCGTCGTCGGAGAGGCCGTTGATGACGGGAACCTGGGAGTGGCGCGCGAGTTCTTCGACGTTCTCATGGGCGAAGGTTCGGATCATGATTGCATCGACGTAGCGGGACATGACCCGTGCGATGTCGCGGACGCTTTCGCGTTTGCCGAGGCCGATCTCCTGGCCACGGATGTCAATTGCCTCGCCGCCGGCTTGAATCATCGCGGCCTGGAACGAGACGCGGGTGCGCATCGAGGGCTTTTCGAAGATCATTCCGAGGACGCGGCCCGCGAGAGCGCTGCTTCGGATGCCGCGCGCAATCTGCGCCTTGGTCTCGGCGGCGATGCGGTAAACGAGTTCGATCTCTTCGACGCTCAGATCCCCGGACGACACGAAATGTCTCGGATTGTTTTTCATGACTTCGCACCGCTGTTTTTCATCATCGCCGCGCCGAGGATGGCAAGCCCTTCGTCGAGTTCCGCTTGTGTCACGGTCATCGAGGGGAGGAAGCGGAGAACGACGTCGTGGGTGCAGTTGATGAGCAGGCCGTTTTCCATGCAGCTCCGGACGATGGGGGCGCCGGGCACGGTGAGTTCGGCGCCGACCATGAGGCCGCGGCCGCGGACCTCCTTGATGAGCCCGGTTTTCTTGGCGAGTTCGCGGAGCCGGTCCCGCAGGTATTTGCCCTGTGTTCGGGCGTTTTCGAGCAGGTTCTCCTTTTCGATGGCTTCGAAGACGGCGAGCGCCATGTAGGGAAAGAGTG
>CAZBRH010000014.1:33643-34244 GCA_964494245.1 uncultured Planctomycetota bacterium | reverse complement strand
GCCTCCCAAAGCTCCTCGCAGATGTGGGGCGTGATGGGCGCGAGCAGCTTGAGCACGGTCTCCCACGCAAGCCGTTGGACGGCGGGCGTTGCGGTTTTCGCCGCCCTGATTGCGTTTACCAACTCGAACACCCGCGCGATGGCGGTATTGAAGTGCCGCGTGACCTCGTAGTCCTCGGTTGCCGACTTGATGGTCTGGTGAACGGCGCGGCAGAGCGAGCGGCTCTCGGCGTCGAGCGCCATCAAGTCTCCGCGAAACGGTGCGACGTTCCCGATTATATCGCGGCTTTCATGGACAGCGTTCCAGAGTCGCCGCAGGAAGCGGGCGGAGCTTTCGAGACCGGCGTCGCTCCACGGCTGATCGCGGTCAGGCGGTGTATCAGAAAGGATGTTCAGCCGCATGGCATCCGCGCCGCTCTTGTCGAGGATCGCGTCCGGGTCAACGATGTTGAGTTTGGTCTTGCTGACTTTGGTCATTTCGGACTGCACAGGGCCGCCACACTTGCGACAGGTATCGCCGCCTTCGACTTCGGCCTCCGGCAGCCACTTGCAGTTCGCGCAGTAGTAGGCGGTCTTGCAGACCATCCCTTGACAAAACAGAT
>CAZBRH010000014.1:30053-33633 GCA_964494245.1 uncultured Planctomycetota bacterium | reverse complement strand
CAGGCCGCGGGCGCGCGCGAGCAGCGCGACTTGCGGCTCGTCGAAATCGAGCAGCCCGAGGTCGTGCTGCACCATCGTGAAAAAGCGGAAGTAGATAAGGTGCATCGTTGCGTGCTCGATGCCGCCTGTGTATTGGTCAACGGGCATCCACTTTCGCACTTTTTCGGGGTCGTAGGGACGCGTTTCGTCTCGTGGTGAAAGATACCGCAGAAAATACCATGATGAGTCGATAAACGTGTCGATGGTGTCCGTCTCGCGCCGAGCGGGGCCGCCGCAGCGAGGGCAGCTTGTCCGGACGAATGCCTCACATGCGGCCAACGGGCTCTTGCCGTGCGGCGCGTAGTCGTCCAGCTTGTCCGGCAGGAGCACAGGAAGCTGGTCGTCGGGCACGGGAACCTCGCCGCAGCGGTCGCAGTAGATAATAGGTATGGGCGCACCCCAATATCGTTGCCGAGAAAGCAGCCAGTCGCGGAGCCGGTAGTTTACCGTCGCCTCGCCCAATCCCTTCTCATCCAGATACCTGCAAATGTCGGGGATTGCCTCGAAGTTCCGTCGCCCATCAAAGGGTCCCGAGTTCCTCATGATGCCCGCATCGACGTAGGCCTCGGTCATACGCTCGGGGTCAAGTTCACGCCCCGGCGGCTGGATGACGACCTTGATGGGCAGCCCATACTTGCGGGCAAACTCAAAGTCGCGTTGGTCGTGTGCGGGGACGGCCATCACCGCGCCCGTCCCATAGGCCATTACCGCGAAGTTCGCAACCCAGAGCGGCACCTTTTCCCCGTTCACCGGATTCACCACGTGGCAGCCGGTCCAGACCCCGACTTTTTCGAGGCCGACGGTCTCGCGTTCGGCGGTGCCAACCTTGCGCATCTCGCGGACAGCGGCCATCACCTCCCGCTCACGTGCCGTCCCCTTTACCAGCCGCTCGATCATCGGATGTTCCGGCGCGAGCGACATGAATGTTACGCCCCAGAGTGTGTCTGGCCGCGTTGTGAAGATGGGCAGCTTCTCGCCCGTTTCGGCGACCGTGAAGATGACGCGGGCGCCTTCCGAACGCCCGATCCACTCCTCTTGCATCCGTATCACCCGTTCCGGCCAGCCCGTGAGCTGCTTGTGCCCATCGAGTAGCCGCTGTGCGTAGGCCGACATTTTGAAGAACCATTGCTCTAGGTCGCGCTGCTCCACTTCGCTGTTGCAGCGTTCGCACTGCCCGCCGATGACCTGCTCGTTCGCCAGCACCGTCCGACAGCTTGGGCACCAGTTCACAGGCGCCAGCTTCTTGAAGGCCAGCCCCTTTTCGTAGAACCGCAGAAACAGCCACTGCGTCCATTTGTAGTAGCCCGGGTGGCTCGTGGCGATTTCGCGGGACCAATCGAAGCCCCAGCCCGCGCGGCGCATCTGCTGCCGCATCCGCTTGATGTTCGCCGCAACGCTCTCCGCCGGCGGAATCCCCAGCTTGATGGCAGCGTTTTCCGCAGGCAGCCCGAAGCTGTCCCACCCCATCGGACACAGCACGTTGTATCCCCGCATCTTCTTCTGGCGAACAATGACGTCCGAAATCGTGTATGCCAAAAGGTGCCCGGCGTGCAGGACGCCCGATGGATACGGATACATCGTCAATACATAGTATTTTGGCTTTGGCGAGTCGTCAGGCGCGATAAAGCACCGTTCCTCTTCCCAGTATTGCTGCCACTTTGTCTCGACGGCCTTGAAGTCGTATTCCGGTGCGGGCATAAATGGTTTCCCGAAAGGTTCCAGCCAGCCGCCGCCCGGCGGCCGACGGGTGCGGATTATACCAGCCCACTTACCCGGTTTCCAGCAGACACGGATAGCAAAGCTGGATGACAGTCAAACAGTCATCTTCCGCCGGCAGAAGTTGTCGAGCATCCGAAGTCCAAACTCCCCGCTCTTCTCCAAATGAAATTGGGTCGCAACAAGGTTGTTCCTCGCAACAATGCATGCGAACACGCAGCCATGCTCGGCAGTTGCGTAAACCTCCCGGTCATCCGCCGGCTCTGCGTAATACGAGTTCACGAAATAGAAGTGCGACCCGTTCGGCACCCCCTTGAACAAGGGATGCGGCCTCGTGAACGTAACGGCGTTCCAACCAATCTGCGGAATTTTCAGCCCGGGGGACTGGCGGAACCGCCGCACCCGGCCGGACAGCAATCCCAGGCACACCGCGTTGTCCTCCTCGCTCCGCTCAAAAATAATCTGCATGCCTATGCAAATGCCGAGCATAGGAACACCTCGCGCGAACACATCATCCCGGAGAACCGCATCGAGTCCGAGTTCGCGCAGGTGCCGCATCGTCGCACCCGCGGCACCGACGCCGGGGAAAATCACGCGGTCGGCCGAGCGGATTACCTCGGTGTCACTTGTGATGACCGCTTTGTGACCGAGGTGATCGACCGCGCGGAGCACACTCTGCAGGTTTCCGGCCCGGTAGTCTACGATGGCAATCATAGCAACTTGGCCATCTCCGCCCGGACATCGTCAGCAACCGCTGTCATCGAACGTGAGGCGTCGATGCGGATGATCCGGTGCCCTTCTTGCTCCAGCAGGTCGGCGATTTCGAGGTAGCGATCCCGAATCGCTGCGAGGCGGTCGGGCCGTTCAAAAACCTCGTAAAGCGTCCGCTTGCCTAGACGCCCATACGCTATCGCCGCATCCACATCAAGAAGCAAGAGCAGGTCTGCCTGTCGCGCGTAGCGGTTGATGGCGCGCACCCAGTCGAGGTCGCACCCGATCGACTGGTATGCGAAAGAAGACAGGTAGCACCTGTCGCTTACGACCCATTGGCCGTTTTCGAGTTCAGGGACGACGAGGCCGTAGGTGTGGTGGAGCCGGTCGGTGGCGAAAAGCAAAGCAAACTCTTGTGGCGTCAATTCTTCCCCTTCGCGGCCCGGCATCTGCCGCCGGAGCGCCTTGCGGATGATCTTACCGAGCACGCCGTCAGTCGGTTCGTGCGTCTCAACGACGCCGACACCCCGCGTCCGAAGCCAATCTGCCGCGATTTTCGACTGCGTGGTTGTCCCGCTGCCGTCGATACCCTCCAAGACAACGTAGCGCCCATCAGCCATGCTTTGGGACCGGCGAGACCATGTTCATTGCGTCGCTAATGCATCTGGTAATGTATCAAACAAGGCGTCGAATGGGTATGAAAAAATCGGCTTGTGAACACAGAGGGAATGCTGCCTCTGGCGCGCCGGGAGGGATTCGAACCCCCGACCGTCGGATTAGAAATCCGATGCTCTATCCTGCTGAGCTACCGGCGCGGTCGGATTGCTTCGCGTTCTATTATCCGCGCGCGCGGCCGTTTTCACAAGAGGCGCTCCCAGTTCTCGCAATTCGTCAGACGAGAGTTCGTTTGCAGAGGCGGCAGGGGTATTTTACACTTGCGGCGGGGCGCGAACGGTGGATGCCGTTCAAGGGCGGTGGTTGGCTGTGGCCGGTAAAAGCACGTGCACGCCGAGCCACTCACGTGGGAGAAGTATGAGCGCACAAAGCGGCGGCGATTGGGCGACTTGATTCTGGGCGAGTCGCGCGATATATTGGCAGATGCACACGGAGGGAT
>CAZBRH010000014.1:28377-30004 GCA_964494245.1 uncultured Planctomycetota bacterium | reverse complement strand
GGCCCCCCGGGGGTTCGAACCCCTCTCCCTCCGCCATGCCAATTCTTCTAGACGTATTGCCGTGAGGACAGTAGCCAGCAGGCGGGTGCGGGGGGGCGGAGCACTGCGGCAAGAGCGGCGGAGCATCCTGCCCGGTTTGCCACACGATGGCGGTTATTCGTCAATCGGCTTCCAGATGTCTGGATGCCTTTCGGGGGTTGTGGTGAAGAAGGGCGGCATGTGGCTTTTGCCGGGGACCCGAGGCACGCCGAGCGGGACGCCGACGGTTGAGGTATCGAATTCGGCTTCGTAGATAACGCCTTTTTGGGTTATGCAGTACTCCTTCCTCCCCGTTCTTGCGTCCTCGACGGGAATTGCGGCGAAGCAGTAGGTGTAGTCTGTGTCGGTTTGAATCTCGATGATGGTATAGGGGGAGTCGTGCGCGCCGATTACGGCTCTTCCGATGAGGTCATCGGCCAGAAGCTGGTCGAGTGTTCCGTAGACGCCATGGCGGCTAATGTAGGTTGCCTGAGCTGCGATGAGTGCTCGGAGCGAGCCGATGGCGGCCGCTTCGTTGGCGCACATCTGCGACCGAATGATGCAAGGTCTCGCAAACGCGGCGACGACGGCGATGATGGCAAGCAGAATTATCAGTTCGACGAGTGCGAGTCCACGCTTTCGCATCCTCACTGCCTTTTTCTCCTCTGCCGTCCTAGCGGGCACCATACCCGGCGTGATGCTGTAATATCAGTGTCGGAAGCAAGCGGAGAGGGTTGAACGTGTAAGGAATACTTCCAGCGCTCGGGTAGGGGGGATGCTCACGCCACGGGTTTGTTTGGTGCTGCGCAAACGCGCGTTGCCGAAGACCAACGCTAGGTCGAAAAATCTAGACTTCCGTGCCTGACGCTCGTTACACCTCCTCGGCTCGCCGGTGGCACAACATCTTGTGGCATAGCCGGTTGTGCTGACAGTTCTCAAATGCCTGTGGCAGAGGCATTCCGGTTGCTCTTTAGGGGAGTGCAAGAACAGGTCTGTATGAGAAGCAACAAGAGAAGACGCGAGGGATGGGATGAGTTGGTATTATCTGGCGCTGAACGCGGCGGCTTTGCTGGCGGCGGGGTGGTTGGGGTGGCAAACGCGGACGCTACGCTCGGCAGCGATTGGCGTGTGGGCTGCTCTGGCGCTTTCATTGATTGTTGCGCGTAACTTTCTTGCTGCACATCCCGAATACGAGCAGCATTTGCTTTGGTTATGGGAAGACTATTTGCACTTTGCGAACTGGGATGCGGTGCCTGCGGTGTTTCTTGCTGTGGCGCTCTGTGCCCGGCTTCGCAACTCCTGTGCGCGGCGCGTTGTGATTTTGTCCGTTGTTCTGCTGTCGCCCATGTTCCTGTGGAACAACGTCGCCGGGTGTTTTTGGCCAGACTATACGATGGCGGCACAGTTTGACGCGAACGGGATTTGTCGGCAGGCGACGCGGTACTCTTGTGGGCCAGCGGCGGCGGTCACGCTCCTGCGCTTCGCCGGCATCAATATCAGCGAAGGCAGGATGGCCCGCCTGTCGCTTCTCAAGCCCGGCCAAGGGGTGACGGCGCTGGAGCTCTGCCGCGGCCTGAACCTCGTCCTCCGGCCCATCGGGGCTCGGGCG
>CAZBRH010000014.1:21899-28352 GCA_964494245.1 uncultured Planctomycetota bacterium | reverse complement strand
GGGGGTTCGGCGACCTGCGAGCTCCCTTTCTCGCCGAGCTGGTGCGGCCGCGCGGGGCGAGACACTGCGTCGTGGTGCTGGAACTTCGCCCCGGCGCTGTCCTTGTAGGCGACCCTGCACGCGGGCGCTACGCCTGCCCCAATGCAGATTTCTTCGAGGAGTGGACGGGGATCGCCATCGCAGTTGACCCGCTGCCCGTCCGCGGCTTCGCCGCCCTGCCGCGGGACTAGGATCCCGCCTGCTGCTTTATCCCCAATCGCTGTCCGGCGGGAAGACGTTCCGATACTTTGTGCTTCGCCTCGGCTCGGCCATCATTGGCTCGACCGTGTCGCGCCACTTTCGGTAGTGTGCCGTTTCCTTGTGTTTTGCGGGAGCGTCCGGGGTGCGATAAGCTTCGACCAAGACGAACCGCGCGGGATCGTCGACGTCCTGCATTACGTCGAATCGCGCGACTCCCGGCTCGCAAACGCTGTTCCTTGCGTTTTCGAGCGTGGCCTGCTTGAAGGCCTCGACGTGGCCGGGCTTCACCCGGACGGCGACGTGGACAATGAGCATTCCGTTTCTCCTGACTGTTCCTTGTCGCACGCTTCCGTTGTTCTTGCCACAGAACCGTGGGTGCTAGGGTACAAAACCAGTATAACCCACAAGAGTGACGGTTGCACGCACGAATTGTGCGGGTGTGTGAATACAAACTGTTCTTCAGCGCTTGCGGTTCATTGCATCGTCCTACTATAATCCCGCGTCGCCAGCCGGGGATTTGGCGGGTTATGGAGCGATGGGATGAAGCTCGTATTGTTCGTGATGGTGGTTCTCTCCTTGCTTGCCGTGCAGGCGGGCGCCAAGGATGGGGCAGAGGAGTCGTCTGAGCCGGCGGCACTGGCCGACACCGAGCCATCCCACCTGCGGACGGAGTGTGCGCTGAACTTGGTTGAGATGAGCAAGCGGCTGAATGCGTTCGCGCTCACACGGAACGGGGGGTTGCCCTCAAAACTCTCCGAGGCGTATATTGGGGCTCCGAGGTCGGCGCTTGGGGAGTTGGTATGCCCATCCGCCAAGCCGGATGTGGTTCCCGGCGGCTTCCACCCGTCCTATGCTTACGTGAATATCGTGCCCGGCGGTTGGGCGTTGCAAGGAAAGACAGCGGACATTCTTGTTTTTGACCGCGAACCGGTGCACGACGGCGGACGCAATGTGCTTCTCGCGGACCTCGAAACTGTGGTGCATATGAAAGAGGCGGATTTTCAGGCCGCGCTCGCGGAGCAGCAGAAGCGCTGGAAAGCCCAGGATAAGGAGTTAGTTGTCGTTCAAGACGACTTCATTCCGCTGAGGGATCCGCTAGACCTGCGTCCCGTCGGCGCGCCTAGTAGAAGCTGGCGCTCGTTGTTCTCCTCAATATACTTCAAGGTTGCTGCGACACTCGTGCTAGCCATCGCGGCTATTGTGATGATTCTCCTCCTGCGCGAGCGCGAACGTGGCCGAGCCACGTCGGATCAGTGACGTCACAGGCGTCTTCGAAGGATCACAGTTGGCCGGGGCCGGCAGCGCATGTGCAGGATTCCCGCACCGTTGGTACGGACATGCAGCCGGGCTAGGATTTGCCGGCGGAACGCCATCGCCCTGCGAGTTAGTCCTCAATCCGCAGCTTGATTTCGTCCGAGTTGGCCCGCAGTTCCGGCGCATACATCGCGTAGGCGCGGGTCGGGAGCGCGCTGAACTTGCCGGGTATCTCGGCGCGCATCCGGTACGCGACGCTGTGCTTGCCGCGGGCAAGCCACCGGACGAAGAAGCAGACGCGCTCGTCCCGGAGCTCCATATACGCGCCCATGCCCTTGCCGCTGTAGCCGCTTCTGACCTCAACCGGCTCGAATCCGGCGGCCTTCATGTCCTCGAAGACGATGTACTCGTAGTCGTTCTTCGACTCGATTTCGAGTTCGATCTCGACGAGGTCGCCGCTCTTGAGGGCATCGAGGTTCTTGATGGGCTGCCGCTCGAACTTTTCGACCTTCTGGTCGAGCGCTTGGCCGTGCGCGCCCTCGACCTTGATGGTCTTGTCTACGCGCACCAGCTTGTAGTATTTGCGCTCGACCTTGATCTCCAGCCCGGCCTTCGTGATGAAGTCTTCGAGCGTGAAGTTGGTCAGGTAGGCGTTGAAGTAGAGCGGCCCCTTGCCGGTCTTACGGAACTCAAGGGTGTGCTTGCCCGTTTCGACCGCATCGCCGACCATCACCAGTTTGTTGTCGAATGTGAACAGGTTCTCGCTCGTGATTCTGACCTCCTTCATCTGCTTGCCGTCGAGCAGGAGCGCGACGGTCATGTCGGGCGTCATTTCGCCCGTCGCACGCAGGTAGTCGGCGAAGGCCTCGACGCAGATGGCCGTGTCGCGCGGCGAGTTCCAATATGTCGCGTGCTTGCGGTTGTTCAGCAGGTACTTGACTAGGCGCGATGCCTTCTCGCCCTTCGGGTCGGTCCGGCAGAGGAGCTTGAGGTAGTACGCCTGCGCCTCATACTCGCTGCCGTACCAGTACCACCACCAATTCCATTGCGGCAGATTGAGCCACGCGGTCTGATTCTCGTCGTCCTGTTGGAGGTACTGGTCGATGTTGCGGACGACCATGTCGAGCTTCTCCTGCTGCTTCTGCTTGTGCAGGGCGAGGCCATACATCGCAAGGCCGTAAACAGCCAGCTTCGTCCGGTCGCGGTAGAGGAACTCCATCATCTCGGCGTTCGCCACGTCGGCATCGACGAGGACCATGTAGACGAACGCATCGAGGTTGTCGGCGGCGTCCTTGTGCCACGGAGCGTCCTTCGGGAGCTTGAGCCGGCGGAGCTGCTCGGCCTGGTAGCGCTTGAGCCAATCGACGCCACGCTCGAGCATTCCTGGCACGAGGGCGACGCCGTTCTGCACAGCGAGTTGCAGCCCGTGGACGACATAGGCCGTCGTGTGCGGGCTGGAGTACTCGCCCCAGCCGCTGAACCAGCCCCAGCCGCCATCGGAAAGCTGCATCGCTGTCAGATGCCGGACGCCTTCCTTGACCATGTCCTTGACCGTCTCCTCGTCGAAGACGGGGTTGCGGTCGAATCGCTTCCAGCCCTTGGCACGTTCTTTATCGTCGCCGATTTCCTGCGCGTTCAGGTTCGTCCGCTTCTCCTCAATCGCCTTGAGGTCGAGCTTCATGTCGAGCAGAATCTTCTGCGTGATGACGGTCGGGAGGAAGCGGTTGAGCTGGCAATCGGTCGTCTTGTGCGGATAATCGACGAGGTAGGGGAGGGCGTCCACCATCGCGCCGGCGAGCGTCGGCGAGTAGCGGATTTCGAGCCGCGACTCGTTGATGCGGCGCTCGGCGGGCACGGTGAACGTGACGCTCGCCCTGTCGCCCTCGGGCCGGACGGCGCCGCTCCACGACTCGGTCTTGAGCATGCCATGCACATAGACGGGGAACCGCATCTCCATAGCGTCGGATTCCTCGTCGGTCAGCGCCTTCATCCTGATGACGGCCTCGCCTTCACGCATGACGCGGACGCGCCAGTCGACGCGCTGCTCCCCGTTCGCATCGACCGATAGCCGCTGTTCGAGCTTTCCGATGGGGGCGAGGTAATCACCGTCGAGTTCGAGCACGGCGCGGACGGCTTTCTTTGCCTTGAGGTAGTTATGGACGTTGGCGGAGAGGACGCCCTCGTCTTTCTCGACGAAGACGCGCGGGGCCTGCAAGCGCAGCATCAGGTTCTTCTTCGTGACGACTTCGACGTCGGCCTGGCCGACCTTGGTGCCGTGTCCCATCGCCCAGACGCGCAGCTTCCAGCCGGTCAGGTTCTCTGGCATCTTGAGGTCGAACAAAGCGTTGCCTTCCTTGTCGGTCGTGAGCGCCGCGTTCCAGTAGGCGGTGTCGGCGAACTCCTTTCGGACGGTCGGCTCGGCGGTGGTCTCGACCCCACCGCCGGCGGCTCCGCCCTTGCCCTTGTCGGCTTCCGCCCTGTCCGCGGCCGCGCCCGGCGCGGCCGTTTTTTCGAGCATCGGCGTTGTCAGCGCCACCGGCGGACCCGCAGCATCGTTCGCCTCAGCGCCAAGTTTTCGACGCTGCTCGCTTCCGTAGCGAGCCGCCCCGTAGCCCAGAGCGCCGGTCTCTCCTTCCGCCGCATCGTAAACCTCGTCGGTCTGTTCGTCGGCTACGGATGCGCCGAAGATGCCCAGGAAGTTCATCCCGATCTCGTTCGGCTTGAGCAGGTTGCGGAACCAGCGGCCGAGGGTCGATTCGGTCTGGGGATAGTGCGAGCGGCGCCACTTCCAGAAGAACGCCTTGATTTCGGGCACGTTCGTGCCGCCGGAGATATATTCGACGGCCTTGTCGTACATCGTCGCGACGAGCGACCCGACGAACGGCTCGCCGTTCAGTTCGGTCAGCTTGACCTTCACGGTTGCCTGCTGGCCGGGCTTGTATTCGGTCGCCGACGGCTCGACCTTGACTTGGAGCACACGCTCTTCGGGCGGGACGATAACCTCGCGGACCTCGGTATATACCTTGCCGCCGCTGATCGTGACCGCCTCGACGAAGAAATTGGGCATGTCCTTCTTCGTGACGGTGATTTCCTCGACCGCGCTCTTACCCTTGATCCGAAGCACCTTGGGCGCGAGGCAGATGCCGTTCGCCGGCCGCACGAACAGGAGCACTGTCCCGTCGAGCCGGTTCGTGTTCACCATCAGCTTCACCTTGTCGCCGTTCTTGTACTCCTTCTTGTCCGTGACAAGTTCGATGTCGTTGAAGCGGTAGTCGGCGCCGTCGAACCCATCGCCGATGATGCAGAAGACGTAGCCGCCTTCGATGGTGTGGTTCTTCACGTCGGTGACTTTGTAAGAAAGGCGATACTGGCCGGCCTTGTGGGCTTTGATCTGGAGCGACGCGACGCCCTGGGCATCCGTATTGAGTTCCCACTTCTGAACCTCGGTCTCGACGGGCTGGTTGTCCTTGTACGAGACAGCGAGGAGCCGCAGCTCGCCCTTGCCCTGCACGGGCTTGTTGTCGAGCGTTTGGGCGCTGAAGCTGGCGTGGACCGTGTCGCCGACGCGGTAGTGGCCGCGGTCGACCCATGCGTAGACCTTGAACGGCTTGCGGGCGACCATGACGGCGCCTGTGCCGATGATGGTGCGGCGCGATTCGTCCGTCACCTCGACGGTGATTTCATACCTGTGGTCGGTGTCGCCGTGGAGCTCCTTGGCGATGCCGGTGTCGATTTCGATCTTGACGGTGCCGTCGGGGCCGATGGGGGCTTCGCTTTCGGTGACGACTTCGGGCGGGTCGCGGCGCCAGCCCCACCGCCACCAGACGAAGATTGGCCGGCGGCAGCCCCACTCATGCCAGCCCGGATACCACACGTAGTCATACGCATACCACCAGTAGCCTGGGCCGTAGAACCAGTCCCAGTACGCGACGGGATACCAATCGGCGTTGCAGTCGCTACGGAGAACCTTATATTTGACCTTTGCGTTGACGACGGGAGCGCCGAAGTAGTATTTTGCCTTGACCGTCGCGGCGATCTTCTCGCCGAGCATCACCGGCTCGGTCGGCGCCTCGACGGTGACCTCGAACTCGGGCTTCTTGTATTCCTCGACGCGGAACGAGCCACCGCCGAGGTGGTTGTTGGGGTCCTTCCAGACGCCGAGGTAATAGACGCCGAGCGTCGCATCCTTTTCGAACGGGAACTCACCGGCGAGGCCGCCGTATTCGTCGGCTGTTATCTGCTTTTCGAAAATCTTCTCCCCCTTCGGATTGTTGATGCGGACAAGGAACGACTGGCCGGCGAAATCGGACGTGTTCTCCTGGTCGTACTTCGCGTGCCGGACCCAGAACTTGAACTTGGCGGTCTGCTTCGGGCGGTAAACAGGCCGGTCGGTCATCGTGAAGACCTTTACGGCGCTGTATTCGGCGTCGTAGCGGCTGCTGTACCAGACGCCGGAGAAGCCGAGGTAGGCGAAGCGGCCGGCATCGGTGGTCGCCGTGATGATCCAGTTATGGTCGGCGGGCATCCGCTGCGGCCCGAGAATGACTTGGCCGTCGGCATCGGTGAACTCGGCAAACTGTTCGATGTCCATCTGGTGCTGGCGGTCGCGCAGCCAGCGCTGTCGGTATCCGAAGAACTCGACGTTGGCCTTGGCGACGGGCGCGCCCGTGAGCGCGTCGGCCACGAAGTACCAGGCCTTCTGATCGAGCTGCTTCTTGAGAATGGCGGTGTCGTCGAGCCAGAGGATGACGCGGCTCGTGTTGCCGTCCTTCATCTTGCCGACGAGGAGGTATGCGCCCGGCTTCTGAAGCGGGGTGGCGACGGTGACGCGGCGGTCGAAGTGCTTCGGGCGCGGCTTGAGCTCGAGGTCCCATGACGCGACCTTCTCGCCGAGGTACTTCTGCTGGTCCTTGTAAACGAGGCGGTAGCCGATGTCGCCGATGTTCATCTTGTCCCAAT
>CAZBRH010000014.1:7295-21876 GCA_964494245.1 uncultured Planctomycetota bacterium | reverse complement strand
ACTTGATGTAGGTCTTGACGTCGTCGAGCAGCTCTTTGACCTTGACGGCGTGGGCCTCGAAGCTGACGGCCGTGCCATTGCGGAAGCGGAATTCGACGGTCGCGCCCTTGCCCGCGCCGGCGGGTTGGGTCATCACCGGCTCGAACATCCCCCAGTTGCCGAGAATCTGGTCAACGCGCTTTTGCTTCCAGGCGCCGGGGCCGGCTCCATACTCCGTGATGCTTCGCTTCCAGTAATCTGCCGCTGTGTCGTACTGGCAGCGGTTCTCGAAAATCTGAGCGAGCGTGTTCAGTGCCTGCTCCCCCCACGCGGACTTGCCGCTGTCGGCGACGGTCTGGAATATCTTGATGAAGTTGAACTCGTCGGGCAACTTGAAGCGCTTGATGCCCGTGGCGAGCTTCGCGATGGTCTCGTTTTGCCCGAGCGTGTGGAGCGCATAGGTTCCGCTTTCGTCCTTGTCCTCGTCATCGCGGGAGCGGAAGTAGCGACCGTAGTAGGCCATCGTCTGGACGCCGAACTGGCTGTGGAGGAAATTGGCGAAGGTCACGCGGACTTCATTTGCGCGGTTCGGGTCGAGTTCTGCGGCTTGGAGCAGGAGCCATCGCCAGCGTTCGCCGTCGGTCTTCGCCTCTTCCCAACTTTTGGGGGCATAATGATAGACGGGCGTGCCGTCGGGATGCACAGGCGCTCCCTTGTCGCCGTGGTAGAAATCGTAATAGCCGTAGCCCTCGCCGTAGTCGGGCAGGGTCGAGAGGTCGGTGAGGTATTGGAGCCGCCACGCTTGGTTGTAGCCGCGGTAGGTCATGAGAATGTTGGCAAACTGGAAGCAGAAGTCGGCGACCTCGCGGGCGTCCTTTTCGTCCTTGGCTAGTTTCAGGGCCTCATTCATGAGTTGGAGCGCACGGCTGCGGTCGCGTGACTGCGAATTGACGTATTCGCCTCCGCCGCGGTGCGGGCCACGCTCGAACTGCCCGGCGACAATGAAGCCCCACCATGGGACGTTGTCCCAGTGCCGTATCTTGTGGTTGACGCGGATGCCGATGTAGTTTTTCGCTGCGGCATAGAGGAGCCGCCAGTGCTTCGCGTGCACCTTGATGACATCCTCGCGGAAAGCGTCAATTTCGGTCGCGCGGTTCAGGCGGACGAGGCACTGGACGGCGGCATCGAGGTCTTCGCCGACGAGCAGCGGGTCCGTCTTCGGGTCGAGCGTGAGCTCGCGGTAGATGTTGTAGGCGTCGCGGTAGTTCCCGTCATTGAACTCCTTGAGCGCTTTTTCTCGACGGGCTGTTTCGGCGGGCATGTCGGCCGCCGCGCTCTGCGCAGCCGAAGCTACGACCCCCAGAGCACAGACAATTACGGCGACCGATAGAAATATCTTGCGGTTCATCTGCCTTATCCTCCTTGTCCTCAGTCGGTGTGCACCATTACGATCGCCCGGCACTCCGGGGCGCGCTAGTGTTTATCCTATTAGACGGGCATGAAATCAATAGGTTCCAACAAAAGGCAGAAAAATGATAAATTCCTGTATTGCCGTGGGGCTGGCTTTCTTGGCGTGAATTGCGGCCGAGAATGAGAAGGGCGCGATAGCCCCCGCGTCTGGCGACACTAGTGCTGCGGAGGTTAGAAATGAACATCGCGGTCGTTGGGACCGGCTATGTGGGGCTGGTCTCGGGGGCGTGCTTCGCCGAGTTTGGAACTCGTGTGACCTGCGTGGATAGCGACGCAGAGAAAGTGGCCGCGTTGCAGGCCGGACGGGTTCCGATCTATGAACCGGAACTGACGCCGCTTGTTTCGCGGAACGTCGCAGCCGGTCGGCTGCGGTTTACCAGCGACCTTGCCGGCGCCGTGCGCGACAACCTCGTCATCTTCATAACGGTCGGAACGCCGCAGGACCCGCACGGCCGAGCCGACGTCAGTTCCGTTCTTGCCGTTGCTGCCGCCATTGCCGATGTGATGGCCGGCTATAAGGTCATCGTCATCAAGTCCACGGTGCCTGTGGGCACGGGCGACCGCGTTGAGGCGCTCATCCGCGAACGATCCGGAGGGCGCTTTCCCTTCAGTGTCGCGTCGAATCCTGAATTCCTCCGCGAGGGGGCAGCAGTTGAGGACTTCATGCGCCCGAACCGTGTCGTCATCGGGACCGAAGACGAACAAGCGCGAGCCATTCTTGAAGACCTTTACCGGCCGCTCTACCTCATTGAGACGCCTATCATCAGCACGCGCCGCCGCACGGCGGAACTGATCAAATACGCCTCGAACGCCTTCCTTGCAGTGAAGATTTCCTATATCAACGAGGTGGCAGACCTGTGCGAGCAGGTTGGCGTGGATGTCCACGATGTGGCCCGCGGCATGGGGCTCGACCGCCGCATTGGCCCGAAGTTTCTGCACCCAAGCCCCGGCTATGGTGGTTCTTGCTTCCCGAAGGATACCCGCGCGATTCTGGCGACAGCAGAGCAGCACGGGGTTCAACTGCGCGTCATCCAAGCCGCCGTTGACGTGAACGCCGAGCGCCCGGCGAAGATGGTTGAGAAAATTCGAAAGGCCGTCGGCGGCGAACTGAAAGGTCGAACCATCGCGCTGCTCGGCCTCGCGTTCAAGCCAAACACCGACGACGTGCGCGAGTCCGCTGCAATGAAGATTGCCTTCGCACTGGGACAACTCGGCGCCAGGGTTCGGGCATATGACCCGGCGGCGATGGACCGAGCGCGAGCCGCCGGATTCAGCGGCGAGTGCTGCCCCGACGAATACGCCGCCTGCCAGGGGGCAGATGCTGTCGTCATTGCCACGGAGTGGAACCAGTTCCGCAATCTCGACTTGGAGCGCCTCCGCGCGGCCATCAAGCAGCCGGTGATTGTTGACCTACGCAACGTTTACGACCCCGACGACATGATTCAAGCCGGCTTCCACTACACCGCCGTTGGTCGGTAGTTGCAACCAATACCCTTCGGCACGTGACGTATCGGCGTTTCCCACGCGGTTTTCGCGCAAGAATCGTGCCCCGGTTGCGTATCAAAGTGTGGAGGTAACGGACAGGCGAGCCCGAAAGGGCAGAAGGGAGGCCAAAATGAACAGCACAGTGACGAGAAGAATGATTACGGCTTCCATGTCGGCGACTGTTCTGATCGCCTTTGCGGCCTTGCCCGCCCTTGCGGGCTGGTCATTCAGCGTTGGAACCTCATGCGATGATGGATACGAATGGGTCACCCGCACCACCTATCGGACAGAGCTGCGGCCGGTCACGAAGGTCTACTACCGGACGGAACGGCAGGCAGTGACGGTCTGGACGACAGAGCGTCGACTGGTGGAAGAGGTTTGGGTCGATCCTTGGGGCTGTCGCCGGACACGGCTCGTATGGAGGGACGTTCCGGTGCAGCAAACGGAGTATCGCTGGGTTCAGGTTCCGTATGAGACAACGGTTTACGAGTATGTGCAGGTTCCGTATGTTGAGCGTATCCGTGTTGCTCGCCCGGGTTTCTCGGTGCAGACGCGCAACTTCTCGGTGCAGGTTGGCGGCGGTGGATTCGCGTTCTCGCTGCGGGGTGATTCAGGCCGCTGCCCTCCGCCTCCTCCGCCTGCTCCCACCTGGGGACACGGCCGGCGGAGGTAGAAGGCGGTTCGGGGGAGTACTGGCGGAGCAGTGTGGCTCGCCAGAGGTTTATGAGCGATAACAAAGCAGGTGCCGGCTGCGCAAAAGTCCTTTGCCTCGTCCAACAAGGCAGACACATTCCCGTGGCGAGGACTTATGTCACGCTGATTGTGGCGAAGAATCTCCCGATGCTTCCGCAAGGGGGTCCATTGTCAACATAAAGGTCAATAAGATCCCAAGAGCTGCTTCGTTGTAAACGCGTCCGTCCTTATAGACCCTCCCCCAGCGGGACAGGGGACCCGATTACGCTTTTCTTCCTATGGAAAAGCCGGACTTGCCTTCGCTTCCCCCTTGAGCACCTTCTTGGCTAGCCCTCCTCAATTTTCGACCTTCTTGGGATAGGTGCGCAGACTGCGATATGGTTGACGGGCAGCGACGGCGTGGTGTAAACTTATAGAAGAGGTGCTGCACCGGCTTGCCTGGGCGGGGTCATCTATTTTCGGGGGCTTGGCATGGACGGCGGAGCCAGCGGAGGCGAAGTCGCGGGCCACACGGGAGTCGGGGCGCTTATGGCCGACCTCGATACTATTGCCAATCGCCTTGAACAGGTCTTGCAGGAAAAGTCTGACCGCCTAGCATCCCTCCTTCGCACAACGACGGCGATCGTTTCGAGCGACGACCTGAACAGCGTGCTTCAGGTCGTGGGCTTCGAGGTGGCGAAGTTCATGTCCTTCGATCGCATCATCGTTACGGTGATCGAACGGGCGAAGGGGGTTTATCGGGCTTTGGCATCGGTCAGCCGGGACGGTTCAGAGGCGGCTCTGCGGCGGTCGGCCACGACCTTCCCATTGGCGGGGTCCGTTGTCGAGTCGGTGGCGACGAGCCGGCAGCCCCTGGTGCGACGACGGCTGTCCGAGGAAATCGACGGCCGTCCGCTATTTCCCGAGGAAGACCGGCTTGCGCGCGAGGGAATGATCTCTTGTGCCGTGATTCCCATGATCGGCCGCGACGGGGTTGAGGGGGTGCTCCTTGTCGCAAGCCGCGAAGAAGAAGACTACTCTGGCGACGATCTTCGTTTTCTTGAGCTGATTGCAGAGCAACTGACTGGCGGGGTTCAGCGTCAACGGCACTTGGGGCAGTTGCGGAAGAGGCACGGCAAGCTCGCCATCCTGAACGAGGTCAGCAGGAAGGCCGTGGCTCAGTTCGACATGATCGACCTGCTGGATTCGGTGGTCAGTTCTATTCAGAGCCACTTCGGCTACTACGATGTCAGCATCTTCCTTGTGGATGACGGTTCCGGCGATGTGGTCCTCATGGCGCAGGCGGGAGCATATCGCGAGCTGACAACCGTGGGCTACCGGCAGAAAATCGGCGTTGGGCTGGTCGGGACCTGCGCGGCAACTGGTGAAACCATTGTGGCAAACGACGTCTCGCGCGAGCCGAGGCGGTTGATTGCCTTTTCTGGCGAGGCAGCAATGGGGTCCGAGCTCTGTGTTGCCATCAAGACGGGCAACAGCGTCATGGGGGTTATCAACGTCGAATGCGAAGAGGTGGGGGCGTTCGACGAAGAGGACGTGAGTGCTCTGGAGACGTTTGCGGCGCAGATCGCACAGACAATTGAAAACGCGCGGCTATACGAGGAAACGCGGCTGCTCAAGGAGTTCAACGAGAGCATCATCGCAAACATGCCGGCGGCGCTCGTCGTTGTCGATATGGACCTGCGTATACAGATTGTCAATGACACCTGTTGTCGGCTTCGCGGCAAGCCGCGCGACGCACTGGTCGGCCGGGATGTGGGAGAGCTTTTCAGCTCTGCGATCCTTCGCTCGGGCAATCTTGCCGAGGCCATCCGGTCGGCGATCGACACCGGGAAGTCGGCCAGAATGCCAAACGTCAAGGGAGCAATCGCCCCCGCCGTAGATCACCTGTTCAATGTGTCCGTGGCGCCCGTCGGTATGGGAACGCAGCAATGCGCGATGATCATGCTGGAGGACGTAACGCAGACGGTGGAGCGTGCCTACCAGCTTTCGATGCTGCGGCAGATCAACGAGACGGTGCAAACAACGCTCGACTTGAGGCGGCTGCTGCGGCTCGTGCTCACCTGTGCGACGTCCGGGCAGGCGCTTGGATTCAACCGAGCGATTCTCCTCATGGTGGACAAGGCGGCAAACGTGCTCCGCGGGCGGCTCGCCGTCGGCCCCGTGAGCCAAGAAGACGCCTATCGCGTCTGGCAGGAACTAAGTGAAAGCAACAAGCCGTTCAAGCAAATGCTGCGTGATGCAGACGACGGGCGTCCGGATGAAGAGATGCCGCTTTATTCCCTGGCGGCTGCGATGTCGTTTCCTCTGGATTCCGACGAACTTGTTGTTCGCGTTGTTCGAGAGAAACAGGTTGCCCACGTGACGGATGCATACAACGACGACCGCGTCAGCGAGAGGTTTCGGACACTCCTCGGAGCAAATAGCTTCGCCTGTGTGCCCCTTATAGCGAAGGACGAGGCCGTCGGTGCCATCGTCGTAGATAACTTGTATAGCGGCCGCCCGATTACGCCCGAGCAGCTTGAGCTTCTCGCCATCTTCGCCAACCATGTCGGCCTGGCCATTGAAAACGCCGAGGCCTACGATGCGTTGCACCGGCAGATTGTGAAGCTTCAGGACGCCTATCGGGAGCTTCGGGAAACGCAGGGGAAGCTCGTTCAATCGGAGAAGCTCGCCGCCATCGGCGAAGTCGCCGCCCATGTCGCCCACGAAATCCGCAACCCGTTGGTTACTATTGGCGGCTTCGCTCGCAGTATTCGCCGCCAGATTGGGGAGGATCATCCTTGTCGGCGAAGTGTCGATATTATCATCGAGGAAGTGCAGCGGCTGGAGAAGATTCTGTCGAACGTGATGAACTTCAGCAAGCCGGCAGCTCCGTGGAAGCGACCCACGAAGATCAATCAGATCATACAAAACACCTGTGTGCTTCTTTCCAGTGATTTCGAATCGCGGAACATTGCGCTGACACAGGAACTCGCCCCCGACCTTCCGCTCGTAATGGTCGATGGCGAGCAGATCAAGCAGGCGTTGCTGAATATCCTCAAGAACGCCGCGGAGTCCATCGCAGGCAGCGGCCGCATCCATGTTTCCAGTCGGCTTCAGGATGGCCTGATTTGGATTGATGTGACCGACACGGGCAAGGGTATTCCCGAAGATATGATTCCCAATATTTTTGACCCATTTTTCACCACGCGACCCGATGGGACGGGTCTGGGGCTCGCGGTTACCCGGAAGATCATCATCGACCATGGCGGCGACATCGAGGTCCGGAGCAAGGTCGGTGTTGGAACGACGTTCACCATCTCACTTCCCGCTGACGTGCCCGTGGTGGCCTCGCGAAAGCTGCGCGCTGCCCTTGAAAAGACCCGGTCCCGCGCAGCGGATACCCCTTCCAGCGGTCCAGAACCGCAAGGAGAAACACGATGAGCAAGATTCTGCTGGTTGAGGACGACGCACATCAGGCAACTCTCTATCAGGTGGAACTTGAGGCCGAGGGATACGAGGTCGTTGTCGCAAGCAGCGGGCGTGAGGCGATTGATGCCGTCAAGGAAAGCGATCCCGATCTCATCGTTATGGACATCAGCATGCCGGGGATGGATGGCATCGAGGCCATGGGCCGTATTCTGAGCCAGCACCACAAGCTTCCCGTCATTTTGAACACCGCTTATGCCTCCTACAAGGACAACTTCATGAGCTGGTCGGCCGACGCCTACGTCATCAAGTCGTCCGACCTCACGGAGTTGAAGGAGACCATTCGGAGATTGCTCCAGAAGGGTAAGAACCAATCAAAGTGATGCAGCGATCGGGGCGCGGGCTGCCCATCAGCAACCCGTTGCCGAATAAGGGCTATTGAAGAATGAACGGACTTACTATCGCGCAGGAACTCAAGCGGACCCTTGTTATGCTCCTCGCGGGTGGGCAGGGGGAACGACTCTATCCGCTGACACGGAATCGCGCGAAGCCCGCCGTTCCCTTCGGCGGTATCTACCGCATTATCGACTTTACGCTCTCGAACTGCCTCAACTCCGGCCTCCGCAAAATCCACGTGCTCACCCAATATAAGTCTTTTTCGCTTCAGCGACATCTCCAGTACGGCTGGAACCTGTTTCGTGCCGAGCTCGACGAATACCTCTATGTCATTCCGCCTCAGCAGCAGGCCACGCCGCACTGGTATCTGGGGACGGCGGACGCCATCTGTCAGAACATCTACTTCCTTGAACGCGAGCGCCCAGCCCGTGTGCTCATTGTCGCAGGCGACCACATTTACCGGATGGACTATCGTCACATGCTCGCGTTTCACCTTGCTCAGCAAGCGACGCTCACTGTCGCCTGCGTTGCCGTTCCGGTCGCCCGCGCTGCCGGACAGCTTGGTGTGGCCGTTACCGACGCGGAGGGTCGCATCGTTGACTTTCAAGAAAAGCCCGCCCAGCCAGCCGAACTCCCCGGCAAGCCCGGCTATTGCCTTTGTTCAATGGGCGTGTATCTCTTCGAAACCCCCGCGCTTGTGCGGGAAGTTGTTGCCGACGCCAAGACGGACTCGGAACACGACTTCGGAAAAAACATCATTCCTTCGATGATTGAGCGCGAGCGCGTGTTCGCCCACGAGTTCCGCTCCCTGACGCCGGATACCGAACCTTATTGGCGTGACATCGGAACCATCGACGCCTACTGGGAGGCCAACTACGATCTGGTTCAGGTGCAGCCCCTTTTCAACCTATATGACACCGAGTGGCCCATCCGCACCTACCAGCCCCAAGCGCCACCGGCCAAGACTGTCTTCAACGAGGAGCCGTTTGGCCGGCGTGGGCGAGCGCTCAACTCGCTCGTCTCGTCCGGCTGCATCATCAGCGGCGCGCTGGTCGAGCAATCGGTTCTCTCCCCGCGTGTGTTTGTTCACTCCGGCGCGGAGGTGCGGGAAAGCGTCGTTATGGATGACGTGGAGATAGGACGCAACGCCCGCATCCGCCGAGCAATTATCGACAAGCGGGTTCGGATTCCGCCCGGAGCAGAAATCGGCTACGATCTGGAGAGCGACAAAGCCAGCTTTACCGTGTCACCTGCCGGGATTGTCGTCGTTCCCACCGGCACACAGTTCGATACCGCTTGATCGCTGGGCAGACAGCTCCGCAGCGCGGAAACTATGGAGCTGCTGCGGGATCCGGCGCGCCGCTGGCGGCAGCTTGATCTTCCTGTATCGGCGGTGTCTCCGGACTCTCGGCCTCGGCCGCGCGGGGCAGGATCGTTTGGCCTAACGGAGCGGCCTTGCCAGTTGCCAGGTCCTGCGTTTCTTCCGCGGTGCTGCCGGCTTCGTCGTGGCTGGCACTTCTCATACTGAGGCCGATCTTACGTTCCTTCGCGTCCACGCGGATGATGCGGACCTCGACCTCTTGGCCGGGCTTGACGAATTCTTCGGGATCAACTTTTTCGTCGGAAAGCTCGGAAACGTGAAGGAGCCCCTCGAGGTCTGGTTCCAATTCAACAAATACGCCGAAGTTTGTGACTTTCGTGACGCGCCCCTTCACGACGTCGCCCACGCTATACTTGGCTGGGATGCGGTCGAGCCATGGGTCCGCTGTGAGCTGCTTCACTCCGAGCGCGACGCGCTTCTTTTCCTGATCCACGGAGAGGACAATCGCCTCGATTTTGTCGCCCTTCTTCAACGCCTCGGAGGGGTGGTTGATCTTCTTTGTCCACGAGATGTCCGAAACGTGCAGAAGCCCGTCGATTCCTTCCTCGATTTCAATGAAAGCGCCATAGTTCGTCAGATTTCGCACTCGGCCCGAGATGATTGTGCCTTTCGGGTATTTTTCCTCGACAAGCGTCCACGGGTTCACTTCCGTCTGCTTCATTCCCAGGGAGATTTCCTGCTTCTCCTTGTCGATCCCCAGGACGACAACATCCACCATGTCTCCGATGGCGACAACTTCCGATGGGTGTGCGACACGGCGTGTCCACGACATCTCGGAGATGTGAATCAGCCCCTCGACGCCCTCTTCGAGCTTCGCAAATGCGCCGTAGCTCATCACGTTGACGATCTGGCCGCGCACCTTGCTCCCGACGGGATACTTCTGCTCGATGTTCTCCCATGGGCTAGGTTCCTTCTGCTTCAGCCCAAGCGAAATCCGCTCCCGTTCGCGGTCTACGTTCAGGACAACCACCTCAATCTCGTCATCAATGGCGACCATCTCTGATGGGTGACTAATGCGGCCCCAGCTCATATCTGTGATATGCAGGAGGCCGTCGATTCCGCCCAGGTCAACAAATGCGCCGAAGTCCGTGATGTTTTTCACGACTCCCTTGCGGACTTGGCCAACGTCGATTTCCTTCATCAAGGCCTCTTTCATCCTTTCCCGCTCTTCTTCGATGACCCTTCGGCGGGAAACGACGATGTTGCGGCGCGCCGTGTCGATTCGGATGATCTTGCACTGGATTGTCTGACCGATAAAGCGGCCAATGTCGCCCATCCGGCGGATCGACACCTGTGACGCCGGCAGGAAGACGGGCACTCCGATATCCACAAGAAGCCCGCCCTTGATCTTTCGAATGACGCGCCCCTCGACCACGTCGCCCTCGGAGCACGTCTCAATCACCCGTTCCCAGCCCCGGATGCGGTCGGCCTTCCGCTTCGACAGAGCAACGAGTCCCGAGTCGTTCTCGACGCCCTCCAAGAGCACTTCGATCTCGTCGCCGACAGCCGGCGGTTCTCCGCCGAACTCGCTCGCTGAAATAATTCCCTCGGACTTATACCCTACATCGACCACAATGTCGTCGCCGCGCACGTTGATGACACGTCCTTTGATGATGTGGTTTGCTTCGAAATTCTGCATCGACGACTCGTAGAGGCCGTCTTCTTCCTCCTTGCTTTTTGCCGCGTCCGCGAAGGCCGCCTCGACCTCGCGCTCAATTGCTTCCCTGTCTTGGTCGAGCTCCTTGATTAGTTCTTTGCCAATCGTCATGAGACCGTTTTCCGATTTACGAGGACACCATCTCCTCCCGCAAGCCGGTTCCTCCACGCGGAGGAAGCACCCTGTCGGTGGAGAATCGCACAGGGCCACAGGACGGCAGGCGGGCGGCGGGCATACGCGCACCACCTCTTTCGCCCATATCATAGCGGAATATACGTTGCAGTCAAGCAGGAACTGCCGCCGACGTGGAAGGGCGCCGAATACTTACGGCAGCCACCATTCCCGTAGCATCAGAGCGACAAGAAGCGCCGCGCCAAGCACGAACCATTGTTCTCGATTTTCTCCCCAATAAAGCGCAAAACTCCATCGATTTTTCGATCGTCCCTCATACGGCCGCAGGCGCGGCACCAAGCTCCGCACTGCCGCACGGTAGGCCCGGTATTGCTCGCCGAAGCGCTTTTCTAGGCGGGCCGTCTCCTTTCGCAGTTTGCGCGGCATATAGTCTACAAAGAATAAGATTAGCCCGATGGCCATCATTGCGTAGCACACGTCCCGGTTTGCCATTACGCCCAGTCCGAACAAGAGAAGCAGTCGTCCGAGGTAGAGCGGATCGCGCAGGTATGCATAAGGCCCCGACGTTGCCAGATCGCGATTCCGCTGAAGGTGCCCGGCCGCCCAGCTGCGAACGGCTAGCCCCGCGACGATGAGTCCCAGTCCCACCGCGAACGTCGGCGACCACGGCGAGGGCCGACCGAACCACGCGATCAGGACCGCGAAACACCAGACGACGACGAGCTTTGCCGCCTCGACCGGCCGCGAGTTCAGCTTTGCGAGAATGCCCATTCAGTCCTCTCTCCTATGTTTCTTGTATTTTCGGTAAGCGTCCTTGAGCCACTTTGATACGCGGTATGTGAACGTTGTTGGAGCGTGCGATTCGTTCTTTTCTCCATAGAACACACTGCGGATTTTATGGAGCCGCATTGCCCGGAGCACTCGGAGGTTCCGCACGATCCAACCGTCGAGAATCGGCCATGAGCCGCGTAGGTATGAGAACGAGAAATCAATCAGGTATGGCTGACCTTCCCGGTCGCAAAGGATGTTCTTGAAATGTGGGTCACCGTGAAACACGCCCCGACTTTCGACGGCCTCGAACAGCTGCTCCAGCCGCTCCGCAAACCCCTCAGGCAGATCGCGCGTCTTTTTCCACTCCGAGAGCGACGGGGCATCGATGTATTCCATCGCAATGGCGCAGCGACCAATCCGGCGAAAAAAAGCCGGGATTCCCTTCACGCCCGAAAGCCGCTGCAGCATCTTCGCTTCCCGGCGCAGCGACATCCCGCCGAAAAGCCGCACAAACAGTCCGCGACTCCCGTAGTCCTTCACCAGAATCGGCGGTGTTCCGGCGAGCACATATACTTCTGCCTTGCTTCGATTCCGCAACTTGAACGTCTTTTGGATCATCTTAGTCGCCTACCGGGCGATCCACAGGGCGCGGCACGGGGAGGGAGAATATCCGAGCCGTCCGCGCCTGTCAAGTTCGCCCTCGGGCGTGTTGCTGTGATTCACACAGTCCTGAAGTACTCCGCGACCGCGCCGCTCGGGGTTGTGCTGACTGCAACTGGCACGGGTGTTCCGTCGGGATTTTGGATTGCCGTAGCCCGATGTCGCTATGGAACCTCGCGCAGCGCGTCGTCCAGAGCCGAATACACGCAAACAACCAGCTCTTACAGGTCGAGTTCATTCCGAACTTGAAGTCCTGCTCGCGTTACCTCGTTTCCTTGTCCTCCGTTTGATCGAACTCGTCCTCGGGCAGAGCTTCCGACAGGTATTCCTTGTCGAAGCGGCCCTCGGCTTTGCTGATGGTCAGCGTGTCGATTTCGCTGCCGTCAAGACGAAGCGCCCGGAGCGACAGATGGCCTCCTTCGACGCGGAAGACGATGTAGTGGTATGCGTCTTCTGCTCCGGCGAGGTATGGGTGTCCTCGAACAGCATAGGGCGGGGCTCCTCCGCCGCCTGTCACGATGTAGGTGATTGGATGCTCCTCATTCTGTCCCCGCATGAACATTGGGCGGAACCGCTGGTAGCTATGCGAGTGGCCGCTCAGGACGAAGTCAACGCCGTGCCTGCGGAAGATCGGAAGGAAATCATCGCGGCCCCATCGCGAATCGTAGTGCCCTGCGTCATAGGCGGGATGGTGAAAGAAGACGAACTTCCAAGTTGCCCTCGACGCTGCGAGGTCCCTTTCGCACCACGCGAGCATCTGTGCGTTTCGTGCCTGCGTCGAGTCCAAGCAAACAAAGTGGGCGTTGCCGTAGTCGAACGAATAATACGTCACATTTCGCGGAAGTTCGAAAAGCTGTGCAAACGCGACCGCGTCGCCCTCGTGGTTGCCCCGCGCTGGCCAAAGCGGGACATCGGGCAGGATCTCGCCAAGCGGGTCAAAGAACTGACCCTGCCACTCGGAGTACGAGCCAGAGTTCACCATATCGCCGACGTGGATGATAAAGCGGGGCCGATGCTGCCGGAAGCAGGAAGCGACAGCCGAGTGCACGTTCGCCTGTGTTCGGGAATCGCCGTAAGCGACGAATGTGAACGCCTCGGCGGTCGATCTGGCGGTGTGGAATGTTCCTCCAATCGTTGTGCCATCACATGTTACCTCGTAGCGATAACATGTGCTTCCCCTAAGCCCGCTCAGTCGCGCGCGGTAGAGATGCTCCCGCACCTCCCTGTGGGGAGCGGCCTCTGCCCAATCGAACGGCTCGACTTCTAGAATTGCCGAGATTGGCTCTCCCACTCCATAACGGACCGTGCACTTTGTCGGCAGCGTGGTTGTCCAGCGGATTGTTATTTCGTTCTGGCCCGGGTTTTGCAGGTAGGGGCGCTTTATGAACCGAACCGCCTGCTCGCTTGACGTTGGCTTGCAGCCAGCGAGCACGAGGATGGCAATGAGCCGGGCGGCTCGCCGCGTTTGATTCGGAAAATGCCTCACGACCGCATTATACAGGGGAGTGGTGCGCCAGCAAGACCTCCTAGTGTCAACTTCCGCGTTGTTGCGACTCGATTGTCTGGCGAATGACGTAAACCGGCTTGTCCTGGGATTCGTGATAGGTGCGCACCATCAGCTCCGCCAGCAAACCGAGCATGATGCACATGGCGCTGAGCACGATAAGCATGACGGTCAGCAGCAAAAGCGGACTGCGGATCATCGAATAGCCCCAGACGAACTTGCGGACGAAAACGGCCGCGCCGGAGATCGTCGCGCCGACGAAAAGGGCGATGGCCATCGCCCCGAAAAAGTAGATGGGCTTTGTCCCATAACCGCCCAAGAACTTTACCGTAATGAGGTCGAGGATGACCTTGAGCGTTCGGATCATTCCGTATTTTGTCTTGCCATGAAGCCGTGGTCTGTGGTTGACGACTATCTCGGCGATGCTGGCGCCGTGCCAGCTTGCGATGGCCGGAACGAATCGGTGCATCTCGCCGTAGAGCTTGATGTGCTTGACGACGTCGCGGCGATACGCCTTCAGCGTGCAGCCGTAGTCGTGGATGTGGACGCCAGTCACGCGCCCAATGAGCCAATTGGCAATCTTGCTCGGGATTTTCCGCGTCTTGTCCTTTCGGTCCCTTCGCCAGCCCGATACCACATCGTGGCCGTCGGCGAGGCATTCGAGCAAACGAGGGATGTCGGCGGGGTCGTTCTGAAGGTCTCCGTCCATCGGAACGATGACGGATCCTCGAGCGTGGTCGAACCCTGCTGCCATCGCTGCGGTTTGGCCGAAATTGCGGCGGAACTGAATAACCCGGGCGTGGTTGTCGTCACGTTGAATTATGCAGAGTTTGCCGAACGTCCCATCGGTCGAGCCGTCATCAATGTAAATGATTTCATAGGATTGATCAAGCTTGGACATGGTTGCGGTGATTTCTGCGTGCAGTCGTTCGATGTTGTCCTCTTCGTTCATCACCGGAACGATGATGCTGACGTCAACGTCTTTGGCGTGTTGGGCTTGTGGTGAGTCGGTCATCGCTCTGATTCCACAAAAGGGCGGCTATCC